>JAHEBH010000043.1 GCA_024642335.1 Erythrobacter sp.
TTCTGGATGATCATGTCAACGTTGATGTTTGCGGCAGCCAGCGGGCCGAAGATGTGGCTCACCGCGCCCGGCTTGTCCGGCACGCGGGTGAGGATGACCTTCGCCTCGTTCTTGTCGGCGGCGATCCCGGTGATCAGTTGGCGTTCCATATCCAGTCCTTCCACTTCCTCGTCCGGCACGATCATGGTGCCCGGCAGGCTGTCCGCAGGCGGCGCGCCATCGTCGATGAAGGAGGACAGCACCTGTACGCGCACCTTTTCCTTCATCGCCAGGCTGACCGAGCGGGTCTGCAGCACTTTCGACCCGACAGAGGCGAGTTCGAGCATTTCCTCGTAAGTGACATTCTTGAGCTTGCGCGCCTTGGCCACGATCCTGGGGTCGGTGGTGTAGACGCCGTCAACGTCGGTGTAGATGTCGCAGCGATCGGCCTTGAGCGCGGCGGCCACGGCCACGGCGGACGTATCCGACCCGCCGCGACCCAGCGTCGTGATGCGGCCGCCGGGCGTAATGCCCTGGAAGCCGGGGATCACGGCGATCTCGCCCGCTTCCATGCTGGCGATGAGTTCGGGTGCGTCGATTTCCTCGATGCGAGCCTTGGCATGGGCATCGTCGGTCTTGATCGGCACCTGCCAGCCCAGCCAGCTGCGCGCCTTGCAGCCCATCGCCTGCAAGGTCATGGCCAGAAGGCCGCTGGTCACCTGCTCGCCGCTGGCAACCACCACGTCATATTCCGCCGGGTCATAAAGCGCGTTCGCCTCGCGGCAGAAACCCACCAGCCGGTCGGTCTCGCCCGCCATGGCGGATACGACCACGGCCACCTGGTTTCCGCCCGCCGCCTGCGCGCGCACGATGTTGGCAACGCGGCGGATGCGCTCAGTGCCGGCCATCGACGTGCCGCCGAATTTCATCACGATACGGGCCAAGTGAGTTCCCCTGCCTTATGCCCTGTTGGTACCAATCGAGTCTGGCTCGAAGCTTCGCGCGCTGTTAGGGGCAGGACATGGGTGATGCAAGCGCCGCGTCTGAAACCATCCGGCCCGAAGAGGCCGCGCATTTCGGTGCGCTAGCCGCGGATTGGTGGGATCCGAAGGGTTCGAGCGCCATGCTGCACAGGCTCAACCCGGTGCGGCTGGGTTTTCTGCGTGACGCGATAGACCGGCATTGGGGCGGGGATCCTTCCTCCATCAAACCGCTCGCGGGCAAGAGCGCGCTCGACGTCGGCTGCGGTGCAGGCCTGCTGTGCGAACCGCTGGCGAGATTGGGCGCGAGCGTGACCGGCGTCGATGCAGCGGCGGAGAATATCGCCGCTGCCAAGGCGCATGCGGAGGGTGCGGGCCTCGCGATCACCTATAGCCATGGCGAGCTCGGGTCGCTCGGCCTCGGCCAGTTCGACCTCGTCACCTGCCTCGAAGTGATCGAGCATGTGGCCGACAAGCCTGCCTTCCTTCGCGAACTGGCGGCACACCTCGCTCCGGGAGGACTGATGGTCCTCTCCACCCCCAACCGCACTGCCAAGAGCCGCCTGCTGATGATCGGCGCGGCGGAGGCGCTGGGCGCGGTTCCCAAGGGCACGCATCACTGGGATGATTTCGTAACTCCTGACGAACTGCGCGAACTGCTTTGCGATGCAGGCCTTGCGATGGGCGAGCCGCGCGGCATCGCCTGGTCGCTCTCCAAGGGGCTGCATTTGTCTGACGATCTGGCGCTCAACTATATCGTCACCGTGAAGGCCACCTGACGCAGGACTACTTCAGCGCAGCTTCCCATTCTGCCTGCTTGAAGCCTAACAGCAGGCCGCCAGCATATTCCACCACCGGCCGCTTGATCATGCTGGGATTGGCAACCAGCAGCTTCGTTGTGCCTGCCGCATCGTCGGCCTGCGCCTTTTCGGCATCGGACAGCGCACGGTAGGTGGTGCCGCGCTTGTTGAGCACCATGTCCGTGCCCGCATCGGCAATCCAGCTTGCGACCTTGGCAGGGCTGGCGCCCTCCTTCTTGTAGTCATGGAACGTGTAGGCGATGCCCTGCGCATCGAGCCAGGCCCGAGCCTTTTTTACCGTGTCGCAATTGGGAATGCCGTAGAACGCGATATTCATCTGAACCCCTGTGATCCTGAACAAAGTTTACACATTTAACACTGTCCAAAGGAGAAAACGCCTTCTCCTGCGCGGCGGATGATGCGGGCTTGGCAGCGGCAAGTCATGCCCCCTGCTAAGCTCATCCACATCCTGTAGGAAAGCCCCGCTTACTCCGCTTCAAAGCGATGCACGCGCGGGTTCGTACAGGCAAACAGCGTGTAGCTGGCGTAATATTCGGCGCGGCCCCTGCCCTGCACCACAAGATGTTCGGCATCGCGGCCCCAGGCGCGCGCCGCCTCCTCGCTGTCCCATTCGGACAGGGCGATCACCTCGCCATCATCTGCAGTGTAGCTCTTGAAGGAGATAAAGCCGGGCTGCGCCTCTGCCAGCTCGACCATGCGCGCGGCATCGGCAGAATAGGCCGCCTCGTCCATATCGGCGCGCTTGCGGTTGCGGAAGACCACCAGGAACATGCGGCACCCCTACACCGCTCGCCCTGAGCTTGTCGAAGGTCTGTCCTTGGTTTTCCGCGAAAGGAAGAACGATCCTTCGACGGGCTCAGGATGAGCGGGGAACTACCTGCCCCCCAGATGCGCATCGGCAATGGCCACTGCCAGCGCATCCGCCGCATCGGCACCAGCAATTGTCGCACCGGGCAGCAGCACCTTGAGCATGGCCTGCACCTGCTCCTTTTCCGCCCCGCCCGTGCCCACCACCGCCTTCTTGACCGCGCGCGCGGCATGTTCGCGCACTTCCAGCCCGGCCGCACCGCAAGCGGCCAGCACCGCGCCGCGCGCCTGCGCCAGCTTCAGCGTAGATTGCGGGTTCTTGTTGAGGAAAACCTCTTCCGCCGCCGCGCGGTCGGGCCGGTACTCGGCAATCACCGCATCTAGCGCGCTCTGCAAATGCGACAGGCGGCGCGCCATGGGTGCCTTGGGATCGGTCTTCACCTGGCCATTGGCGATATGCGAAATGCGGCTCCCCTCGGCCCGCACAATCCCCCAGCCGGTACAGCTGAGCGAGGGATCGAGGCCAAGGATGATCACGTTATTCCAACCCTCCCGCTCGCGGGAGGGTCGCGAGACTTGGCGAGCCACCGGCGAGCCCCAGTCGCAGCGGGGTGGGCCCATTGGGCCCATGCCCACCCCCAGCCCCTCCCGATTTCGGGAGGGGAGTTGTCACCCCAGCTTCTCCATCACCTCATCTGAGATGTCGTAATTGCCCCAGACGGTCTGCACATCGTCATCGTCGTCCAGCGCATCGACCAGCTTGAGCAGCGTGCCCGCGGCGCTTTCGTCCAGTTCGGTGGTGAGATTGGGCTTCCAGGCGAGCTTGGTCTCGCTGGCTTCACCCAGAGTTTTTTCCAGCGCGCCCGCGACCTCGTGCAGCGCCTCCATCCCGGTCCAGATGACATGGCTGTCTTCACTGCTTTCGACATCGTCCGCACCCGCTTCGATCGCGGCTTCGAGAACGGTTTCCTCGTCCCCGGCGCTGGCGGGATATTCGATCATGCCCTTGCGTTCGAAGCCATGCGCCACCGAGCCCTCGGTGCCGAGATTGCCGCCATTCTTGGAAAAGATGGTGCGGATATTCGAGGCGGTGCGGTTGCGGTTGTCGGTCAGCGCCTCGACGATGATCGCGCTGCCGCCCGGGCCATAACCTTCATAGCGCACTTCCTCGTAGTTCTCGCCGTCGTTGGCCGATGCCTTGTCGATCGCGCGCTGGATGTTGTCCTTGGGCATGGACTGCGCCTTGGCCGCATTCACCGCCAGCCGCAGGCGCGGATTCATGTCCGGATCGGGCATGCCCATCTTCGCCGCCACGGTGATTTCGCGGCTCAGCTTGGAAAAGAGATTGGAGCGCTTCTTATCCTGCGCACCCTTACGGTGCATGATGTTCTTGAATTTGGAATGGCCTGCCATAGTTCACTTCTTGGTCTTGTCTTGGAATGTTGCCGCTGCCCTAGCGAATGGGCGCGTGGCGGGCAATGGAGCTAGAGCAATCGCTGCCACCAGCCGACATCGCGCCAGCCATCGCATTTCCAGCCGACTTCGCGGTAGATGCCGATGAGTTCGAAACCCATCGCCTCATGCAGGCCGATGCTCGCGTCATTGGGCAAAGCAATACCGGCAAAGGCTGCGTGGTATCCCTTTTCTGCAAGGCGCGGCAGCAAGGCGGCAAACAGGGCCCGGCCCACGCCGCCGCGGGCGAAGGCCGGATCGACATAGATGCCGACGTCACAGGAGGTCGAATAGGCCGCGCGCTCCCGGTGCGGGGAGCCATAGGCATAGCCTGCGAGCTGCCCGCCCTCCTCGGCGACCAGCCAGGCGTGGCTCTCGCCGTATTTGCGGATACGCCGCGCCATTTCCGCCGCATCGGGCGGATCAACTTCGAAGCTGACCCAATTGTCGGTCACGAAGGGCGAATAGATTTCCGCGCAGCGCCCGGCGTCCATGTCAGCCCTGGCGTCGCGCAGCTCCATCACATCAGCCGAGGCCCAATGCGGCCTTGTAGGTCTCGAGAACCATTTCCATCTCGCGGCGGTCATTGTTGTCCATTTTCCGCAGGCGCACGATCTGGCGCATGATCTTGGTGTCGTAACCCACCGCCTTGGCCTCGGCATAGACGTCGCGAATATCGTCGGCGATGCCCTTCTTCTCTTCCTCGAGGCGTTCGATGCGCTCGATCAGCAGGCGCAGGCGGTCATCGGTGGCATCGGCCATCATATACTCCGGTCAAATGTGAGAATCAGTTGGCGCTGCGATAGCGGGGAGCAATCAAAGCGTGAAGCGGCATGCTGTGGAAATCCTCCCTGTGAGCAAAGCTCATGGGGAGGTGGCAGGCCCGACTGGGTCTGACGGAGGGGCATGGTAGTGCAACGCCCCTCCACCACCGTTCCGGTGGTCCCCCTCCCCATCGCCCTTCGCAAGCTCAGGACGGCGGGGAGGAACTCTATTGCTTGTTGAGTTTCAAACTCGCAGCCATACGCGCGAGTTGCTCGGGTGTGGCCTCGGTCTGGTACCTCGCCTTCCAATCTTCCATCTCCATGCCGTGGATCACCGCGCGTGCCTCGCCCTTGTCACCGGGAAAGCCGGCATCGCGAATCCAGTCTGCCAGGCAGTTCCGGCAGAAGCCGCTGAGGCCCATCAGGTCGATATTCTGCGCGTCATGGCGGTGCTGGAGGTGTTTCACCAACCGGCGAAAGGCCGCAGCGGCTACATCATCGGGCAATTGGTCGATCGGATCGGTGGAATCGGTCATCATGTGTCCTTGTTTTGTAGCGCCGCTCTGCCATAGGCTTGCGCTCATGACAAAGTTCACGCCCCGCGCCCGCAAGGTCAAGATCCTCGCCACTGTCGGTCCGGCATGCAGCGACCCCGATGTGCTGCGCGAATTGTTCCGTGCCGGCGCGGACGCCTTCCGCTTCAACATGAGCCATGGCGAACATGCCCAGCATGCGGTGAACTTCCGCACGGTCCGCGCGCTGGAGGAGGAATTCGGCCGCCCCATCGCGATATTGTGCGACCTGCAGGGTCCCAAACTGCGCGTCGGCACCTTCAAGGATGGCAAGGCCACGATCGCCCATGGCGCGGCCTTCACGCTCGACCGCGACGAGACCCCGGGCGACGATACGCGCGTCTGCCTGCCGCATCCCGAATTGTTCGAAGCCCTGGCGGTGGGCCAGCGCTTGCTGATCAACGACGGCAAGATCCGCCTGCGGGTCAGGGACATGACGATGGACGCGGTCCATTGCGTGGCCGAAGTTGGCGGCGTGATTTCGGACCGCAAGGGCGTGAACGTGCCCGATGCCGAGGTTCCGATCCCCGCGCTGACAGAGAAGGACCGCAAGGATCTCGCCTTCGCCATGGAACAGGGCGCGGACTGGATCGGTCTCTCCTTCGTCCAGCGTCCGGCAGATATCGAGGAAGCCAAGCAGCTGATGGGCGGGCGCGGCTTCCTGTGCGCCAAGATCGAAAAGCCGCAGGCGATCGAACGGCTCGACGAGATCATCGCTGCGGCCGATGGCGTGATGGTGGCCCGCGGCGATCTGGGCGTGGAGCTCCTGCCGCAGGAGGTGCCGCCGCTGCAGAAGCGGATCGTCAATGCCACGCGCCTCACCGGCAAGCCGGTGATCGTGGCAACGCAGATGCTCGAAAGCATGATCGATAGCCCCACGCCGACGCGCGCCGAAGTCTCCGACGTTGCGAATGCGGTCTATGACGGGGCCGATGCGATCATGCTCAGCGCGGAGACGGCAGCGGGCAGCTGGCCCGAAGAAGCCGTGATGATGATGGATTCGATCGCCAGCCAGGTGGAAGCTGACGAGGCCTACAAGGCCCGCGTGCGGATGCTCGATACCCCGCCCGATCGCACCACGGCCGATGCACTGGCGCATGCCTGTATGACCATCGGCGATACGATCGCGCTCAAGGCCATATGCGTTTTCACCTCGTCCGGCTCCACCGCGCGCCGCGTTGCGCGCGAAAGGCCCAATGTGCCGCTGATGGTGCTGACCCCGTCGGTCCAGGTGGCGCGCCGAGTCACCCTGCTGTGGGGCGCGCATCCGGTGGCCACCCGCGACATCGGTTCCTTTGAGGAGATGATCGCCAAGGGCAAGCGCATGGCGCTGCGCCACGGCTTTGGCGGGGCAGGGAACAATATCGCCATGCTGGCGGGCGTGCCCTTCGGCCGGTCGGGCGCGACCAATCTGCTGCATATCGTACAGCTTTCGGGTGACGAACTCGACAGTTACGAGGAAGGCGACGAGGTCAACGGGGCGGGCTAGCCCTTGGCTTCCCCGACCTGTTTCGCCGCCAGAGCCTCGTCCAGATCGTCGGGGAGTTCGTAATAGCCGCCCGACAGCGCATCATAGCGCCCCGAGGCAAGATCGACACAGCGCTGCGCGCAGCGCGCAAGATCGCCTTGTGCTTCCGGGTCGTCGAACTTTTCCTTGAGCCGATCGACCATGCCGCCGAGATATTTCTGCGCGGCTTCGTCCTCCATCGTATCGCGCGCAAGCTGTGTAGGGACAAAGCCGGGATCGATGGCGAATGTGGCAACGCCCGTTCCGGCAAGCTCTGCCGCAGCCTGGGTAACCAGCCGGTTCTGCGCGGTCTTGCCTACGCAGTAGGCGGAAAGATGCGGCGCAACGATGCGCACCGCCTTGGCAGACACACAGATCACCCGCCCACGCCCGCGACTGGCCATGCCCGGCAGCACGTGATGCATCAAAAGGAAGGGCGCGCGGATATGGATTTCCTGCGCGCGCCACCATTCGCCCGGGTCGACTTCCCACAAGGGCCCGAAAGGCCCCGGCACACCGGCATTTGAAACAAGCAGGTCAAGCGGACCCAGCACCGTCTCCACCGCGTGCACGGCATGGCGGATCGAATCTGGATCGGTGACATCACAGCGGATGGTCACGGCCTCACCCCCGGCATCGGCTATGGCGTGTTCGACTTCCTCGATCTGCGCGATCGACCGGGCAAGCAAGGCAACCCTGGCCCCCTCCGCTGCAAGCCGCTCCGCAATCGCGCGCCCGAAACCGCGCCCTGCGCCTGTCACCAGTGCAACCTGACCCTGCAAAATGCCCATGAAGCTCTCCCTTGCACGCATGGCTAACCGCCACGGCAGAGCATGTCGAGATATCTGCTTCGTAACGGAAAGTGGAGCGGGCGAGGCGATTCGAACGCCCGACCCTCACCTTGGCAAGGTGATGCTCTACCCCTGAGCTACGCCCGCTCACTAGCGCTCTACCGAAACAGCAAATTGGCGCATGTCCCGGTGGGGAGGCGCGCCACTAACACCGGCTTGTGATGTGCGCAAGAGACAATCTGCGGGCAAGACTACTTGTAGCAAATACGCTCTTCGCCCTTCACAAATCCGCCCGATACGCCACATAGGGGGTTCACAAAACAAATCGCGCAAGCAGGAGCAGCCAATTGGCAAGCATGGGTCTCAATCTGGACGAACAGAAAGCCGTCGAACGATTCCAGAAGCAGGTGGTCGAACCCAGCCAGACCAAGCTTGTGATCCTCGACTTCTGGGCCGAATGGTGCGGGCCGTGCAAGGCGCTGGCGCCGATGATCGAGAAAGTTTGCGCCGAATATGCCGACAAGGGCGTGGTGTTGGCCAAGATCAATGTCGATGAGGAACGCTTCATCGCCAGCCAGTTCCAGGTGCAGTCCATCCCCACCGTCTATGCCATGTTCCAGGGCCAGCCGGTGGCAGACCTCACCTCGGCCCGCAGCGAATCGCAGCTGAAGGGCGCACTCGACCAGATACTGGGCCAGCTTCCGATCAAGGGCGGCGAAAGTGGCGCGGATGACGGACCCAGTATTGCCGAGCTGATCCAGGCCGCCGAAGATGCACTGGCTGAAGGTGCTGCCGAACAGGCCGCGCAAATGTTCATGCAGATCGCGCAGCTTGACCAGAGCAGGCCCGAAGTCTTCGCCGGCCTGATCCGCGCGCTCATCGCAGGTGGCCACAAGGACCATGCACAGGCGGCCTATGACGGCCTGCCGCCCGAGATCCAGCAGGAGCCGGCGGTACAATCGGCCTATAGCGCGCTCGCACTGGTCGCCGCCGATGTCGATGACAGCGAATTGCAGGCCCTGCGCGATGCCGTCGCTTCCGATCCCGCCAATATGGATGCTCAGATGGCACTGGCCGAAGGTGCCTTTGCCGCCGGCGCGCGTGATGAAGCCGCCGATGTGCTGCTCAAGATGGTGCAGGCCGATCCGGCGTGGAGCGAAGGTGCGGCAAGGGCCAAGCTGCTGCAGATTTTCGAAGCGGTCGGGCTGGAAGACCCGTGGGTTTCGGGCCAGCGCCGCAAGCTTTCCCTGTTGTTGTTCGGATGACGAAGACGCGCCTCTCGATCTTCCCGCTGACGGGCGCGATCCTCTATCCCGGCCTGCAATTGCCGTTGCACATCTTCGAGCCGCGCTATCGTGCGATGGTGGGCGATGCACTGGCGCGCGACCGTCGCATCGCCATGATCCAGCCGCAGGACAATCGCGCGGGCGCGCCGCTCTACGATATCGGCTGCGTCGGCAAGATCGAGGATGTCGAAACCACCGAGGACGGCCGCTACAATATCGTGCTGAGCGGCGTGTCGCGCTTCCGCGTGATGCGCGAACTCGACGTCACCACGCCGTTCCGCCAGGTAGAAGCCGAGCTGATCGCAGAGCCGGAAAACGAATTCCTCAGCAGCGTCGAACGCGCCAGCTTCGAACGCGAGGCGCGCAAATTTGCCGACATGCAGGGCTATACGGTGGATTGGGAATCGGTCGCGCGGCTCGACGATGTCTCGCTCGTCAACGGCCTGTCGCAGATCGCACCCTTCGACGATGCCTCGAAGCAGGCGCTGCTCGAAGCGCCCGATCTGCGCACGCGGTGCGAGTTATTGGTGCAGCTGATGGAATTCTTCAGCCGCGGCGACCCCGATGAGGGGCATGTAACCTTGCAGTAGACCAGTTCCCCTCCCGCTTGCGGGAGGGGTTAGGGGTGGGCCTGCGCCAACGCTTGCCTGATCGCGACAATGACCCCTTCCGGGTTTTCCATCACATCACGATTGGAGAAGCGGATGACTCGATATCCAATCGACTCTAGGTGGCTGTCGCGCTGCCGATCCTTGTCTGGCGCAAGGTCATGCGAATGACCGTCGAGTTCGACGATCAACCTGCAGCTGCGACAGAGAAAGTCTGAAAAATAGGGTCCGACAGGCATCTGGCGCGAAAATCGGTGGCCCAGCTGGCTACCACGCAGAAATTTCCAAAGGTGTCTTTCAGCTAGTGTGGCGTGATGACGAAGTTCTTTGGCGCGTCTTGTATTGCGAGGAGCAAACTTGCGCTCCTGCCCACCCCCGGCCCCTCCCGCTTGCGGGAGGGGAGAAGTGTCGCGCCTCTCTCTCACCCAAAACTTCCCTTCAGCCCGTCGATAACGAATTGCGCAGCGAGCGCTGCCAGCAGCACACCCAGCAGGCGGGTGATTACCGCTTCCACCTTGTCGCCGAACAGCTTCATCAGCGGCACGGCGGCGACCAGCGCGAACAAGGTCAGCACCATGACCACGGCCAGCGCGGCGAGGATGACCAGCGTCTGGTCGGTTCCCTCCGCCTTGGCCATCAGCAGCATGATCGAAGCGATTGCTCCGGGACCGGCGAGCATGGGCATGGCCATGGGGAAGACCGAAACATCCTCGATCTCCGTCCCCGGACTGCTTTGGGCGCGGATCTTGTCTGCGCGTTCTGTGCGCCGCTGGGTGCGCTTTTCGAACACCATCTCCAGCGCGATCAGGAACAGCATCACGCCCCCGGCGATGCGGAAGGAGTCGAGCTCGATATGCAGCGCGGCCAGCAATTGTTCGCCAAACAGGGCAAAGCCGAACAGGATCACCGTGGCAATCAGCGCCGCGCGCACTGCCATGCTCTTCTGGTCGCGCGGGCTCGCATCGCTCACCAGCCCGGCATAGATCGGCGCGCATCCGGGCGGGTCGATCACCACGAACAATGTGACGAAGGCGGAGAGGAAGAGTTCGACCATGGGCTACTGTCCCTGTGGCGGAATGCGGAATTCCATCGCCTGCTGCCATGCGCCCTCGCGCAGATAGTCGACCTCCACGCTGCGCGTCCCGTCACCCGCATGGACCCAGCGCCACATCAGCGTGGAATCGCGCGATACGCCGCCGCCCCTTTGCGCATCTGCGGCTCCGGCGAAGACCCGCGGCGGCGGGGGTGCATCCCCGCTCCGCCGGCAATCGGCGACCTTGCCATCGATGATGGCCAGGCCGGATACGATGATCGTGTCTTCGTCATCTTCGGGCAGTGCGGGCTTGGGCGCAGGCTGCGGATCGTCCACCGCACCGACATCATAGACCCATTTGTATTCGCGATCGGATTGCAGTTCCCACACGGTGGCATAGCTGCCGAACAGACCCTCCGCATTCTGGAACCTGCCGAAGCTAACCGCCAGCGATCCGTCGCAGCTCGACCAGATGGAATTCGGCCCCCATTGCACCGGTTTGTCGGGGTCCTTCTGCGCGGCCAGCCAGGGTGCGGCATCGTTGGGCCCTTCCTCGCCGTGCAGGATGGCACCGTCTGCGGCGAAGCGGCGGAAGGCGGTCCATTGCCCGTCCTCGCGCGCCGCCTTGGCGAAGGCGATATCGGCGGCGGCAACCTTGCCCGGCTCGCCCACCGGCGGCAGCGGAGGCAGCTCCCTGCGGCGTTGGGCATCGGCGGGCGAGGCAATGGAACCAAGCGCGAGCGAGGCACCCAGAAGCACGGCCACAGCGCGCAGGGAAAAGAAGTTTTTCATGAAACCGACCTGCGCCAGCACGGGCCGATTGTCAAAGCCTGGCAGATCAGTAGGCTGAGCGCGCAAGGTTCGCGACGATAATGTTCACGATATTGAGCAGCACGATAAGCACCAGCGGCGAGAAATCGATCGCGCCCGTATTGGGCATCAAACGCCGGATGGGGTTGAGAATCGGGTCGAGCAGGGCATTGATCGAACGCCAGATCGCCTGCACGAAATCATTGTGCATGTTGACCACGTTGAAGGCGATCAGCAAGCCGACCACGAATTGCGCGATCACCAGGAAAATGATGATCGATATGAGGTATCCGATGATCTGCGACAAAGTGATGAGCAGCACGAGGTGACCTTTCCTTCTCCGTCCCCAGGGCAGGTTCTAGCCCATAGTGGACGAGTGTATCAACCGCCTAATACGCGTGGTTACTGTGGACCTAAGCTGCGCTGACCAGCGTACCGGCACCGCGACTGGTGAAGAATTCCAGCAGCATGGCATGCGGCACGCGGCCATCGAGTACCACCGCCGCCTCGCAGCCGCCTTCCACCGCATGGACACAGGTTTCCAGCTTGGGAATCATGCCGCCCGTTATCGTGCCGTCTTCCTTCAGCCTGGCGACATCCGAGGGGCGCAGATCGGTGAGCAGGTTCCCCTGCTTGTCGAGCACACCGGTGACATCGGTCAGCAGGAACAACCGCGCAGCGCCCAGCGCTGCCGCGATGGCTCCCGCCATGGTATCGGCATTGATATTGTAGGTTTGGCCCTGCCCGTCGGTGGCGATCGGGGCGATGATCGGGATCATCCCCGCCGCGCTCAACGTATCGAGCACCTTGGTATCGACCTCCTTGGGCTCGCCCACGAAGCCGAGATCGACCGCCTGTTCGATCTGGCTGTCCGGATCCTTGACCGTGCGCGTGACCTTTTCCGCGCGCACCATCTTGCCGTCCTTGCCCGAGAGGCCGATTGCAGTGCCGCCCGCCCGGTTGATCCAGCTGACCAGCTCCTTGTTGATCGCGCCGGACAGCACCATTTCGGCAATGCTGGCGGTTTCCTCGTCGGTCACGCGCAAGCCATCGACGAATTGCGATTCCACGCCCAGCTTCTTCAGCATCGCACCGATCTGCGGCCCGCCGCCGTGCACCACCACCGGGTTGATGCCGACAGCCTTCAGCAGCACGATATCCTCGGCGAAATCCTGCGCCGCTTCGGGATCGCCCATCGCGTGGCCGCCATATTTCACCACGAAGCTGCGCCCCGCATAGCGCTGGAAATAGGGCAGGGCCTCAATCAGCGTTTCGGCCTTGGCGAGCATGGTCTTGTCACTGCAATTGGTCATAGTGATGCGCGCAATAGTCGCTTTGAACCGCACTGCCTAGCCACCCTGCGTATTAGCCCTGATACGCAGCCATACGGATAGAGGCAGAATGGAGTCTTCAGTAGGAAGCAGGCAATGTGCGAAATGCCTTGCTCCTCTTCCTCCTTTTAGCCGTACCCCAACCCTTACTTGCAAAGGATGGGGAGCAAGGCACTTTCCGCCCCTGATATCCATTCTTTCCCATTCCGGGAACACCCTTGTCGCGGCCTCTCGATAATGAGAGGAAGGCTTCTATGGAACGCGAGGACTATGAGGACGCGCTGGAGCCGCTGGAGCACGAACTGGTGGCGATGGCGCGCTGGGTGCAGGAGACGGGCGAGCGGATCGTGATCCTGTTCGAAGGCCGCGACACCGCAGGCAAGGGCGGCACGATCAAGACCATCACCGAGCGCATAAACCCCCGCCAATGCCGCGTGGTCGCCCTGCCCAAGCCAAGCGAGTCCGAGCGGACGCAGTGGTATTTCCAGCGCTATGTCCCCCACCTTCCATCAGCCGGGGAGATCGTGCTGCTTGACCGCAGCTGGTACAACCGCGCGGGCGTGGAAAAGGTCATGGGATTTGCCACCGATCAACAGGTGGAGGCCTTCCTGCACGATGCCCCGCGTTTCGAGCGCATGCTGGTGGATGACGGTATCCGCCTGTTCAAATACTGGCTCTCCTGCAACCAGGAGGAACAGGAACAGCGCTTTGCCGAGCGTGTGGAAGACCCGCTCAAGCGCTGGAAACTCTCCCCCATCGATATCAAGGCGCGCACGCGCTTTGCCGAATATTCCGCCGCGCGCGAGGCGATGTTTGCCGCCACGCACACCGACCATGCGCCATGGACGGTAGTGGATTACAACGACCAGCGGCTCGGGCGGCTGACGCTGATCCGCGACCTGCTCGACCGCCTGCCGGAGACCGAAGTGCCGCAGGAGGCAATCGACTGGCCTGCGCTCGGCCATGCGCCGCTGAGCGAGGAGTTCAGCAAGCTCCACCCGATCCCGCCCTACCCCGTGAACACTTCGGAGGACTAGGGCTGTGGCCGGTCACAAGATCTATTCGATGAGCTTCGCCAAGGTCTATCCGCTGCTGCTGGCCAAGGTGGAGCGCAAGGGCCGCACCAAGGCAGAGCTGGACAGGGTGATCGAATGGCTGACCGGCTATGACGGCAAGGCGCTCGCCGCTGCCTTGGCGGACGAGCGCACGATCGAAGCCTTCTTTGCCAATGCTCCCGCCATGAACCCCGGCCGGGACAAGATCACCGGCGTTGTCTGCGGCGTGCGTGTGGAGGAGGTGGAAGAACCGCTGATGCGCGAGATCCGCTACCTCGACAAGATGGTGGACGAGCTGGCGCGCGGCAAGGCGCTGGAAGAGGTCCTGCGCAGCTGACGCGCGCCCTGCATCATCCCTGCGCGGGCCAGTCCGGCTCCTCCTCCCCCTTGGTCTTCCACAGCGAATAGAGCACGCCGGTCAGGATCAGGCCGAAGGTAACCGCAAGGCTGATCCAAGCGGGGAACTTGCCAGCATCCATCAGGAAATCGGCCACGAAGATCTTCGAGCCGATGAACACCAGCACCGCGGCCAGCGCATACTTCAGGTAATGGAAGCGATGCACCATCGCCGAGAGCGCGAAATAAAGCGCGCGCAGGCCGAGGATGGCGAAGATATTGCTGGTGTAGACGATGAAGGTATCGGTGGTGATGGCGAAGATCGCCGGCACCGAATCCACCGCGAAGACAAGATCCGCCAGGTTCACCACCACCAGCGCGAGGAACAGCGGCGTCGCCGCGCGCACCAGCTTTCCGGTCTTCTCGTCCGTCACCTTCACGAAGAACTTCTGCCCGTGCAGCTCCTTGGTCACACGCATATGCGTGCTGATCCATTTGACCGCCGGGTTGTTGCCCACATCCATCGGCTCGTCGCCTGCAAAGAACATCTTCACGCCGGTCACGATCAGGAAGGCGGCGAAGAGGTAGAGCACCCAATAGGCCTCTGCCAGCAGAGCCGCGCCGCCCGCGATCATCAGGCCGCGCAGCACGATCACCGCCATGATACCCCACAGCAGCGCGCGATACTGGTACTTGGCCGGAATGGCGAAGGTCGAAAAGATCAGGCTGATGACGAAGACATTGTCGATCGACAGCGCCTTTTCGATGAAGAAGCCGGTGTAATATTCGCTCGCCGCGGTGGCGCCCCGCTCGATCCACACCCATGCGCCGAAGACCATGGCGACGGCGATGTAGAAGGCGGAGAGCTTGAGGCTTTCGGAAATGCCCAGCTCCTTGTCCTCGCGATTGAGCACGCCGAGGTCGAAGGCGGTCAGCAGGGCAACAATGACAAGGAAGGCGGCCCAGAACCACACAGGGGTTCCCAGCCAGTCGGCAGAAAGAAATTCGGTCACGGGCACACGTCCTTCTTGAACAGCAAGAGGATCGGCCAACCGATGCGCCTGGGATTCCGGGACAAGAGGGGGAGGGCCCGGTCAGATACGCATCGGCTGTCCGATGCGGTCCGACATCACGAGCGCCTTCACAAGAAGCACGCCCGCCAGAGGGGCCCGGTCCGCAGAGGCGAAGATGGGAGCGCGCGCCCGCGATTGCAAGTGTCCTTTGGGACAGGTGCGTGGGCGCGCGCCCGGCGCGATTATTCGGCTGCGGGTTCTTCCGCTGCGGCTTCCTCACCCTCGGCAACAGGAGTCATCGGGGTTTCGGGAAGCTCGACTTCGACCCCCTCACCTTCGGGCACGACCACCAGGTCGCCGCCGCTCACATCCTCGGCATCGGCTTCGTAGGTCGGCTCTTCCGCCTGGCAGGCAGCGAGCGAGAGGGCGAAGGCCCCGGCCAGCGCGGCTGTGGCAGACTTGCGAAGCATGGTGGAACGCGTGTTCATGGGTGTGACTCCTTGTTGGGCGGGCGCAGGCGATTCGCCCGCGCGGGTTAAGACTAACGCGGTCGGCGCACCTCGCGCCAGAGATAGTGGAGGCTGCGGTTCAGCCCTGCGTCTTTTCGTGCGCGATCAGCATGCCCTGCAACACCGCCACCCGCTTGCGCTCCTCGGCAAAAGCCCTCTCCGGATGCGCCTCGATCCGGTCGAGCAGATTGCGCAGTTCCCGCTTGCGATCGTCGATCGTTGTATCCTGCATGTTCTCTCTCCTTTCGAAGGGAGGAGTGAAGCATATTTGGGGCGAGTTGGTTTGAGGGGGGTCAAAGGGGGCCCAAATCCCCCTCCCGCTTGCGGGAGGGGCCGAGGGTGGGCAAGGTGAAGTGCGATGCCTGAATGGAAGACCCGCAACACCCGTCGCGCCCGTTCTTTGCGTCGCCAAGCTACGCCTGCAGAACGCACATTGTGGCAATACCTCGCCCGCAGCCAATGCGGCGCGAAGTTCAGCCGCCAGATGCCTGTGGGGCCATACTTTGCCGATTTCCTGTGCCGCGAGTTGCAACTGGTGGTGGAACTTGACGGGTTCAGCCATGATCTGTCTCCCGCCAAGGACGCCCAACGCGATGCATGGATGCGCGGCGAAGGTTTCACCGTGCTGCGCTTCACCAACACCGATGTATCCAAGAATGCCGAAGGCGTGGCACTGGCCATCAGGCAACAAGTGCAAAGGTTAAAGGAGCAACGCGCCTGATCCCTCCCGCCTGCGGGAGGGAAGCGAGACTTGCGAGCTTGCTCGCTAGTCGCAGCAGGGTGGGCAAGCACAAGACCGCTACACCGCTTCCTTCCAAAAGTGGGCCGCAAGCGGCCCATGTCCACCCCTGACCCCTCCCGCAAGCGGGAGGGGGACTAGAGGCCTCCATCACTCCGCCGCCTGCACTCCGCTGGTCCCACCCTCGCTAAACATATCGGGCCCTTCGTCCACGGCTTCCACCTCATTGGCGGCCTTGGCGCCTTGGCGTTTGTCGAAGCTGGCCCAGACGTCCTGCCAGTTGCCCTTGGTCGCGCCCTTGGAATATTCGGTGGCGCGGGTTTCGAAGAAGTTGGCGTGCTCCACGCCGTTCAATAGCGGGGCGAGCCAGGGCAGCGGGTGATCGTCGATCATGTAGATGCTCGGCAAGCCCAGCTGCGACAGGCGCCAGTCGGCGATATAGCGGATATAGCGCTTGATCTCTTTCGCGGTCATGCCGGGCACGGGGCCCTGTTCGAAGGCGAGATCGATGAAGGCATCCTCCAGCCGCACCGTCTTCTGGCACATGTCCATGATGTCTTCCTTCACCGCCTTGGTGAGGCAGTTGCGCTCTGCGCAGAAGGCGTGGAACAGGCGGGTGATGCCTTCGCAGTGCAGGCTCTCGTCGCGCACCGACCAGCTGACGATCTGACCCATGCCCTTCATCTTGTTGAAGCGCGGGAAGTTCATCAGCATGGCGAAGCTGGCGAAGAGCTGCAGCCCTTCGGTAAAGCCGCCGAACATGGCCAGCGTGCGGGCGATATCCTCGTCTGTATCGACGCCGAATTCCTGCAGGTAATCGTGCTTGTCCTTCATCTCCTCATATTCGAGGAACATGCCGTATTCGCTTTCGGGCATGCCGATCGTGTCGAGGAGGTGCGAATAGGCCGCGATATGCACCGTCTCCATGTTGGAGAAGGCGGCCAGCATCATCTTGATTTCCGTAGGCTTGAAAACGCGGCCGTATTTCTCGTGATAGCAATCCTGCACTTCGACATCCGCCTGGGTGAAGAAGCGGAAGATCTGCGTGAGCAGGTTGCGTTCATGATCGGTGAGGTTCTGCGCCCAGTCGCGGCAATCCTCGCCCAGAGGAACTTCCTCGGGCATCCAGTGGACCTGCTGCTGCCGCTTCCAGAACTCATAAGCCCAGGGATATTCAAAGGGCTTGTAGGTCTTGCGGGCTTCGAGCAACGACATCTGGTACCTCCGGCGTGAATCGCTAGCTTTCCAACATAGGGAACCATTGTGCGAATTCGAAGGCAAGAAGGCAGATTCTTGCGGGGATAAATTGCCCGATGAAGCGTGCTGTGGAAGAGTCGGGCCGATCGCGCGGCGTCAGGTGCGCTTCAGATCAACCAAACGAGAGCCAGTATGGCGGCGACGATTCCGCCCGCCACAAGCATGCCCTGCTTCGCCTCATCGGGGACCACCATTTCCGGCTGGGTCAGGTCTGACGCGACCGCTCTGGTTCCCGGCGCGGTAAACCAGCGCCAGAGCCAGTCACACGCGGTAAGCTACAGCACCGTCGGGCCGAGGGCCTCCCACCAATCTGTCCCGGACAGAAGCGAAAGTCCGTAAGAGACAAAGACCGAGACGGGCAGCACCATGGCTGCACGCCAGGCATGCGACGCAAGCAGGCTGCCCTCTGCAGGAGACTTGTCGGGTTTGTGCTGATCCATTGCGCAGGCGAAACTGCGCGCAGGACCTGCGGCAGTCAAGCTGCTGAATCGCTTGTGCTTACTCTTCGCCCTTGGAGAAGTGGCGCGAGATTTCCAGCATGATGAGGATCGGTGTCGCCCACAGCCAGGTCAGCAGCGCAGCTTCGCGCCAGCCGCCGTTCTCGGGCAGGCGCATCGAGCAGCCGTAAATCTCAAGCAGGTCTTCCGGCCTGCAGGATGACGGCCAGTAGGCATGCCAATAGAGATAGACTCCCAGGCCTACCCAGCTGATCTGCGCCGCATAAAGCACAAAATAGCGGCTGAAGCCGACTTCGCCGTGACCGTGATGGGTCGGATATCTTTTGGCACCATGACTCATGAGGCTGGCCTTACGCCCCGCATAGTTAAGAAATCGCTATAGATCGGGCACTTCTGGCAAAATATCGGGTTAGGAATGCACCTGTTGCCGGAGTGCCACCAGGCTGCGGCAAGTCCCGCGGCCTTCAGCCGCGCCTGGCTTTCTTCGATCCGAAGAAGCTGCCGCCGCCCAGCACCGTCACGCCCAGGAAGAAGCCGAAATCGTACCAGCCGCCCTCGTTGGGCACGGCATAGACGGCGATATCGCTATCGAACAGCGATCCGATCCACGCCCAGGGGAAGATGAAGCCATGCCACAAGCCCCACCAGAAGCCGGGCACGTCTGCCCCATGCGCAACACCTGCGTCGATCTGGTTGGCGCAGGCCGAAAGGAGCAGGGTGAGGCCGACGGCCGCGATGACCGTGGTGATGGTGCGTTTGGTCATGAACTCCCTCCCTAGTGTATCACACACATAACACACCAACTCGGATGACGCAACTATCCGGGATAAAAAGAAAACGGCGGCCAATGCAGCCGCCGCTTCCCGTTGTGGATCTGGTCTATTTCCCTACTGACACGCCAAACACTCGTCGTAATCGGTGGTCGGCAGTTCATACTTGGCGGGATCGGCGGTGTTGTCGGCCTCCACTCCGCCGGCAAAGCCTGCGCGCTGCACGGACTTGCTGCGCAGGTAATAGAGCGACTTGATTCCCTTCTCCCACGCCTGGAAGTGCAGCATCATCAGGTCCCACTTGTCGACATCGGCGGGGATGAAGAGGTTGAGGCTCTGCGCCTGGTCGATGAAAGGCGCGCGGTCGGCGGCGAATTCGAGCAGCCAGCGCTGGTCGATCTCGAAGCTGGTCTTGAACGCCGCCTTCTCCTCGTCGGTCAGGAAGTCGAGGTGCTGGACCGAGCCGCCCTTTTCCAGGATCGAGTTCCACACATTGGTGGAATTCTTGCTCTTCTTGTCGAGGATCTTCTCGAGGTAGGGGTTCTTCACCACGAAGCTGCCCGAGAGCGTCTTGTGCGTGTAGATATTGGCCGGGATCGGCTCGATGCAGGCTGACGTGCCGCCGCAGATGATGCTGATCGACGCGGTCGGCGCGATCGCCATCTTGCAGCTGAAGCGTTCCATCGCGCCCATTTCTGCCGCATCGGGGCAGGGCCCGCGTTCCTGCGCCAGCATCAGGCTGGCTTCTTCCGCCTTGGCGCTGATGTGCTTGAACATCTTCAGGTTCCACACCTTGGCCATCGGGCTTTCGAAACCGATGCCCTTCATCTGCAGGAAGGAGTGGAAGCCCATCACGCCCATGCCGACACTGCGTTCGCGCGCGGCGGAATATTTGGCGCGCGCCATCTCGTCCGGCGCGCGGTCGATATAGTCCTGCAGCACGTTGTCGAGGAAGCGCATCACGTCCTCGATGAAGCGCTTGTCGCCATTCCACTCTTCCCACTTTTCGAGGTTGAGCGAGGACAGGCAGCACACCGCCGTGCGATCATTGCCAAGGTGGTCGATGCCGGTCGGCAGGGTGATTTCGCTGCACAGGTTGGAGGTCGAGACCTTGAGGCCGAGGTCGCGGTGATGCTTGGGCATCATGCGGTTCACCGTATCGGCGAAGACGATATAGGGCTCACCCGTGGCGAGGCGCGTTTCGACCAGTTTCTGGAACAGGCTGCGCGCATCCACCGTCTTGCGCACGCTGCCGTCCTTCGGGCTCTTGAGCTCGAACTGCTCGCCCGCGCGCACCGCTTCCATGAAATCGTCGGTGACCAGCACGCCGTGGTGCAGGTTCAGCGCCTTGCGGTTGAAGTCTCCGCTGGGTTTGCGGATTTCGAGGAACTCCTCGATCTCCGGATGATGGACGTCGATATAGCAGGCGGCCGAACCGCGCCGCAGCGAGCCCTGGCTGATCGCCAAAGTCAGGCTATCCATCACGCGCACGAAGGGAATGATGCCGCTGGTCTTGCCGTTGAGGCCCACCGGCTCGCCAATCCCGCGCACATTGCCCCAATAGGTGCCGATGCCGCCGCCCTTGGAGGCGAGCCAGACATTCTCGTTCCACGTGCCGACAATGCCATCAAGGCTGTCCGACACCGAGTTCAGGTAACAGCTGATCGGCAGGCCGCGCGTGGTGCCGCCGTTGGATAGCACGGGCGTTGCGGGCATGAACCACAGGCTGGAGATGTAATCATACAGGCGCTGGGCATGCTCCTGGTCGTCCGCATAGGCATCGGCCACGCGGGCGAAGAGGTCCTGGTATGTCTCGTTGGGCAGCAGGTAGCGGTCGGTCAGCGTTTCCTTGCCGAAATCGGTCAGGTTCGCATCGCGATCGGGATCGGTCGCGATGGTAAAGCGCCGGTCATTGACCTTCTTGGACGTGCCTTCAGGCGTGGCGGCGGCCTTTACCGCTTCCGCCAGGGCACCGGCGGCCGCTTCGGCCACCAGCTCGTCACTGCCCGCATCCTTCTTTTCCATCGTCACTGCCTTCTTGGATTTGGCCGCTTGTTCGATTTTGCCTTCCGGGGACGCGGCTGCGTTGTTCTCTTCCAGACCCATGGCTGCTTCGTCCGTATTCCTGAATTCCATATTCGCGCCCGTCCCTATACATTTCCGCTGTTCCGGCCATTTGCCGGAAGCCACCCGATGTTCCGCATGTGTTCGAATCGGTCGGGCTGCTGCCAGCCTATCCTTTTCCATGCGTCGGCAGGGAAAAACTTATCCCCCGCCTGCCCACAGACATAAGTGCCCGGGCACCCTTTCGACCGACCACGGGAGGCGCGAACTGGTCACTCTTTTGACCGCCCTCCGAATCTAGGTCTTGTGGGTGCCCCCTGCAACCCTGCCACAACCCATAGTGAATCGGAGTGAATCGGGACGCAAGAGGGTTAAGATGGATTTACCGCAGTTCGATGCCCATTCTTAGGGGTGTGTCATGCATACAATACGCCGCGACGCGTGGGAAATTCTTCACTCGCGCGGTGCGCAAGCCCCAAAATCGATCTGCGGAAAAAAAACTGTGCAATTTCCCGGCCGTGAATCTTTTGAATCAACTTCGGCAATAATGCTGCGCTGCGGCAGAACAATGCGGATATCTGCGCCCGGACTCTGGACGCACCCCGCCGCCTGCGACATCATGGCTTGCAGGATTTGAGGAGGCTCCGATGATCACCGCGTTTCTCAAGGCAATCCCCTGCGGGATCTTCCTGACAATCATCGTCAGCCTGTTCATAGGCTCGGCAGGATCTTCCGGTGGCGTACTCAACATCCGCAGCTTCGATATCATCTATGAGGATTGGGCCGTGGATTTCGACCTCTATTGGTCGTGGGTGATGTTCGTCGCCGGAACTGTCCT
>JAHEBH010000087.1 GCA_024642335.1 Erythrobacter sp.
TCGGGACCTGCGGGACTGAGCGCCGCCGCGCATGCCGCACACCTGGGCATGAGCCACGTGCTGATCGAAAAGACCGATCACCTCTCGGACACGATCTTCAAATACCAGAAGGGCAAGCATGTGATGGCCACGCCATCCAACCTTGTCCTGCGGGCCGATCTCGATTTCGATGCCGGCAGCCGCGAGACCATCCTCGACATCTGGGACCGGCAAATTGTGGAACACAAGGTCAATGTGCTCTACAATGCGGAAGTCACCGCGATCACCGGCGAGGCGGGCAATTTTACCATTCAGGTGAAGCGCGGAGAGCCTGTGGAGGCAGAGGCCGTGGTGCTGGCCATCGGCACGCAGGGCAATCCCAACCTGCTGCGCATTCCCGGCGCCGACCTGCCGCATATCCAGTACCAGCTCGACGATCCCGGCGAATATTTTGACGAGCATATCACCGTCATCGGATCGGGCGATGCGGGAATCGAGAACGCGCTCGGCCTTGCCGCCGATCCGGCGCAGCGCAACCATGTGACGATCCTCAACCGCGGCGACAGTTTTGCTCGCGCCAAGGGTGCCAACGTCAAGCTGCTGGAAGAGGCGGAGGCCGATGGCCGGATCTCCGTGCGGCGCGAGACAAGCCCGCAGGAGGTGCGGATTGGCCAGAATGGGGGCGAACTCGTGCTCGACACGCGTGATGGCGAGGTGGTGATCCCCTGCGATCGCATCATCGCCCGCACCGGCTCCAAACCGCCGCGCGATTTTGTCGAGGCGATCGGGGTGGAATTCAGCAGTGCCGAACGCGATGCCTTTCCGGCACTGACGCCGACATTCGAAACGACCAAGGCCGGCGTCCACGTGATCGGCGCGCTGGCGGGCTATCCGCTGATCAAGCACTGCATGAACCAGGGCTATGACGTGATCGAGTTCCTGCACGGGAACACGAACCTCAAGCCTGCCGACCAGCCGATCCTGGAAGACAAATTCGCCATGCTGCCGGGGAACAAGCCGGTCGAGCACTGGCTGGAAGTGATCGGCACCAATGTGGCGATCTTCCGCGAACTCTCGCCCTTGCAGTTGCGCGAAGTGTTGCTCGATTCCAGGGTCCATGCCTACCTTACCGGAGAGGTGATTTTCACCCGCAACGAGCCGGGATCATCCATGTTCGCTATCGCGCAGGGTTCGGTCGCGGTGGAGGTCAATCCGGATGATCCCTCGATCCGCGTCCCGATCGAACAGGGATCGATCTTCGGCGAGGTTGGCCTGATCTCCGGCCGTCGTCGCGGCGCGACCATCCGGGCCGCGGAAACGGTCGTCGCGGTCGAACTGTCGCGAACCGCCGCGCTCAAGCTGATCGCCACCGTTCCCAGCGTCGGCCGCGTGGTCAACCAGATCAGCATCGAGCGGCAATTGCTGCAGATGTTCGGGTCGGGCCTCACGCGCGATGATGTCGCCGAACTCGTGGCCGGCGCCGAGGTAATGGATGTGCGCGCGGGGCAGAAGGTTGTCACCGAAGGGGCGGAGGACAAGGATATCTTCGTCATCCGCCGTGGTTCGATGATCGTGGAAAAGGATATCGGCGGCAAGCCGGTGTTCCTTTCCTACCTTCCCGCAGGTTCCTATTTCGGCGAAATGGCGGTCATCGACGGATCGAAGCGCACCGCCACGGTCAAGGCCGCCATCAAGAGCCAGGTGGTGCGCCTGCCCGGAGAGCAGTTCAACGCGCTGCTCGATGCCAAGCCCAGGCTGCGCGAAAGGGCGCTCAAGGACATGGCGGCGCGCCGCGAAGTCACCGCCTTTGTGGAGGAGCGCAAGGACAGCTTCGGCTCTGCCGCAGACATGTATTCGGAGACCGCGCAATTCCTCATCGACAATGGCATCGGCGAGGCGACCGATGTGCTGCTGATCGACGAGACGCTGTGCGTCGGCTGCGACAATTGCGAGAAAGCCTGTGCCGACAGCCATGAAGGGCTCAGCCGTCTCGACCGTGAGGCGGGCCGGACCTATGCCCATCTCCACGTGCCGACATCGTGCCGCCACTGCGAGCATCCGCATTGCATGGCCGACTGCCCGCCCAATGCAATCCAGCGCGGACCCGATGGCGAGGTCTTTATCGATACGACCTGCATCGGCTGCGGGAATTGCCAGCGCAACTGCCCCTATGGCGTGATCCGCATGGATGCCAAGCCGCCTGAAAAGCCCGGCTTCCTCGCCTGGTTGCTGCTGGGCAAGGGGCCGGGACCGGGCGAAGCGAGCTATAGCTGGCGCAAGCAGAAGGCTGCAGAGCAGGGGCTGGAACCGGCCAAGCTGGCGGTGAAATGCGATATGTGTTCGGGCATCGATGGCGGTCCCGCCTGCGTGCGCGCCTGCCCCACCGGCGCGGCGATCCGCGTCGCGCCCGAAGGCTTCCTTTCCGTCACGCGTGAAGGGGGGCTCGACTGATGGCAAGTATAGTCGAAGACGAAAACCCGCGCCGTGAACGGCAGAGCGACCATGAGAGTTTCCTGGCGCACAAGCGTATGCGCTGGCTCAAGCTGGGGACGCTCATCAGCCTTGTGGCGATCATTGCCTACGCGCTGATCGATGTGGAACCGCGCCACAATGGCGGCAGTTGGTATGGCTATACGCTGGGGACGATTGGTGCTGCCCTGATCGTGTGGCTGGCGCTGCTGGGTATCCGCAAGCGGCGCATGACGGCAGGCAAATGGTCGCTCAAGGCCTGGACATCGGCCCATGTCTATCTCGGCCTGTCGCTGATCGTGATTGCCACTCTGCACACCGGCTTCCAGTTCGGCTGGAACGTCCACACACTGGCCTATGCGCTGATGATGGTGGTGATCATCTCGGGCATTTACGGGATCGCCGTCTATGCCAACCTGCCCGCCAAGCTCAGCAACAACCGGCGCGAGATGACTACGGGGCAAATGCTTGAAGCGCTATCCGCCATCGATCGCCAGCTCGAAAGCGCGGCACAGCCGCTCGACCGGGCCAAGGCCGATCTTGTGATCGCCGCGCTGGAGCAGGATGTCTTCGATGTCGGCCTTCGCAGCCGCCTCTCGGGCCATTACGGTGCCTGCAGGACGACAGAGGCGCTGGACCGGCTGGGCGATGGCGGTGATGCGGCAATCCAGAAGGTCCTGTCGCTGCTGCGCAAGCGCAAGGCGCAGCTGGAGCAGATCCGCCGCCACATGCGCATCCGCGCCATGCTGGAAATCTGGCTTTACGTGCATGTGCCGGTGACGGTGGCCCTGCTGGGCGCGCTCACTGCGCACATCGTCAGCGTGTTCTACTATTGGTGAGGGTGGCCGTGGACTTTCGAATTCGCAGCATAGACTTTACTTCTGCCGGGCGAGAGATCGTCCGCGAGAGGGAAGTTGCGGGCGATGCCATCGGCGTGGGCCGCGCTTCGCATAATGCCATCCACCTGCCCGACCTTGCGATCGAGCAGGAGCACGTGCGTATTACGCCGGTGCCGGGCGGGCAATTGAAGCTGGAAGCCGTCGGTTCACTCGGCTTCACGCTTGATGGCCGTTCTGTGCGGTCCGCCACAATCGACCCGGCCAAGGGCGCGGAAATGGGGCTCGGTTCCTACCGCCTCGAATTCGGCGTCGAAGGCGGCAAGTCCGGTGTCACCGTGCGCCAGGTGCTGGAGGACAAGGGCGAGGCGAAGGATCGCAAGCGCGGCTTCTCGCTCTCCGAAACGCTGCCGGGCAAGCGGGCGATCAGCTGGGCGGCAGTGGGCGCGATCCTGCTCGCCTTCCTTGCGGTACCGGTCTTCTCCCATCTCACCCGTCCCGATGCCGATCCCGATATTGATAGCAAAGGCACGGTGCTGATGGATGCGAGCTGGAGCACGGGCTCTCTCTCGCTGGTCCACCACGGGCTGGAGGACAGTTGCGAGGCCTGCCATGTCGAACCTTTCCAGGCTGTGCGCGACGAGACCTGCCTGACTTGCCACGAGGCGATCGGCGACCATGCGGCGGATGACCGCATGGCGCTGGGCATGCCAGCCCACGGTGCGGCTGATGCGCTTATGTGGAGCGTGGCCCATGCCTTCGGCAAGCCGGGGCCGGGAGCCTGCACCGATTGCCATACCGAACACGAAGGCGCAGGCCGCATGCAGCCTACGCCGCAGCAGTTCTGTTCCGATTGCCATGTCACGCTCGATACGCGTTTGACCGATACGCAATTGGGCAACGCCGAGGATTTCGGCACGCTGCATCCAGAGTTCAAGCCGGCGGTCCTGCCAAGCCGCGTCGCGAACGCGCCGGTGCGCATTTCGCTCGCCGATAACCCGAGCGACTGGAACGGGCTGCGCTTCCCGCATGACATGCACCTCGACCCCACAGGCGGCGTCACGCAAATGGCACGGCGGCTGCGCCGCGCTGGCGGCGAGGGCAACATGCTCGAATGCTCAAGCTGTCACAGGACGACAGCCGATGGAACGCGCTTCCAGCCTGTCGACATGGGCGAGAATTGCGAGGCATGCCACAGCCTCGCCTATGACCGCGTCGGGCCGACCTTCCGCACGCTCAGCCATGGCGATGTCGAGCAGGTGCAGGCAGACCTGCGCGCTGCAGACCGCAACCCGCGCAGCCCGGTGGTGACGGGCCGCCTGCGGCCCGGAAATTTCGGTGAGGGCGGCCTCTACTACAACAATTTCAGCCCCATATCCCCGCTCCAGCTTGCCGCATCGGCGATGGATGAGGACGGGCTCTGCGGCGAATGCCATTACCGCGGCGATCCTGCGTTCGGGGCGCTCTCGGTCGCGCCGGTCACCCAGCCAGCGCGCTACATGATGCACGGCTGGTTCGATCATGATGCGCACAAGCAGGAGGATTGCGTTACCTGCCACGCGGCTGATACTTCGCAGAAGGCAGAAGACCTGCTGCTCCCCGATCTCGCATCCTGCCGCGATTGCCATCTGGGCGAGGATGCAAAGGAGGCGGAGGTTCCATCGAGCTGCGCCATGTGCCATTCCTACCACCCGCCGGAAGACGTGCTTGCGGCGCCACGCCGCGTGGCGGGATTGGATCGCCGATGATCATAGCGCAGCTCACCGATATCCATATCGGATTCGAGCCGGAGGCCCGGCCCGAAGAGCTGAACCGCCAGCGCTTCCGCGCCACGCTCGATCGCCTGCTCAAGCAGCCCAACACGCCTGACATGCTGATATGTTCGGGCGATATCACTGATCGCGGCGATGCGGAGAGCTTTGCCCGCACCGCTGAACTGCTCGCCGAATGCCCTTTCCCGGTGCATGTCATGGTGGGCAATCACGACAGCCGCGAGGAGCTGCTGGCTGCCTTCCCCGATACGCTGACGGAAGACGGCTTCGTCCATTCCGCCGTGGAGCAGGACGGCCTGCTGGTCGTGCAACTCGATACGGTGGAGCCCGGCCGCCACGGCGGGGCCTTTTGCGAGGCGCGGCGCGACTGGCTGCGCGCCAGACTGGAAACGCATCGCGATACGCCCGCGGTGATCTTCATGCACCACCCACCAGTTATCTCGGGCATCGACTGGATGGACCCGCGCGCGGATGAGGCATGGATACTCAACCTCGCCGCTGCGCTGGA
>JAHEBH010000088.1 GCA_024642335.1 Erythrobacter sp.
CATTCAAGAATGCAACCGGGATGGCCCCAGATCTGTGGCGGATCGATCGAAAGCGCCCCTGAATTTACCCAGCAGACCTCAGGGCGGCGTCGCGTGGACACCTTTCCACCGATCAGTTCCCAGTAGGTGTTGATGGCGATCTGCTGGTCATACACCGGCGAGTTCGTCATCACCGCGCACTCGGGTCAGGCAGCGCGAAAGGCAGGCCAATCAATCGTCCTGCTTCGGTCTGGCGATAGCCCAGTCGGGGACGCTGAGTTTCCAGTGGATGGCCGCTGCGCGAATACCAAAGATCAACAGCGCACAGACGATGCTGACGGCAATTTCGCTTCCCGGGAAGAATGGAAGCGCCGCGACGTAGATCACGGTGCCAAGCGTCACGGGCACGGCATAGAGCTCCTTCTTCATCAGCAGCGTCTGGTTGCCTGCAAGCACATCGCGCATCAGGCCGCCACCGATGGCGGTGACGACCCCAAGCAGGATCGGCGCGAGCGGCACGCCGAAGTCGAGTCCGATCACCTTGTACGCGGCCTGGATCGCGAACATCGCGACCGCGAGGCCGTCGAGATACAGCATGATGGCGTAGACGTGCTTGCTCGTCACCAACGCCTGGGCGTAGTACGCGAACACGCTGGCGCCGAGAGCGACCCAGATGTAGCTGAGGTCGCTGCTCCAGAAGACGGGCACGCCGAGGACAAGATCCCGGATGGTTCCCCCACCTATTGCGGTGATGAGCCCCATCACGCAGGCGCCGAAAAGGTCTATGCCGCGCGGCACGACGGCCAACACCGCGGTCACCGCAAAGGCGACCGTGCCGGCCATCGCGACCCAGAATTCGAATGCCTGCAACTCCTGGCTGAATTGCTGCATGCATCCTCACCGTGTACGACGTCCAGGCCCGTTCAACCCCAAAGTGCGTTGAGGTCGATCTCGGTCCAATCTGCAAAGTGAGCGGGCACCGGGACCTTCAGCCAGACCGCTCGGTTCTCCACATCGGTGACCATCTGGTGCGTCGTCAGGTCGGCATCCTGCTTGGTTGGCTTCGTGCATCCGCCGTTCTCGGCGAAGCTGCCGTCCTCGTTGAAGAGGCGCAGATCCATGAGTTTGCGGGTCACCCCGGCGTCGATCTTGCCTTTGTTCTCGGCAAGGCGGGCGGTCATGTTCGCGAAACGCCGAAGGGAATTGCTGACCGTCTCGCGTTGACCGAGGCCCCAGTCGGCAGCGAGGAAGGTGTTCACGACGGCGAGGGAATCGCCTTCGGCAACCCGCAGCCGGTTTCCTCCCAACGACGAGCATTCCATCGAGGCGCCCCCGTTCCCGTCCCCGATGGATAGGATCATGGAGGTGCTGGTTGCGATCCCGTTGAGGCGGCGGATCAGCGTCTCCAGCGAGTCCACCTCGCTCAGGATGTCGGTGAGCGTGTTGAGGATCGAGGGGCGGTCCGTGTAAACCAGCGAGCCGCCCATGCTGGTGCCGTCGTGCACATCGAGATAGACGCCGTGCTCGTTGAGCACCGTGAACGGACAGTACATTCCGGGCCATGCGAGGGCGGCGAACTTGTAGGAGCCGTCGGTCGGGCGCCGCACTGTCAGCACTTGCGGGAACTCGTTGAACGCCTCGCTCCAGTCCATGTTGCGTCCGATGTACATCCCGCCGTCGTGGGAATGCCCACCCCAAGAGAGGATCGAGGTGCAGCCGGCGAAGGAATGAACCTTGGATTGGAAAATGCCGAACTCCATCACCTGGTCGAGCATGACGACGTTCTCGATCGGCCATCCCGATCCCTCCGCGACCCCTTCGTACCAGAGCCGGTTCCGGGTCGAGCAGGTGGAATAGGCCCGGCGGGACCACTTCTTGAGTTCTTCGTCCGAAATGGCGCCGGACTTGCGCCCGGGCGCCACCAGCAAGTCCCAGGTCTGCTGCATGGCATCGACCATCAGGGCACCGTACTGGGCACCCATTTCCCGGGCTGATCCGCTGACAACCGGCACCAGGAAGCCATTCGCTTCATAGAGCTTTCCAGCTCCCGATTCCTTGATTTGGTTCACTTGCTTTCTCCTTCTTGGGCGCTTAAGAGATTCATTCCGGCAATGCCGTCACGCGGTCAAGAACTTGAACGGTTCGGCGGGCGTGAATTCTGCGGACACCGTGCCGGGACCGCTCGGTGTCTCGGCCGCATCCTGAGCATGGAGCGGAACCGCGAAAACGCCCGCCGCCTGCCGAACCATCATTGCAACGTGTTCTTGAACTACTTGACGATGGCGTTGCGGATCGCCACACCCGGCGCCACTCTCTTGACTTCGGAGTTGTCGACGACGACGGTGCCGTTGACGATGACGTAGGGGATGCCGGTCGACGGCAGCGAGTTCTTGCCGATCTCAGGGCCCGAGTTCTCGGTCACCGTCTTGGGATCGAAGACCGTGATGTCCGCGACGGCGCCTTCCTGGACGCGGCCCCGCTTCTTCATCTGGGGGACTTGATCCTCCAGGAACTGGGCTGGCAGCCACGTCATCTTGGAGATGGCGTCCATCAGCGGAATGGCCTTGGTCTCGCGCGCCATGCGAAGAATCTTGGCGTGCGAGCCCGCCCCGCGGGCGTGGCCGTTGCCCTTGCCGAACGGCGTGTCCCAGTCGCCCTTCAGGCCGCCGTCGACGATGTAGGGCATGGCATCGGACCCGACGATCGTCCCGGGACGCGTGAACGCCGCCATGATGTACTCGTCCTTCATCGTGTACATCAGCAGCTGGGTGTCCGGCGCTTCCTTGCGCAGCCGATCGAACTCTTCGTTGGTCAGCGCCTTGCCGGTCGCCGTGATCTTGTAGTCCGACGCCTTGATGCCCATGCGCTCCTCGAAGCCCGGCTTGTTGTAGTCGGCATCCACATAGGTGCCCGCATAGTTCCAGGGGTAGAACTCGCCGACGACCTTCTGGCCCTGGGCGCGCGCAGCGTCGATCAGGTCGAGGCATTTCGCAGTCAGTCCGAGGCAATTGCTCTGGACATGGTGCACCAGCATCGGCACGTTGTTGAGCCGCGCTACGGTCAGCATCTCTTCGATCCCCATGTAGCCGCTGGGCGGAGTCTGCGCGAGGTACCGCACGTGGGTCGTGATGGGGACCTTGTACTTCGCGGCCAGCGAGGCGACTGCCATTATTTCCGGGCTGCCGACCCGGGTGTAGTAGCCGACCGGGTACGCGATCCCGAGCCCGCCCTTCTTCAGCTCTTTTTCGACGGCGGCCATGATCGCCGCTTCGTCCAGGGGGTCGTAGAGCTTGGTCTTCCACTGCTGGCCGTCATCCATGGCCCGGCCGATGGCCCCTTCGTAAGCACCGCGCCCACCGACATCCTGGCCGTCCAGCACGGCAATGCGTGCAAAGGCATGGCCCACATTGGCGCCGTAATTCAGCAGGGCCTTGCCTTCCCAATACTTGTAGAAGTCGTCCATCGGGAACGCACCCAGCTCCAGATCCAACGGCGTCGTGACACCGTCGCGCGCGTAGAGCCGGTAGGCATAAGGATCCTGGCCGTGCGAGTGGTAATCGATGAAACCCGGCGCCACGACATGGCCGGTGGCGTCGATGGTGCGCTTGCCCGTGATCTCGGCTTTCGTGATCTTGGTGATGAAGCCGTTGTTGATGCCCACGTTGGCCACGGCGTCATGCCCCGTCTCCGGGTCCATCACCCGGCCGTTCTTGATGACGAGATCGAAGCTCTGGGCCCACGCGCCCGCGGCGAGGAACACCCCTGCCGCGGCAAGCAGCAGGCCTCTTGTCATCCTCTTGGTCGTTCGCATTTTGACAATCACTTCCATTGGTCACTTTGTTGACTGCATGGCTGCAGCAATGCCTCACCAGAACCGGAATCCCGGCGATCGGCCGGAACAGCAAATCACAGCCGCCGCCTCAAGAATCGTCAGGAGGCTGGAGGCTCGATCCGCGTGCATCGCTGGTCTATCCGGGTCTGCAACGAATGCGTGAAGCCCAGTTATCCAGCCGATTGATCTGACGCAATCCTAGCCCGCACCCCAAACCCAATGGAAGCAGAGAAGACATGCACTTCTTTCGAAAACGTCGCCCGATGCATGCCCACCGCCTATTCCGGACGACTCGGAGCTCCACCGGCCAATGCACGGCGGGTCGCGAAGGTCAATGCACCCATCACGGCGGAGTGCCACGACAGACGCGCTGGCCAGCCAGCCAATCAGCGAATCCTTCTTTTCCCCGAATCCCTATGCCTGCTTCTTCCGCAATAAGGGAGCGAGGCGCGGGTTTACTGGGTCATGAACTTGTAGGGCTTGGCAGGCTCGAATTCAGCAGAAACTTCACCGGCCAGGATCTTGGGGCCGAGCGTGTCGAGTTTCATGACTTTGGCTCCAGCTTCCAGGTTGACCTTCGCTAGGTCCACCCAGATGACCGAAGGCCGCAGCGCGGACTCGAAGTAGAAGCGGCGAGCGTCGTGGTCGGAGACGGTGCGCCAGAGCGTGGCGGAGATGTTCGGGTGATCGGGGTCCGCCATCCCCAGCGGCACACCGATGGAGCGCATCTGGGAGAACATCGATGCCACCGCCATGTGCGGTTCCTTGAACTTCGGTGAGCTCTTGAGGAAGTAGCTCGCCCTCACATAGCGATCCGCGGCGTTGATCGTGCCGGGCAGCATGCGGTTTCCACCGATCAGGTCCCAATAGGTGTTGATGGCGATCTGCTGGTCGTACACCGGCGAGTTGGTCATCACCGCGCACTCGGGCCCGTGATGGATCACCAGTTTGCCGTCGATGTACTCGAGGATCGCCGAATCACCGGAAGGATCGGACAGGCAGGCGTGCACGGCAGCCGCGCGACCATTGGGCAGCAATGGGGCGACGATGGTGAAGGGCTCATCCTTCAGCGCGGCGACCGCTTCGGCCACGGTCGCGTAAAGGTCCAGGATGTACTGAACCCAGGCTCCGATGGACAGGGTCGGCTTGCCGGTCTTGCCCGCGTCGCCATAGTCGGCCTCGGCAAGGTAGAGCACGTTGCCGACCAGTCCCTTCTCATTCATGCCGTCGGCTGAGGCGGCTCCATAAAAGGCGGCAACCACCGAGCCGTATTTGGAACTCCACTTGATCGGGTTCTTGCCGATGCCACCGTCGCGCTCCATGCCTCTCGGAAAGACCCAGAGGTCGGTTTGGGCGGTCGGATCGTTCCAATCCATTCCGCGGCCGGTGATGAAACTTCCCGTTCCTGTTTCGTACTTGATTCGTGTGCACATGACTGTTCTTCCTTGGTAAGTTCAAATCCGATGACTCGTGTGTCTCACCCCACCCTAGTTCACGACGGCGTTGCGGATCGCCACACCCGGCGCCACGCGCTGCACTTCCGACTTGTCCACGACCACCGTGCCGTTGACGATGACGTAGGGGATGCCAGTCGACGGCAGCGAGTTCTTGCCGATCTCAGGGCCCGAGTTCTCGGTCACCGTCTTGGGATCGAAGATCGTGATGTCCGCGACGGCGCCTTCCTGGACGCGGCCCCGCTTCTTCATCTGGGGGACTTGATCCTCCAGGAACTGCGCT
>JAHEBH010000044.1 GCA_024642335.1 Erythrobacter sp.
GTAATCCTGCCGGCGCCGCCAACCTCCTGCTCGTGGATTGTCTCGCGCCAGGTCTCGGCCAGCGCCTCGGCTTCCCATTGCTGCATTGCAGGGTGCCGGAGCACATGATCGACCCAGGCCTGCCCGCGCCCGACATCGAGGCCGAATGTCCGCACGCGAAAGGCGACAGGAGCAAAGAAGGCGTCGATAGCGGTGAATTGCGGGCCAGCCAGCCACGGGCCGCCAAACACTTCCAGCCCCTCTTCGAAAATCTCGCGAATGCGCGCGACGTCCCTGGCCAGCGCGGCATCATGCGGCGGCATCTCCACGCGCACGCCCACGTTCATCGGGCACTGGTTGCGCAGGGCAGAGAAGCCGCCATGCATTTCGGATACTGCGCACATGGCAAATGCCCGTGCGGCCTCGTCCTTCGGCCAGACGCCTGCGTGGCGGCCTGCAAGATAGAGCGTGATGCCGAGCGAATCCCATATGGTGCGATTCCCATGGATCAGCACGGGCACCTGTCCGGTGGGAGAGAAAGCGCGGAACGCCTCCCAGTTCACCGGCTTGGTAAAGGGCTCTATGCGGTCGGCGAAGGGGATGCCCAGCGCCTTCATCAGCAGCCAGGGCCTGAGGCTCCAGCTCGAATAGTTCCGGTTGGCCGTGATCAGCGTGTAATCTGCTTCCATCGTATCAGCTTGCATAATTGGCGGTGGTCTTTGCAGCCACTTCTTCTGCCGTGACGCCGGGCGCCAGTTCGACCAGCTTGAAAGGCGCGCTGTGGTCAGGCCGCTGGAAGACGCACAGGTCGGTAATGATCATGTCGACCACGTTCTGTCCGGTGAGCGGCAATGTGCATTGGGGGATGAACTTGGGATCACCATGCTTGCTGGTGTGTTCCATCACCACGATGATCTTCTTGACGCCCGCGACCAGGTCCATCGCGCCGCCCATGCCCTTCACCATCTTGCCGGGGATCATCCAGTTGGCGATGTCGCCCTTTTCGGAGACCTCCATCGCGCCCAAGACGGTGAGATCAATATGCCCGCCGCGGATCATGGCGAAGCTGGCGGCGCTGTCGAAATAGGCCGAATGCGGCAGTTCGCTGATGGTCTGCTTGCCGGCATTGATCAGGTCCGCATCCACCTCGTCCGGATAAGGGAAGGGACCGATGCCGAGCATGCCGTTCTCGCTCTGCAGAGTGACCTGCATGCCTTCGGGGATCTGGTTGGCGACCAGCGTGGGAATGCCGATGCCGAGATTGACGTAGAAGCCATCCTGCAATTCGCGCGCGGCGCGGGCGGCCATTTCATCGCGGGTCCAGGGCATTACGCCGCCTCCCTCTCGCGCGTGGTCGTGAACTCGATCTTCTTGTCATAGGGCGCGCCCACGATCATGCGCTGGACATAGACGCCGGGCAAATGGATGCAGTCCGGGTCGAGCGATCCGGCGGGCACAACCTCTTCCACCTCGACCACGCAGGTCTTGCCGCAGGTGGCGGCGGGCAGGTTGAAATTGCGTGCGGTCTTGCGGAACATGAGGTTGCCGGTCTCGTCGGCCTTCCATGCCTTGACGATGGCCAGATCGGCAAAGATGCCGCGTTCGAGGATGTAGGTCTCCCCGCCAAACTCTTTCACTTCCTTGCCCTCGGCCACCTGCGTGCCGACGCCGGTCCTGGTGTAGAAGCCTGGGATGCCCGCTCCGCCAGCGCGCATCCGCTCTGCCAAAGTGCCCTGCGGGCAGAACTCGACTTCAAGCTCGCCCGAAAGATACTGACGTTCGAATTCCTTGTTCTCGCCGACATAGGAGCTGATCATCTTCCTGACCTGCCGCGTGCGCAGCAGCATGCCGATGCCTTCGTTGTCGATCCCGGCATTGTTGCTCGCGAAGGTCAGTCCGGTCACCCCGGAATCGCGAATGGCGGTGAGCAGCCGTTCGGGAATGCCGCACAGGCCAAACCCGCCCGCCGCGATCAGCATGCCATCGTGCAGCAGGCCTTCCAGGGCCGATGCCGCATCGGGATAGAGCTTTTGCATCTGACTTGATTCTCCTGTCGTCCCGTTATGCTCGATATAGGGGGCCAAACCACAAGGCTTAACCTTTCTAGCAGATTAATGCAGTGCAACATAGAATTTCAAGTAGGAGCGCTAGCGCCGTTTCACCGTAGAAATCCGCAAATAATCTCAAAAAAACCAAGCAATAACAGCATTATACCACATAGTGCAAAATCTGCAACAGACGTTGCGCTTTTCGCACTTGCGAAACGAACCTGCCTCCATCATATCCAGAGTGCCTTTCAGGCATCCTCTCCCAAACTTTTCAGGCCCGGTTTCGACCGGGCCTTTTCTTTTCCGGCTTCGGGGCATGGCACTAGCTCCCCCGCCGCGCGATCGCTTGCTCCATGCGGCCTGCAAACCGGCGGCGTTGGGCGCAGCGCGGGTTGTCTATTCGGACAAGCCACCGCCTTTGGTGACCGCAGCTTCGGGCATCCGTTCCACCCGGCTGAAGGCGATGGCGCCGGACTGGTTCTCGCGCAGCCATGCGAGCATGCCTTCACGGATCTGGCACCTCAGGTCGAACAGGCTGGCGGCGTCCGCGGCGCTCATCAGCAGGCGGACCTCGATCGACTGCGCACTCGTGCCGGTCACCTGGGCCTTCTGCACGCGTTTGTCCCACAGTGGATTGGCTTCGACCTGCCGTTCGAATTCGGCGCGGATCGGGCTGATCTCGGCGAGCGGATCGAGATGGATAAAGACCGTGCCGCGCAATTCGGAGGAATTGCGGGTCCAGTTCTCGAAGCTCTCTTCAAGGAACTTGGACATAGGCACGATCAGTCGCCGTTCGTCCCAGAGCTTCACAACGACATAGGTCGTGCGGATATCCTCGATGCGGCCGGATTCGCCATTGATCACGACAACGTCGTCAAGCCGGATCGGCTCGGTCAGGGCCATTTGCAGCCCGGCGATCAGCGCCTTTAGCGCGGGCTGGGCCGCTGCACCCACCGCCAGCGCGGCGAGCCCGGCAGAGGCCATCAGAGTCACGCCTACGTCGCGCACGCCGGGGATGGACAGCAGCATCAACCCTACGGTCACGAAGATGATCACGAAGGTCGCGATGCGGCTGAAGATTGCCAGCCGCGTCTGGCGCCGCCTTGCGCCCACATTGTCGGCACGGTCGAGATCGAGGTGAAGCTCCATCGCCTTGACCAGCGCCCGCATGATGGCAAGCGCGATCCAGCCAATGAGTGCCGGCATCACGAACCCTGCGGCCCTTTGCCACACCTCGGCAAGCAGCGGTGTCTCGCGCGCTGCGAGCACGATGCCCAAAGCCACCATCGACCAGCGCGTGGGGCGGGCGAGGCTGGAGACGACTACATTGTCCGCCTCGCTTTCGCTCGACTTTGCGACCCGCTGCAGGATGGTGAAGAATATCCGGTGCGCGACAAGGGCAAGGATCACGCCCAATGCGCCGAGCAGCAGGGCGAGGCTCAGCTCTTCAAACTGACCCGGAATGGCTGACCTTATCTGTTCCAGCATCGCAGTCCTTCCGTCATTTCCAACAGCCAGCAATCAATGGGCGGCGTCCCAGCTTTCGCCGGTGCCGATTTCCACGCCCAGAGGGACATTCAGGGTCACTGCCGGCGCGGCGGCAGTGGCCATGACCTGTTCGATAATCGGGCTGGCCGCCTCCACGTCGCCAGCGGGCAATTCAAACACCAGCTCGTCATGCACCTGCAGCAGCATGCGGACATGGCCCAGGCCTGCCTCTTCGAGCGCCGGCATCATGCGGACCATTGCACGCTTGATGATATCGGCGCAGGTGCCCTGGAGCGGAGCATTGATGGCGGCACGCTCCGAGCCCTGCCGTTCGGCCTGGTTCTGCGATTTGATGCGCGGGAACCATGTCTTGCGGCCGAAGAGCGTTTCGGAATAGCCGCGCTCGCGCACGCTCTCCAGCGTCTCGTGGATGTAGCGCTGGATGCCGGGGAAACGCTCGAAATAGCGGTCGATCATTGCCTGCGCCTCGTCCGGTTCCACGCCCAGCCTTGCGGCAAGGCCCCAGCGCGAAATGCCATAGAGGATGGCGAAATTGATCGTCTTTGCATGCGCGCGGGAATCGCGCGTGACCTCGCTATACATTTCCTGTGCAGTGCGCGCGTGGATATCCTCGCCATTGGCAAAAGCCTGCTTCAGCGTGTCGACATCGGCCATATGCGCCGCCAGCCGCAGCTCGATCTGCGAATAGTCGGCGGCGAGCAGGACATTGCCCGCCTCGGGCACGAAGGCCTTGCGGATTTCACGCCCGATCTCGGTGCGGATGGGGATGTTCTGCAGGTTCGGGTCGGTGGAGGAAAGCCGCCCGGTTTGTGCCCCGACCAGTGAATAGGACGTATGCACGCGGCCCGTTTGCGGGTTGATCGCTTCCTGCAGCGCATCGGTATAGGTGCTCTTGAGCTTGGTAAGCTGGCGATATTCGAGCACCTTGTTGGCGATAGGCGCGCCTTCGCCCGCAAGCCGCTCCAATATGGCCTGGTCGGTTGAATATTGTCCGCTCTTGCCCTTGCGCCCGCCTTTGTAGCCGAGCTTGTCGAACAGAATGTCGCCCAGTTGCTTGGGGCTGCCGATGGTGAATTCCTGCCCGGCGATCTGGTGGATTTCCGCCTCGACCGCAGCAGTGCGATGGGCGAATTCCTCGGACAGGCGGGACAGCGCGGCGCGGTCCACCCTGATGCCCTCGCGTTCCATGCGCGCGACCACCGGGATAAGCGGGCGGTCCACGTTTTCGTAGACCCGCGTGCCACCTTCCAGGGCGAGGCGAGGCCTGAGGTGCTTCCACAGCCGCCATGTCACGTCGGCATCCTCGGCAGCATAGTGGGTTGCCGTATTCAGCGGCACTTCGCCAAAGGGGATCTGCTTCTTGCCGGTGCCGCAGACTTCCTTGAAGCTCATGCACCTATGGCCAAGGTGGCGTTCGGACAATTCGTCCATGCCGTGCCCGCCGCCAATGCCATCGGTCCCGCGTCCGGCATCGAGATCGAAGCTGATCACCATCGTATCGTCGATGGGGCTCACGTCGATACCGTGGCGGGCGAGGACATTGAGGTCATATTTGATGTTCTGCCCGATCTTGAGCACGGCATCGTCTTCCAGCAGCGGCCTGAGCGCCGCGATGGCCGCATGGCGATCGACCTGCTTGGGCTTTTCGGTAAACATGTCCGTGCCGCCGTGGCCCAGCGGGATATAGCATGCATCGTTCGGCCCCAGGCCCAGGCTCACGCCCACCAGCTCTGCCGAAATGGCATCGAGCGAATTGGTTTCCGTGTCCACGGCCACCACCCGTGCCGCCTGCGCGCGGGCGATCCAGTGTTCGAGACGCTCCATCGTCTGCACGCATTCATAGGCATCGCGATCGACCGCAGGCATGTCCGGCAGCGGCTGGCGATTGCCATCTGGTGCAGCGTCGGCGCCCGCGCGCTCGGGTTTGGCCGGGTGGAGGTTGTTGGCGCGTTCCGGGCTGCCCTTGCCACCATCGAGGCGGCGCAGCAGGCTGGTAAAGCCATGCTTTTCGAGGAAGGCGGCAAGCGGTTCCTTCGGCACGCCGTCGAGCCTGAATTCCTCAAGCGGCTGGGGAAGCTCGGCATCCTCCTTCAGGGTCACCAAAATGCGGCTCATTTCTGCGTCGGCGCGACTTTCGAGCAGGCGTTCCCTGAGCTTGCTCGCTTTCATCGCTTCGGCAGCGTCGAGCGCCGCGGTGAGGTTGCCATGGTCCTGGATCAGCTTGGTCGCGGTCTTGGGGCCGACGCCGAAAATGCCGGGAATATTGTCAACCGAATCGCCCATCAGCGCGAGCACATCGCCAACCAGCTCGGGCGGCACGCCGAATTTCTCCTTGACCTCGGGAATGGAGATGCGCTGGTTCTTCATCGTGTCGAGCATGTCGATGGAGCCCGTGCCTTCGCGGCCAAGGCTGACGAGCTGCATCAGATCCTTGTCGGAAGAAACGATGGTGACGTCCCAGCCCTGTGCCGCTGCGGCGCGGGCATAGGAGGCGATCAGGTCGTCTGCCTCGAGTCCGTGTTCTTCGATACAGGGAAGCGAGAAGGCGCGCGTGGCATCGCGGATCAACGGGAATTGCGGCACCAGGTCTTCTGGCGCCGGCGGGCGGTTGGCCTTGTATTCGGGATAGATGTCATTGCGGAAGGATCGGCCTGCTGCATCCAGGATGACTGCCAGATGGGTGGGGCCTACCGCCTTGTCGAGGTCCTCTGCCAGCTTCCACAGCATGGTGGTATAGCCATAGACGGCGCCGACCGGCGTTCCTTGCGGGTCTGTCAGCGGCGGCAGGCGGTGATAGGCGCGGAAGATATAGGACGAACCGTCGACCAGGTAGAGATGCTGCTTATCGCTCATGAATCGCAGTGCTAGCAGCCAAAGGGGCGGCGGTCATTCGCCATGTTCGGGCAAAAGACCCTATTTCACTTAGGCGATGCCGATGCCTCTGCCTGAGTGAAATAGGGCCTGGACAGCATTCCGCATCCGAAAATCGGCTCGCCGCATTTGTGCCACATTTTGCTTGCGCCGCCCCAATTGTGGCAGTATTTGGGCAGGCAGGTCAGCCGCTTGGGTTGACTTTGGGTCGCGAGCTACCGCCGTGCCCAACCATTTGCTGTGTAAGGAATTTATTCATGCGCAAGATCGTTCTCGTCGCTGCTGTTGCTGGCGCTGCTCTGGCCCTGGCTGCTTGCTCGGAAGCTGCTGAAGAAGCTCCCGCCGAAGAAACCATGGCTGATGAAGCTGCCAACGCTGACGCAATGGCTGCTGAAGTTGACGCCGCCGTTGAAGGCGCTGAAGTTGTTGCTGACGACGCAGCTGCTGCCGTTGATGGCGCTGCCGATGCGATGGCTGAAGAAGCTCCGGCCGAATAAGCCAACGCGACTTTTCGCATAGAGGGGGCGTGGTCTCAGGACCGCGCCCCTTTTCTTTTGCCAACCGTCGATGTGCGGGAGGGCGAAAACAATCGTTCGCCCAGATGTCATCACCGCTCAATAATTTGCGCTGGTGTAGACTCGCTGCGGTTCGGTGTAACCGTCATAGATTGCCCTGGCGATCTGGGCGATCCGCGCTTCGCGGTTGCTGCGCGTACCCTGGCCGGTGACATAGATGGCCACCGCGATCGACCTGCCGTCGGGCGCTGTGATCACGCCGATATCGCTGGAAGTATTGTTGAGTGACCCGGTCTTGTGCGCCACCATCACATCATCGGGCATCAGGGCCGGGATGCGGCGCGTACCGGTGCGGCAGCGTTCCATCGCGTCGATGATTACCGCGCGGCTTTCCGCGCTCAGCCAGCGGCCCTGGTAAAGCCCTGAAAGAAGCTCCACCATCGCCATCGGCGTGGAGCTGTCGCGCACATCGATATGCACGGCTGGATCGAACTCGCCATCGTCGCGCACGAGCGTTGCGATGTCGCGGGTCAGGTTGAATTCCTCGATACCGGCACGGCGCGCCCAGTCATTCACCGCCTCGACACCGCCGACCGCTGCAATCAGGGCATCGGTGGCAGGGTTGGAACTGCGGGTGATCATCAGGTCGATCAATTGCAGTGCTTGCATGTGGTCGCCGCGCCGCACGGGTGCGACTGCAGTCGAGAATCTTTGCGAGCGAACCGGAAGCATCAGCGGGAATTCGCTGGTCAGGCTGTACTTGCCCTGCTCGACCATTTCCATGAAGGCTGCGGCAACGGCGATCTTGCTGGTGCTGGCCATGGGGAAGCGCTGGTCACCCAGAACGGTGACCTGTTCACCCGTCGAGAGGTCGAGCGCTGCCACACCGATGCGGCCGCGGCTGCCATCGGCAAGCTGGGCGATCCGGCGCTCGAGCGTGCTGCCATAATCGGCATTGTAATCGCGGGGAGACCGAATCTCGGTCCCGAACTGCCGGTCAAAAGCGCCCTCGAAACTCTGCACCTGGGCAAAGGCGCCCTCGAAATTCTGGTCTTCGGCATGGGCAGGGGCAAGCGGCGCGAGCAAGAGGGCTGCGCTGGTGAAGATGCTTGCGAGAGACCCGGTTTTCATAAGTCGCAACTCTACCGCTTTTATGGTTGTGGAAAACTTAACAAGACAATGGCCCGCGGCAATTCGTGCCGCGACGAAACGAGTCCTATTGACGACGGAACGCCCGAAGGAGGCCGATTTCTCCCTCGTGCGTTCTGATATGTTGCGGGAATCACTCCGCTTCGGGCTTGCGCAGCCGCCAGGTGAACTGGTCGGACAGGCCGCGAATGGCCGGATCGAAGACATTGGTGTCGCGCGCGTCGGAAGGGCGCGCATACATGTCGCTTTCCTCTTCAATGACGAATCCGGCACCCGTCAGGGCCGCCTTTGCCAGCTCTGCATCCATCCGGTGGAGCGTATTGGCGGCCTCTGTGCCTGCCCCTTCCGCGGCCAGGTGATCCACAACGATCAGCGAACCACCCGGCTTGAGCGATGCGTAGAGCATGGCGGCAACCGTTTCGGGTGTGCCTTCGGGCATCACATCCAGATAAAGGTCATGCCAGTTCATCACCGTGATGATCGTGTCGAGCGGTTCGGGAAAGCCCGGTTCGGCAAGCGGCGCGCGCAGCGGCACGACCTGAACCGGATCGCCGTTCACATCGGCATAGGGTGCGACGGCCGCATCCTGCTCGTCCCCGTATTCGGAACGGAAGGCGATGAATTCGGTCGGCTGGAAGGCATAGACCTTTCCTTCCGTACCGACCGCCATGGCCAGCAGGCGGGTCAGATAGCCGCCGCCCATGATGTAATCGCCCACCACATCGCCGCGATTGATCTCGGCAAAGGCCAGCAGTTCGCCCGGCTTGCGATTCTCGTCGCGCGCCTTGTCCTCCGGCGGACGGGCAATGTCGTTGATGGCCGCGCCATATTGGTCGGCGGCATTGGCAACTTCTTCGGCAGCAGGTTCCTCCGCTTCCGAACAGCCTGCCAGTGCAGTTGCGGCCAGCGCCGCAGCGATCAAAAGGCGCATATCCATCTCTCCCTCAGGTTTTCTTGTCGGGCCGAAGACTATCGCAACGGCAGGAAGTTGCAAATGGGCAAAGAAAAGGGCCGGAAGGATCGCTCCTTCCGGCCCCAATCTTCCTGGGAAGAAGGCAGGACTTAGAAGCCCATGCCTCCCATACCGCCCATGCCGCCCATATCGGGCATGCCGCCAGCAGGCTTGTCTTCCGGAAGTTCCGCAATCGCGGCTTCGGTGGTGATCAGCAGACCGGCCACCGATGCTGCGTCCTGCAGCGCGGTACGCACGACCTTGGTCGGGTCGATCACGCCTGCAGCGACAAGGTTTTCATAGGTGTCGGTTGCAGCGTTGAAGCCCTGCGTTTCGTCATTCTCGCGCAGGAGGTTGCCCGAAACCACCGCACCGTCATGGCCGGCATTGGCAGCAATCTGGCGAACCGGCGCCATGATGGCCTGGCGCACGATGTCGATACCGCGCGTCTGGTCATTGTTGGCGCCTTCGACGCCTGCCAGCGCCTTGGTGGCATAGAGCAGCGCCGTGCCGCCGCCCGGAACCGTGCCTTCTTCGACAGCGGCGCGGGTTGCGTGCAGCGCATCGTCGACGCGGTCCTTGCGTTCCTTCACCTCGACTTCGGAAGCACCGCCAACCTTGATCACGGCAACACCGCCAGCCAGCTTGGCCAGGCGTTCCTGCAGCTTCTCGCGGTCGTAATCGGAAGTGGTGGTTTCGATCTGGGCGCGGATCTGCTCGACGCGCGCCTTGATGTCGTCCGGATTGCCAGCGCCATCGACGATGGTCGTGTTGTCCTTGTCGATGCTGATCTTCTTTGCTTCGCCCAGCATGGTGAGCGTCACGTCGTCCAGCTTGATGCCCAGCTCTTCGGACACCAGCTCACCCGCAGTCAGGATGGAGATATCCTGCAGCATGGCCTTGCGGCGATCGCCGAAGCCCGGTGCCTTCACCGCAGCGATCTTGAGGCCGCCGCGCAGCTTGTTGACCACCAGCGTGGCCAGTGCTTCGCCTTCGATATCCTCGGCGATGATCAGCAACGGGCGACCGCTCTGGACCACGGCTTCGAGGATCGGCAGCATCGGCTGCAGGTTGGACAGCTTCTTCTCGTGGATCAGGATGTACGGGTTCTCGAGTTCGACCGTCATCTTTTCCGGGTTGGTGATGAAGTAGGGCGACAGATATCCGCGGTCGAACTGCATGCCTTCGACGACATCGAGCTCGAATTCGAGGCCCTTGGCCTCTTCCACGGTGATCACACCTTCCTTGCCGACCCTTTCCATGGCTTCGGCGATCTTCTCGCCGACTTCACGGTCGCCGTTGGCGGAGATGATGCCGACCTGGGCGATCTCGGCCGAACCGGACACTTCCTTGGAACGCGCCTGCAGGTTCTCGACGACCTTGGTCACAGCGAGGTCGATGCCGCGCTTTAGGTCCATCGGGTTCATGCCGGCGGCGACCGCAGTCATGCCTTCGCGCACGATGGCCTGGGCCAGCACGGTGGCAGTGGTGGTGCCGTCACCGGCGGCGTCATTGGCCTTGCTGGCGACTTCGCGCAGCATCTGCGCGCCCATGTTTTCGAACTTGTCCTTCAGCTCGATTTCCTTGGCGACGGTAACGCCGTCCTTGGTGATGCGGGGAGCGCCGAAGCTCTTGTCGATCACGACATTGCGGCCCTTGGGGCCGAGCGTGACCTTTACGGCGTTGGCGAGCGTGTCCACGCCCTTGAGGATGCGTTCACGCGCATCGCGGCCGAACTTTACGTCCTTGGCTGCCATTGTTTTGTTCCTTCTGTCTCTCTCTGCGCCCCCGCGAAGGCGAGGGCCGTGTTCAGAAAAGTGGGAGATCCCCGCCTTCGCGGGGATTCACGAGTGGGGCTGTGATCAGCCCAGCACACCCATGATGTCGCTTTCCTTCATGATGATCAGGTCTTCACCGTTGATCTTCACTTCGGTGCCGGACCACTTGCCGAACAGTACGCGGTCGCCAGGCTTGACGTCGAGAGCGATACGATCGCCATCGTCGTCACGGGCGCCGTCACCAACGGCGACGACTTCGCCTTCGCTGGGCTTTTCCTTGGCGGTGTCGGGAATAATGATGCCACCGGCGGTCTTTTCCTCGGCTTCGAGGCGACGGACAACCACGCGGTCGTGCAACGGACGGAATGCCATGATAATGACCTCTTCCAGTTTCGTGTGAATGGTATCTTGGCACTCCCCCCATGAGAGTGCCAACGGCGGGCAGATGGGGTCGCGCCGGGCGCAAGTCAACAGGTGACACGCAGATTCTTTGCCGGCCCCGGTCAGGCGGCGACTGTCAGGCCGAGTTTCTCCCGCCGGTGCCAGCGCCAGACCAGCAGGCCGGCGGCGCTGACCAGTCCGGCGGCGAGGCCGACCCAAACGCCGACATCGGCCAGCGGGGTAAAGAAGCCCAGGCCCACGGCGAGCCCGAAGCCCGGCACCCAGTAGGAGAAGATCGCGATCCACATCGGCACGCGCGTGTCCTTCAGTCCGCGCAGCACGCCCACGCCCACAACCTGCAATCCGTCGAACAGCTGGAAGGCCGCGCAGATGGCGACATAGCTGAGCGCGAAGGCGATCACCGCGCTGTTGGCGGGATCGTCCGGGTCCAGATAGAGGCTGAAGAGAAGCTCCGGCGTCAGCAAAAGCATGGTCGCAGACAGGCCCATGAAGGCAACGCCTATCGCCAGCGCCGACCACCCCGCCTGGCGGATCCCTTCGGGCTCCTTCGCACCGAAGAAATAGCCGACACGGATCGTCGCTGCCTGGGCAACGCCGGCGGGGATCATGAAGGCCAGCGCGGCGAGCTGGATGGCGAGCGTATGCGCGGCCAGCTGCTCCGCGCCGAACAGGCCCATCAGGAAAGCGGCTGCCCCGAAGACACCGCCCTCGGCCATTACCGTAATGGCAATGGGGGTGCCGATGCGCAGCATTTCGGAAAAGCGCTGCCAGTCGGGGCGCCAGAAGAAGCCGAAGACGTGATAGCGATGCAGGCGCGGATCCATGCGGATCGCCGCCACATAGGCAAGCAGCACGGTGATGGTGGAGATCAGGGTAGCCAGCGCTGCACCTTCCAGTCCCATTGCGGGCGCGCCGAGATTGCCGAAGATGAAGGCGTAATTGGCGATCGTATTCACCACCACGGACAGGCCGGTGATGGCCGTCGCGAAGAATGGCCGTCCCAGGGTCGAGACAAAATTGCGCAGCGCCATGGAAAGAGCCATGGGCAGCAGCGACCACATCAGGATGGCCAGGTACTCATCCGCGAGGGCGGAGATGGCGGGGTCCTGCCCGGCCGCCAGCATGATCGCTTCCGCCTGGGAGCAAAGTGCAATGCCGAGCATCGCCAGGCCGACCGCGATCCACAGCGCCATGCGCAAGGTGCGCCGGATCGGGCGCAGCGCCGGTCCCCTGGCGCCCAGCTCTGCGGCGGCGATCGGAGAGACCGCGCTCATCAATCCGTTGATGGCGGAAAGCATGATGGCAAAGATGGCAATCGCCAGCGACGAGGCGGCGAGCTCCTGCGAGCCCAGCCGCGCTATGAAGATCACGTCCACCGCATAGGTCAGCATCTGCAGCAGATTGGCAGCCGCCAGCGGCCCCGCCAGGCGCAGGGTCTCGATGCATTCGGCCTTCCAGCCGAGCGGTTGGGGATGCGCTACGGGTTTCATCACATGCGCTCGAAAAAGCCGGCCCGGATAGGGTGTCGATCCAAGGCGAGGAAGATCAAACTCGTTGCAATTGAAATTTCTCGGGCCTGGTGCGTCCTTGAGGACACAAACACTTTCCCTCCCCCGAACTGCGGGCTAAGACGAGCGAAAGATTCGCACCTTCAGGGAAGCACAATTTCATGCGCAATTTTTGCAGGCTTGCTGCCACTTCCGTTTTTGCCCTTTCCGTCGCCGCGTGCGGTTCACCTGCACAGGAGGGCGATCCTGCTTCTGCAGGGGAGGGAGAAAGTGCCAGCGGTATGACCGGAACGGATGAAGAGGCCGCAGGAGACATCGGTGCCGCAGGGGGCGAAGCCGCGGCCGGAGAAGTGGCGGCAGGCGCAGCTGCTTCGCAACAGGCCGCAGCGCCTTCCGTGCCGCCTGCGTCATTCACCCAGTGCCAGGTCTGCCACCAGACCGCGCCCGGCCAGAACGGCATCGGCCCCTCGCTCGCAGGCGTTTTCGGCCGCAAGGCCGCCGCAGTATCCAATTTCTCCTATACGGCAGGCATGCGCAGTTCCGGCCTGAGCTGGAATGAAGCGAACCTTGATCGATATATTGCCAACCCCTCTGCAGTGGTGCCGGGCACCACCATGGCGGTGGGATCGCTCTCCGATGCAGATCGGGCTGCGATTATCGATTATTTGAAGACGCTCTGAGCCAAATCGCCGGTTCAGACCGCCGCAAGCGGCTCATGCGGCTCTGCGGGCAGCTCGGCGATCACTGCATCGCCGGGCCTGACCAGGCCGCCCGCGCGGACTATGCACATGATGCCGGCAAGGCGCTCGATCGCTCCGTCAGCCTGCTTTCGGGCGAGGCGCGCGAGCAGGCCCGGGCGAAAGGCCTCGATCTGCTTGCAAGGGTTACGCAGTCCGGTCGCTTCCAGGATCACCGAAGGTCCGATGTGGAGCAGGGTTCCTCGCGGCAGGTCGAGCAGGGCAACGCCCTTCGTCGTGATGTTCTCGCCCAGCTGGCCTGGTTCGACCGCAAAACCTTCCGCCGCCAAGTGATCGAGCAGTTCGGCGTGGATCAGGTGCACTTGCCGCAGATTGGGCCGTGTCGGATCTGCCGCCACCCGCGAACGGTGCTGGACCGCGGCGCCCGCATGGGCATCTCCCGCAACGCCGAGGCCAGCAATGACCTCGATGTCCGGCACGGTCGACTTCGAAAACCGGTGCTGGCCATCTTGCGCTACCGCAAGCACTTGTCCGTCAAGCTTGTGGGAGATGCTCTTGTCCATTGCCTTGCTTTGCGTCCATGTTCGCAGGCGGGCAAGCCCGGTGAGAGGGGAACGACTTATGCGACATTGGGTTTCGGGGCTTGCGGCCCTCGCCCTGGCAACGAACGCGTCCGCGCAGGAAACGCCATCCGTACTTGACGAGGCCGTGGCCGACACACCGCCGGAGGCTTCGCCGGAACCGCATCCGGGCGATGCGCCGACCGTGTTCAATGCCGATGCATATGAATGGCAGGATGTTGAATTCGGGCGGCAGAGCTTCCTGATGAACCGGCCTTCGCGCGCGCTCAAACTGCTCGAGATCCATGTGACCGAGGTCGAACCCGGCGCCAATTCGCACGAGCCGCATCGCCACGCCTATGAGGAGGTCATCGTCCTCCAGTCGGGCCGCGTCGAGGTGGAGATAAACGGCGTGGTCGAGGAGATCGGACCGGGATCGGTCATGGTCTTCCTGTCGCAGGACTGGCACGCGATCCGCAATATTGGCGACGAGGTGGCGGTCTACCAGGTCATCAATGTCGGCTGGGACGGCTACAACGAGGAGTAGGCCGCGGGCCAAGCAAAAAGGGCGGCACCTTGCGGCGCCGCCCTCCCATCCGCGAGTGCTTCAAGACACCCGCGCAACTTGTAAGGCTTACTTCAGCTCGACGGTGCCGCCGGCAGCTTCGATCTTTGCCTTGATGTCTTCGGCTTCGGCCTTGTTCACGCCTTCCTTGACCGGGGTCGGGGCGCTTTCGACCAGCGTCTTGGCTTCGGTCAGGCCCAGGCCGGTGATGGCGCGGACTTCCTTGATGACCTGGATCTTCTTGCCACCGTCACCGGTCAGGATGACGTTGAATTCGGTCTGCTCTTCAGCAGCCGGGGCAGCGGCAGCGGCCGGGCCGGCAACGGCAACGGCAGCAGCGGCAGAAACGCCCCATGCTTCTTCCAGCGCCTTGGCGAGGTCGGCGGCTTCAAGGACAGTCAGCTTCGACAGTTCTTCAACGAGCTTGGCAATGTCAGCCATGATTATTCACTCCATTCAATATGTTGGGCACCCGGCGGAAAGCGTCCGGTCCGGGCATGATCGGTTTGAAAAGTCTTATGCGGCTTCCTTGGCGACGTAGGCGCCGAAGACGCGTGCCACCTTTCCGGCCGGAGCCACGACAAGCTGGGCGATCTTGGTCGCCGGAGCCTGGACGAGGCCGACAAGCTTGCCGCGCAGTTCGTCGAGCGAAGGCATCGAGGCGAGCGCCTTGATTCCGTCGGCATCGAGCAACTGCGAACCCATCGATCCGCCGATCACTTCCAACTTGTCGTTGGTCTTGGCGAATTCGACAGCGACCTTTGCCGCAGCCACCGGATCGACCGAAGTCGCCAGCGCCACCGGACCGGTGAGCATGTCACCAATCCCGGCATAGTCGGTGTCTGCGATGGCAAGCTTGGCAAGACTGTTCTTGGAAACCTTGAACGAGGCCCCAGCTTCCCGCATCTTCACGCGCAGGGCCGTGGTCTGTTCCACGGTCATGCCGAGGTTGCGGGTGACTACCACCACACCCACCTCGTTGAAGGTTGCGTTGAGAGCTGCGACCGCATCGGTTTTCTGCGAACGATCCATGCTTACTCCTTCACAATTGGCCGCAGGGCGAGTGCCTTGCGACCGGCTACGTTTGTCCATGCCTTGTTATGGGCACGGGCGAGTCCGTTTGATGGGGAAGGAGTGCGCCGCATTGAATGAAGCGCGATGGGCACTGGCCTGAACCAGCGCCGGAATATCTCTGTCCCCGTCTAGGCTGGAAATTAAGAAGGCCAGATTGCCTTCACCAACTGTCTCGGACGGATGACCGCAGAAGCGGCCAGGGCGGGCAAATACGGATTTCGGCGCAAAGGTCAAGAAGAAGTGTTTGCCCCCGCGCAGGCGGGGGTCTCCATCGTCTTGGCACCAGGTTTCAGGATGTCCCCGCCTGCGCGGGGACTCATTCCGTTTCAATATACTTCAGCAGGTCGCCCGGCTGGCAATCGAGCTCGCGACATATCGCCTCCAGCGTGGAGAAGCGGATTGCCTTGGCCTTGCCGGTCTTGAGGATCGACATATTGGCAAGGGTCAGGTCGACGCGCTCTGCCAGCTCGGTCAGGGTCATCCGGCGTTCGTGAAGCAGTTCGTCGAGCTTTACGGTGATGGCCATCACACGGTCCCTTCCAGATCTTCGCGCATTTCGGATCCTTTTTTGAACACGCGCGAGAGGACGAAAAGAACGACGATCAGGACGATGCCACTGCCAGGTCCATCCAAGTTCGGACCGGCGTGGTCTGTGAATGAAGTCACCCAGCCAGCTATTGAGACGACCGGAATGGCGACCAAATGGAGCGCCACCATTGTCCAGCCCATATTTCTCAAGCGGTCTGCATTGACAGGCACAAATGGATCGCCTTTGCCTACACTGTTGATGATCCAAAGTAGGTTTTGCAGAAATTTGAACCACAAGCCCATCATAACTATCATCAAGACGAATGCCGCGACGATAATGGCCATCACCTCCGTAGTGCTGTGATTGGATTGGAGCAGCAGTTCCCCAAAGATCTCTTCACGGTTGATGATTGCGAATGGAATGCCGATGAGCATTCCCAAGGCAACGACGACGGCCATACTCATGAAGGCTACAATCAGAATCTGCGCGAAAGCCAGCAAGGGGTCTTTGGTCAGTCGAGACATCTTCAAATTCGCAATTCGATCAGGCGATAGCCGAAATAATGGACGGGCTGCCCACCGGCATGATCACCGTGGTGACCAGCTGGGTGGCGGTGATGGCCGCCATAAAGACGGTTTGCAATCTGGGTCATTTTTCGTTCTCCGATAAGCTTGTTATCGATATTCAATAAGCCAAGTCGGGTTTATTGTCAATCGATAATATCGAAAAACGATATGAACACGATTTACCTGATTGCCGCCGTAGTCCGTTGACTTGGTAGGCCTCACTAACTATATGCCCGATCCGTCGGACAGCTTCGAGCAAAGACTGCCTTTCGCGGGGGCAGGCTACAGGATGGAAGCCCGGCATTCCGTGGGATTTCAGAACCAGACTGCGTCGTGGCACAAGTGGTGCTGCGTGAACGCGGTCTTTTTGGCGTCTCATGGCCCCGCCAGCAGAAGAGATTTTTCCGCCTGTTCCCGCCCGGTTTAAGGGTGAGTGAATGGGCCCAATGGCAAGAGGCAATTCCTCCATGGCGAGCAAGTCCAAGGCACCGGAAGTTACCGGCACCAAGAAGAAGCGCATCCGCAAGATCTTCGGCGATATCCACGAAGTGGTGCAGATGCCGAACCTGATCGAGGTTCAGCGCGAAAGCTACGAGCAGTTCCTGCGTTCCAACCGGGAGATCGATTACGTCTCCGGGCTGGAAAAGACACTGCGTTCGGTTTTCCCGATCCGCGATTTTGCCGGTACGGCCGAGCTCGACTTCGTCCATTACGAGCTGGAAGACCCCAAGTACGACACCACCGAATGCCGTCAGCGCGGCATCACCTATGCCGCCCCGATGAAGGTCACGCTGCGCCTGATCGTCTTCGAGGTCGACCAGGAGACCGAGACCCGTTCCGTCCTCGATATCAAGGAGCAGGACGTCTATATGGGCGACATGCCGCTCATGACCGAGAACGGCACCTTCATCATCAATGGCACAGAGCGCGTTATCGTGTCGCAGATGCACCGTTCGCCGGGTGTGCTGTTCGACCATGACCGCGGCAAGACCCATTCTTCGGGCAAGTTCCTCTTCGCTGCCCGCGTCATTCCCTACCGCGGTTCGTGGCTCGATTTCGAATTCGACGCCAAGGACATCGTCAACGTCCGTATCGACCGCAAACGCAAGCTGCCGGTCACCGCGCTGCTCTATGCGCTGGGCCTGGATGGCGAGGACATCCTCGACTATTTCTACAACAAGGTCGTCTGGAAGCGCGCTTCGGGCAAGAAGGGTGGCGAAGGCTGGGAAATCCCCTTCGTTGCCGAGGCATGGCGCGGCCAGAAGCCGAGTTTTGCGCTGGTCGATGCAAAGACGGGCGAGGAAGTCTTCCCCGCCGGACAGAAGGTGTCCCCGCGCGCTGCCAACAAGGCAGCCAAGGACGGGCTTGAAAGGCTGCTGATCCCGACCGAGGAAATCTTCGGCCGCTACGCCAGCGCCGACCTGATCGACGAGAAGACCGGCCGCATCTACATCGAGGCAGGCAACGAAGTGTCGCCCGAGAGCCTCGAAAAGATCGACGCTGCCGGTATCGACCAGCTGGTGCTGCTCGACATCGACCACGTCAACACCGGCCCGTGGATCCGCAACACGATGGAGGCCGACAAGGCCGAAAACCGTGAAGAGGGACTGGAAGCGATCTACAAGGTCATGCGTCCGGGTGAACCGCCGACGAAGGAAACGGCAGAAGCGCTGTTCGAAGGCCTGTTCTTCGATGGCGAGCGTTACGATCTTTCCGCCGTCGGCCGCGTGAAGCTGAACATGCGTCTCGGCCTCGATGCCGAAGACACCGTTACCACTTTGCGCAAGGAAGATATCCTCGCCGTGGTCAAGGAACTTGTCGACCTGAAGGACGGCAAGGGCGAAGTCGACGACATCGACAATCTCGGCAACCGCCGCGTGCGCTCGGTGGGCGAGCTGCTGGAAAACCAGTATCGCGTCGGCCTGCTGCGCATGGAACGCGCGGTGAAGGAACGCATGTCCTCCGTGGACGTGTCGACCGTCATGCCGAACGATCTGATCAACGCCAAGCCCGCCGTGGCTGCGGTGCGCGAATTCTTCGGCTCCAGCCAGCTGTCGCAGTTCATGGACCAGACCAACCCGCTGTCGGAAGTCACCCACAAGCGCCGCGTTTCGGCACTTGGCCCGGGCGGCCTGACGCGCGAGCGTGCCGGCTTCGAGGTGCGCGACGTGCATCCGACGCACTACGGCCGTATCTGCCCGATCGAAACGCCGGAAGGCCCGAACATCGGCCTGATCAACTCGCTCTCCACCTTTGCCCGCGTGAACAAGTACGGCTTCATCGAGACGCCTTACCGCAAGGTGATTGATGGCAAGGTGACCGGTGAGGTGCAGTACCTTTCCGCCATGGAAGAGCAGAAGCACACCGTGGCGCAGGCTTCGGCCGAAATCGACAAGAACGGCACCTTTGTCGAGGACCTCATCTCCGCCCGCCAGAACGGCGAATTCGTGATGAGCCCGTCCGAACAGGTCACGCTGATGGACGTTTCGCCCAAGCAGCTCGTTTCGGTCGCCGCATCGCTCATTCCTTTCCTCGAAAACGATGACGCCAACCGCGCGCTGATGGGCTCCAACATGCAGCGCCAGGCTGTGCCGCTGGTCAAGGCCGAGGCGCCTTGGGTCGGCACCGGCATGGAAGAGACCGTGGCCCGCGATTCGGGTGCCGCGATCGGCGCGACCCGTGCCGGCGTGGTCGACCAAGTCGACGCCACGCGTATCGTGATCCGCGCTTCGGGCGAGGTCGATGCCGGAAACCCTGGCGTCGACATCTACACGCTGCAGAAGTTCCAGCGTTCGAACCAGAACACCTGCGTCAACCAGCGTCCGCTGGTGAAGGTGGGTGACGTGGTGGAGCAGGGCGACATCATCGCCGATGGTCCTTCCACCGATCTGGGCGAACTGGCGCTGGGCAAGAACAGCCTCGTCGCCTTCATGCCCTGGAACGGCTACAACTATGAGGACTCGATCCTCATTTCCGAACGCATCGTGAAGGATGACGTGTTCACCTCGATCCATATCGAGGAATTCGAAGTCATGGCCCGCGATACCAAGCTGGGTCCGGAAGATATCACCCGCGACATTCCCAACGTCGGCGAGGAAGCTCTGCGCAGCCTCGACGAGGCGGGCATCGTCTATATCGGCGCCGAGGTGCACCCGGGCGACATCCTGTGCGGCAAGATCACGCCGAAGGGCGAAAGCCCGATGACGCCGGAAGAAAAGCTCCTGCGCGCCATCTTCGGCGAGAAGGCTTCGGACGTGCGCGACACCTCGCTGCGCCTGCCCCCTGGCGTGGCCGGCACGGTCGTGGAAGTGCGCGTCTTCAACCGCCACGGTATCGAGATCGACGACCGTACCCGCGCCATCCAGAACGAGGAAATCGAACGCCTCAAGAAGGACAGCGAGGACGAACGCAACATCCTCAACCGCGCGACCTACAACCGCCTGAAGGACATGCTGAGCGGCCAGACCGCCTCTGCCGCTCCCAAGGGCGTGAAGAAGGGCACCGTCATCGACGAGGCGCTGCTCGAGGACATCGAACGGCACGAATGGTTCAAGTTCGCCGTCGCCGACGACAACATGCAGGCCCAGCTGGAAGCGGTGAAGGGCCAGTATGACGAAGCCATGAAGGCGATCCGGGAGAAGTTCGAGGACCGCAAGGAGAAGCTCGAACGCGGTGACGAACTGGCGCCGGGCGTGCTCAAGATGGTCAAGGTGTTCGTGGCGGTGAAGCGCAAGCTGCAGCCGGGCGACAAGATGGCCGGCCGTCACGGCAACAAGGGTGTGATTTCGCGCATCCTGCCGGTGGAGGACATGCCCTTCCTCGAGGACGGTACGCCGGTCGATATCGTGCTCAACCCGCTGGGCGTGCCATCGCGCATGAACGTCGGGCAGATCTTCGAAACGCACCTCGGCTTTGCGGCTCGTGGCCTCGGCCACCAGATTGCCGCACAGCTGGATGAATGGCGTGCGGCGAACCCCGATCCGCAGGCGGGCAAACCGCCAGAAGCGCTGATCGCCAAGCTGCAGGATGTCTACGGCGAAAACTACGCCGATGAGATCGCCAGCCGCTCGACCGAGGAAATTGTCGAGCTGGCCGAAAACCTGCGCGCGGGCGTTCCGATGGGCACTCCGGTGTTCGACGGTGCGCGCGAGCAGGATGTCACCGACATGCTGCTCAAGGCGGGCTATGACAGCTCCGGCCAGTCGGTGCTCTTTGACGGCCGTACCGGCGAGGCTTTCGACCGCAAGGTGACCGTGGGCATCATCTACATGCTCAAGTTGCACCACCTTGTGGACGACAAGATCCACGCCCGTTCGATCGGCCCCTACTCGCTCGTCACCCAGCAGCCGCTGGGCGGCAAGGCGCAGTTCGGCGGCCAGCGCTTCGGCGAAATGGAAGTCTGGGCCCTGCAGGCTTACGGCGCCGCCTACACCTTGCAGGAAATGCTCACGGTGAAGTCCGACGACGTGGTCGGCCGCACCAAGGTCTATGAAGCGATCGTCAAGGGTGACGACACTTTCGAAGCCGGCATTCCGGAGAGCTTCAACGTGCTCGTCAAGGAAATGCGTTCGCTCGGCCTCAA
>JAHEBH010000089.1 GCA_024642335.1 Erythrobacter sp.
TAGATGATCATCGCCACGCCCAGCATCAGCGGCAGGGCGATCAGCAGGATCCCGGCAATGGTCGCGACAAACCACGCCCATTCGTAATTCATGCCAAGGGATTGGAAGAATTCGGTCATTCCGCTGCCTCCGCCATGGCTTCACCCAGCAGCAATTCGTTCGAACACTGCTGCATCACCGCGCTGGCGCGGGCGATGGGGTTGGTGAGGTAGAAATCCTTGATCGGCGCGGGGATCGTGCCCTTGGGGGCGGCATTGCCCTTCACGCTCGTTGCCAGCGCACCGTAATCGGCAATTGAGCCCTCATCGGCCAGTGCCGGAGCATCTGCAAACATCGCCGCACGCAATTCGTGGAAGCTATCGAAACCGACATCGACACCCAGCGCATCGGCCAGCGCGCGCAGGATCGTCCAGTCCTCCCGCGCATCGCCCGGCGCGAACACCGCCTTGTCACCGCGCTGTACGCGGCCTTCGGTGTTCACATAGGTGCCCGGCTTTTCGGTATAGGCTGCGGCAGGCAGGATGATGTCCGCCGCATGCGCGCCCTTGTCACCGTGATGGCCGATATAGACCTTGAGGCTGTCTGCGAACTTAGTGAAATCAACCTCGTCCGCTCCAAGTGCCAGCAGCACTTTCGGTTTCGCCTTCGCGATATCGGCAATGCCGCCCACTTGCGCAAAACCCAGCATCAGCGCGCCCATGCGGGCTGCCGCCATGTGCAGGGCGTTGAAGCCGTTCCAGCCATCTTTGACCATGCCGAAATCATGCGCAATCTTGACCGATGCGGCATGCGCACCAGCGGCGAAACCGCCTCCGCCGAGGATGATGGCGGGCTTTTTCGCCGCCTTCAAAGCCGCGCTGACGTCTTTGGGAAGTTTCGAGAGAACCGAAACATCATCACCCAGGAAAGTCGCCGGATAGGTCGGTTCCCATGCGGGCCCGACGATGAACACCTTCGCGCCGCGCTTCGCCGCCTTGCGCAGGCGGACATTTACCAGCGGCGCTTCCCAACGGACATTGCTGCCCACGATCAGGATCGCATCGGCTTCCTCGATACCGGCAAAGCCCGAGTTGAAATTCACCGCCGCGAGGTTGGACACGTCGTAGTCCATGCCCGTCTGGCGGCTTTCGATCAGGCTGGAGCCGCTCGCCTTGAGCAGCGCCTTGGCGGCGAACATCGTCTCGCAATCAAGCATGTCGCCGGCAACCGCGGCGATGCTTTTACCCGGCTTGGCCTTGGCGATGGCCTTGAAAGCCTCGTCCCAGCTGGCTTCCACCAGCTTGCCGCGCTTCCTGATCCACACCTTGTCGAGGCGGCGGCGGGTCAGGCCGTCGACCTGGTAGCGCGCCTTGTCGGAAATCCACTCCTCGTTCACATCGTCATTGATGCGCGGGAGGACGCGGAGCACTTCCCTGCCCCGGCTGTCGATGCGGATGTTGGAGCCGACCGCGTCTGACACGTCGATGCCCATCGTCTTCTTCAGCTCCCACGGCCGCGCCTCATAGGCATAGGGCCTGCTGGTGAGCGCGCCGACCGGGCACAGGTCGATCACATTGGCAGAAAGCTCGTGCTTGGCGGCCTGTTCCAGATAGGTGGTGATCTGCATGTCCTCGCCGCGATAGAGCGCGCCGATTTCGTCCACGCCGGCGATCTCCTCGGAGAAGCGCACGCAGCGGGTGCAGTGGATGCAGCGGGTCATGATCGTCTTGATCAGCGGGCCCATGGTCTTCTCGGTCACCGCGCGCTTGTTCTCGTGATAGCGCGAGGCGCCGCGGCCATAGGCGACCGACTGGTCCTGCAGATCGCACTCACCGCCCTGATCGCAGATCGGGCAATCGAGCGGGTGGTTGATCAGCAGGAATTCCATCACGCCTTCGCGCGCGGTCTTGACCATTTCGCTGTCGGTGCGGATCTCCTGTCCCTCGGTGGCGGGGAGTGCGCAAGATGCCTGCGGCTTGGGCGGCCCGGGCTTCACTTCGACCAGGCACATGCGGCAATTGCCAGCGATGGAGAGCCGCTCGTGATAGCAGAAACGCGGGATTTCCTTGCCCGCCAGCTCGCACGCCTGCAGCACGGTGGCGCCTGCGGGAACCTCGATTTCCTGTCCGTCTACGGTGACTTTAGGCATTATTCGGCTGCCTCCTGCATCGCGGCGTGGCGCTCGTTAATGCGGCGTTCGATTTCGGGGCGGAAGTGCTTGAGCAGGCCCTGGATCGGCCATGCGGCGGCGTCACCCAGTGCGCAGATCGTGTGGCCTTCGACCTGCTTGGTGACCTGGTAGAGCATGTCGATCTCTTCCAGCTCGGCATCGCCCTTTTCAAGGCGGGTCATCACGCGCCACATCCAGCCCGTGCCTTCGCGGCAGGGCGTGCACTGGCCGCAGCTTTCATGCTTGTAGAAGTAGCTGAGGCGGCTGATGGCGCGCACGATATCGGTGGACTTGTCCATCACGATCACGCCTGCCGTGCCAAGGCCGGAACCGAGTTCCTTGAGCCCGTCAAAATCCATGATCGCATGGCGTATCTGTTCGGCCGGAACGAGCGGAACGGAAGAGCCGCCGGGGATCACGGCGAGGAGGTTGTCCCACCCGCCGCGTATGCCGCCGCAATGCTTCTCGATCAGCTCCTCGAAGGTGATGCTCATCGCCTCTTCGACAACGCAAGGCTTGTTCACGTGCCCGCTGATCTGGAACAGCTTGGTGCCCTTGTTGTTCTCGCGCCCGAAGGAGGAGAACCACGCAGCGCCACGACGCAGGATGGTTGGCACCACCGCAATGCTCTCGACGTTATTGACCGTGGTCGGGCAGCCATAGAGGCCGGCGCCCGCCGGGAATGGCGGCTTGAGGCGCGGCTGCCCTTTCTTGCCTTCGAGGCTCTCGATCATCGCGGTTTCTTCGCCGCAGATGTAGGCGCCCGCGCCGCGGTGCATGAAGACGTCGAAATCATAGCCGGTGCCGCTGGCATTGTTGCCGATCAGTCCGGCCTCATAGGCCTCGTCGATCGCAGCCTGCAGCACCTCGGCCTCGCGGATATATTCGCCGCGAATGTAGATGTAGGCCGCGCGGGCACGCATGGCGTAGCCTGCGCAGAGCGCGCCTTCGATCAGCTTGTGCGGATCGTGGCGGATGATCTCTCTATCCTTGCACGAACCGGGCTCGGATTCGTCGGCATTGATGACGAGGAAGCTCGGGCGGCCGTCCTTGCTTTCCTTGGGCATGAAGGACCATTTCATGCCGGTGGGGAAGCCTGCCCCGCCCCGGCCACGCAATCCGCTAGCCTTGATTTCCTCGATAATGTCGTCCTGCGACTTCGCAAGGAGACCCTTAGTATCGTCCCAGTCACCACGCATGCGGGCAGCATCGAGTTTCCACGGCTGGAAGCCGTAGACATTGGTGAAGATGCGATCCTTGTCCTCAAGCATCGTCGCCGCCTTTCTTGCTGATGGTGGAGCGCTGCTTAAGGCCCAGCGCCAGCAGCATCAGGCCGAATGCGATGAAAGCGACGCCGATGAAGCTGCCGTTGGACAGCGCAAATCCGCCAGCGGCCATCGCGACAAGCGCCGCAATGATAAGTGCGACAACGCCCGCCATCACCATTCACCCCGGTAATCGTGGTTCTCGGTGACCATTTCCTTGAGCGAGGAGAGCGCATTGGCCGGTTCGGACGTGCGCCGCCCCGGCTCCTGCGTGCCTGCCTTGGGCGTCTCACCCTTCGCCAGCGCATCGAGGACTGCATCGAGCCGCTCTGCGGTCAGATCCTCATAATTGTCGTCATTGATCTGGACCATCGGCGCGGTGGCGCAATTGCCCATGCACTCAACCTCGGTAAAGGACCACAGGCCATCGTCCGAGACATGGCCGGACTTCATCCCGCGCTTCTTGCAGGCGGCGATGATGTCATCCGATCCGCGCAGCATGCAGGGCGTAGTACCGCACACCTGCACGTGGAATTTCCCAACCGGTTCAAGGTTGTACATGGTGTAGAAGGTCGCGACCTCGAGCACGCGGATCACCGGCTGATCGAGAAAAGCGGCGACATATTCGATCACCGGCAGCGGCAGCCAGCCCTGCGTATCGGTTTCGCGGCCCACCTGGCGCTGCGCCAGGTCGAGCAGCGGCATGGTCGCCGACTTCTGCCGACCTTCCGGATATTTGGCGATATGCCAGTCCGCCTTTGCCTTGGTCTCGGCATCGAAGGCGAACTTGCCCCAGCGCTCGCGCAGCTCGGGCGTATCGGGTGCGATATGACGGGCGGCCATCAGGCGTTTCCATGTCCGTTGTCGTCATCCCGGACTTGATCCGGGATCCATCGTGCCGCTTGCGCGGTGCCTGACCGGACAGAACTGAGCTGGCGGCCTGATGGACCCTGAATCGAGTTCAGGGTGACGGGTGTGGGAAGGTGCGCGCAGCAGGTCATCGAATGAACTCCACGCGAGAGCATTTGTCGCCCTCGAAAGAATAGACCGAGACGACCTCGAACGGTGCCACCAGCTCCGAACCATCGCTGGCCGGGCCGCGCGAGACGTGTTCGCGCAGCAGCACGAATTCGCCGACCTGCCAGGCCTCGAGAATCTCGGCATGGTTCTGCGGCCATTTGGCAAAGGCGGCGGCGAGGCCCGAACGCGTGCCTTCCTTGCCCTCGCGCACCACATCGCCGCGATAATTCGCCTCGCAGGCGGCATCGGTCATGTAGGAGACGTAGGTGTCCACGTCCTGCGCGTTATAGGCCGCGATCATGGCTTGGGCGGTGGCGAGGTTAGTCATTGAACCACTCCAACATGCAGCGAACCCCTCGTGACAGTGGCTGCATAGCCGGTCACGCTACTGAGAATTCCACGATCATATTTGAACGTAAGAACCGAGACCTCTGCGTTCGTATCGTCTCGAAGAACCAGCTCGGTCTCGATGTGACCGCATGGGTTGAGCGCGAGGGGCCCCGGGCTCGCTTCGCGATATTCGAATTCCACGGGCGCGAGGCTTTCGAAGAACTCTGTAGCTGCCACAGGTCCTGAAGCTCGTGGACCGATGCCGACGTCCCCATGAAAAACCGTAAACTCAGCGTCACTGGCCACCATAAGTTCCAGCGTGGAGTGATCTTCACCTAAAGCTGCGGTGACAATCGCCAGCGATTGCCGATAGTAGGCGTTGTAAGCCTCAACAATTCCCTCATAGGCAACCGCTGCCTCACCAGCACAATTGTAAGCTGCAACAGGTGAAGCCGCTAATGCCGTCGCGCCCATGACCAAAGAGATACTCACCGGTCACACTCCCCGAACACCACGTCGATCGCGCCGAGGATGGCGGTGGCATCGGGCAGCATATGGCCCTTGCACATGAAGTCCATCGCCTGAAGGTGGCTGAAGGCGGTCGGGCGGATCTTGCAGCGGTAGGG
>JAHEBH010000090.1 GCA_024642335.1 Erythrobacter sp.
TGCACACCTTCCGCTATATCGACGGCAAGTTCCGCCAGATCCACACGCTGACCGCCATCCCCGGCCCGCAGGTGGACGCCACGGGCGCGCCGGTCGGTCGGGACCCGAATGCCAACTGAGGCATCGCGCTCAATTTGAAGCAATCATGAAGGCCCGGTCTACGCCGGGCCTTCTTCGTTCTGCGTGCCGTTGGATCGGTAGAAACCCTGACTTTGCGTCCTCTCTTATTTTCGCCAAGACTTTGTGGTATCTTCCCAATTCGGGAGAGTTGTGCCGATGCCGCAAACTGGACGCCGAAAGGCGGGGCGGTTGCGGGTGGAATTGCCCGCGCAGCTGCTTACGCTTGATGGCCATCCCAAGGCCAGCCTGTGCGATATTTCGCGCTCAGGAGCCCGTTTGCGTCCTTCAGTCCCGCTCAAACCTGGCGACGAGATAGTGATCTATTGGCTCAACTTCGATGCGTTCGGACATGTCGTCTGGGTGAAGGACGAATTTGTGGGCATGGAATTCTACGATCTGCTTGACGAAGAAGTTCTGCTCAAGACGCGCGAAATCATCGATTATGGTCTCGACCCGGGAGAAGAGGGCGCAGCGCGCGCGGCGGCCAGGAACTGGTATCTGGGCTATCGCTGAAACGGCGCGGGTGCTAGGGTCGCAGGCCAAGCACAAGAGGTCGTTCCATGGCAAGACAAAGGCTTTACCCCCTCGCAGATCTGGAAGACATACCCGGCACAAAGGTCTTTACCGCCAAGCGAAGCCGCGAAGCCTACCACCTCCACAAGTTCTGCATGAGCCTGATGAAGGCTGAAAACCGCGACGAATTCCGCGCCGGCGAAAGCGCCTATCTCGACAAGTTCAAGATGACAGCCGAACAGAAGCAGGGCGTGCTCGACCGTGACCTGACCAGGCTCATTGAACTCGGCGGTAACATGTATTTCCTCGTCAAGCTGGCCAGTACCGACGGGCTCAGCGCGCAGAAGGCTGTCAGCACCACCTCCGGCATGTCGGCGGAAGAATATGCGCAGATGATGCTGGAGGGCGGCCGCAGCCCTGAAGGCATCCGTTCGATCCGCGGTGGGAATTAGGGCAGATGGCAAGAATTACCGGAGGCATCGCCACCAGCCACGTTCCCGCGATTGGCGCAGCCATCGATCTGGGCAAGACGCAGGACCCCTACTGGAAGCCCGTTTTCGACGGGTACGAATACGTCAAGGAATGGGCCAGCAAGAACACGCCCGATGTGGTGATCCTGTTCTACAACGATCACGCCTCGGCGCTGATGCTCGATATCGTGCCGACCTTCGCCATGGGCTTTGCCGATAGTTTCCAATCCGCAGACGAAGGCTGGGGCCGCCGCCCGGTGCCCGTGGTGCACAACCATGTCGATCTTGCCGCGCACATCGCCGAACAGCTGGTGATCGACGAATTCGACATCACGCTGATCAACGACATGGATGTCGATCACGGCTGCACCGTGCCGCTGTCGCTGGTCTTCGGCCAGCCGGAGGAATGGCCGTGCAAGGTCATCCCCTTCGCGGTCAATGTCTCGCAATTCCCCACGCCATCGGGGGAACGCTGCTGGAAGCTGGGCGAAGCGATCCGCAATGCGGTGAAGACATTTCCCGAAGATCTCAACGTCCAGGTCTGGGGCACCGGCGGCATGAGCCACCAGCTCCACGGTTCACGCGCAGGCCTGATCAACGAGGAATGGGACCGGCGTTTCCTCGACCTGCTGGCCAATGACCCGGACGAGCTGATCCCGATCACCCGCCTCGAATATCTGCGCGAGACGGGCACGGAGGGTATCGAGCTGATCATGTGGCTCGCGATGCGCGGCGCGCTGGGATACGGCGTGGAAGAGAAGCACCGCTTCTACCGCGTCCCCGCCAGCAACACCGCCGTGGGAAATGTCGTCTACGAGGCGAAGAGCAAGGAATAGCTGGCTTCAGCTAGGCCTTCACCACCCGCACCTTTGCCTTCAAGTCGGTGCGGCAGAAGGCGTGGAGGAAGCAGGTCTGCTCACCCATGTCGAGCGCGGCGCGGGCAAACTCGTCATCTTCGGAGGAATGCAGGTAGACATGCGTTTCTACCGGGTCGGCGCTGCCTGCCTGCCCCGTTCCGCCGCTCGCTCCGCCAACCGAGAAATGCACGTCCTGCACGATATTGTAGGCCGCAAGGTCCTTCTTCGCGATCTTCGCATAGCGGCCCAGCTGGGTCATGAAGCAGAAGCCGATCCCGGCAGCGATATAGCTCGCGGCGTCGGGTGCGCGGCCTTGCTCGTCGCACAGATAATGGAAGATCGATCCGTGCGGGTTGAACAGCTGCTGTTCGACCTGCTTCACCCCGTCTTCTCGCACAGTGCAGATGCCGCGGACATGGAGCGTGCGGTCCTGCTCTTCCGCGAGGCTGGAGCCTTGCGAGGAGGTAGCTTCCGTGGTCAACGGGCTCATCCCCGCGCGGCGTATGCAGCGATCCGCCTTCAGCGGCTGGGAGCCTGCAATCAGCTCCGCCGGATCGGGCGGCACATCGCCGATAACGGGCTTCGCCTTGTCGGGGATCACCTGGCGGCCATGATGCGTGAGCGTGAAAAGGCTTTCCTTCTCGCCGCGCATCAGCCCGTTGAGCGGAGAGGCTGCCACCGCGTCATAGACCAGCGCGCGCAGGGTCTCGGCATCCGCATCGCTGTCGATCCGTGCTTCAAGGTCGATATCCTTCGCCCCGCCGGTCATCGTTCCTTTGAGCGCGCTGCCCTTCATCGTGTAGTAGTTGTCCTGGATCAGCGTCACGTCGCGGATCGCGATGCCGCGCTGTTCGGCCAGAGCCAGCAGTTCGGTCATGTAGGAGCAGACCATGCCCGTGGTGAGGAAGCTCAAGGGACACGGCGCCTCGTCAAACCCGTCGAGATAGGCTCCCTCGTCCGATACCAGACGCCAGACCTGCCCCGATGCGCTGGAGGCGACCAGCCCCTCCTTCTGCATCACCGACAGCGAGCGCGCGGCAAAGCGCACGGCAATGCCCTTGCGGTTCGGCGGCGGCTGCAGGCGGTTTGCCCCGCCCTCGACCGGGAAGAAGCTCGGCCGCGGGTCAGGCCCCAATATGTTGTCATGCCCCGCCATCAATACCTCTTCTGCAGGCGTCCCTCGACCGGATAGGCTGGATCGGAATAGCCCGCCTGCGACGTGTGACCAGGCGGCACGAGGCTATCGATGAAGGCTTCGTCCGAATCTTCAAGCTTGGCATCAAGCGCGCGCAAATATCCGTCCCACTGTTCCTCGGTCCGTGGCCCGGCGATGGCCGCGCTGACGAGCTGGTTCCGCAGCACCCAGGCCATTGCATAGTCCACCGTGGAGATGCCCAGTTCTGCCGCGCGGGCACCGATCTTTTCGGCAATGGCGAAGCTTTCCTCGCGCCATTCGGTCTGCTGCATGCGTGCGTCGCCGCGCGCCGCGCGCGATCCTTCGGGGGCCTTGCCGCCCGCATATTTGCCGCTCAGAACGCCGCGCGCGAGCGGGCTGTAGGGAACCACGCCGAGGCCGTAATGGCCTGCCGCCGGAAGCTGCTCTACCTCCGCAGTGCGGTCGACGATATTGTACAGAGGCTGGCTCACCACGGGGCGCGGCATGCCCAATTGGTCGGCGATCCGGCAAACTTCGGCAATGCGCCAGCCGCGGAAATTGGAGAGGCCGTAATAGCGCAATTTGCCCTCGCGGATCAGGTCTCCGATCGCGCGCAGCGGCTCTTCCATCGGGGCTTCGGGATCGGCCTTGTGGAAATAGAGGATGTCGAGATAGTCGGTGCCCAGCCGCTTGCAGCTCGCCTCGGTCGCCCCGATCACCCATTTGCGCGACTGGCCGGTCTGGTTGGGCCCGTCATAGGACCCGTAGCCAAACTTGGTCGCCACCACCCAGTAATCGCGGCGAGAGGCGATGGCGCGCCCGACCACTTCCTCCGCAGCGCCGCCGTTGTAGATGTCCGCCGTATCGATGAAGTTCACGCCCGCATCGGCGGCTTTGGCGATGATCCGCCGCGATGTGTCTTCGTCGGTCGCCCCGCCAAACATCATTGCCCCCAGGCACAGGGGCGAGACCTTGAGGGCGCTGGCTCCGAGCGGGCGATATTCCATCATCAGTCCTTTCGCGGCAGCAGCGGCGATGGCTGCCCCAGTGCCAGTTCGGCATCGGAAAAGCGTATCGGCGTACGGATACCCTTCACCCTTGTGCCGTCCTCCCGCTGCATGTCGAGCACCATGCCGCGCGCGGCGATCTGCGGATCGGCCAATGCCTCGGCAACATCGTGGATGGGACCGGCGGGTATCTTTTCCGCCTCCAGTGCTGCGAGCAGCGCGTCGCGGGTGAAGGTCCGCGTCCTTTCCGCGATCAGCGGGCACAATTCCGCACGGTTCTGCACACGCAGCGAATTGCTGGCCCATTCCGCGCGCATATCCAGCCCCAGCACGTGCGCCAGCCGCTCGAACTGTGTGTCATTGCCAACGGCGATAATCAGCCAGCCATCCGAAGTCGGGAAGGATTCATAGGGCACGATATTGGGATGCGCATTGCCCATGCGATGCGGCACCACCCCGCTGACCAGATAGTTCATCGCCTGGTTGGCGAGCGTGCCCACCATCGTATCGAGCAGGGCCATGTCGACATGCTGCCCGCGCCCGGTCGTCGCGCGCTGGTGCAGCGCCGCCTGGATGCCGATCACGCCGTAAAGCCCGGTCATGATATCGGCATAGGCCATGCCGATCTTGGTCGGCGGGCCGTCCTTTGCGCCGGTCAGGTCCATGATCCCGCTCATACCCTGTACGATAAAGTCATACCCCGGCAGGGGTGCATAGGGGCCGTCATGCCCGAAGCCTGTGATCGAACAATAGACGAGGCGCGGATTGACCTCGCGTAGGCTCTCGTAATCGAGGCCATATTTGGCGAGGCCGCCGGTCTTGAAGTTCTCGATCAGCACATCGGCGTCACGGATCAGGTCGACCACACGCGCCAGATCATCGGCATCATGGAAATCGGCGATAATGGAACTCTTGCCGCGATTGGCCGCGTGGAAATAGGCGGCATCGCGGCTGCCATCGGCATTCTCGACAAAGGGCGGCCCCCAGCCGCGCGTATCGTCACCTTCCGGGCTTTCGACCTTGATCACCTCGGCACCAAGATCCGCCAGCACTTGCCCCGCCCATGGTCCGGCAAGGATGCGTGCCAGTTCGACGACCTTGATGCCTTCAAGCGGTGCGGACATGGCGATCA
>JAHEBH010000045.1 GCA_024642335.1 Erythrobacter sp.
CTCACGGCACCAGCACCGTGTCCGTCGCCGCCTCATCCGTTTCCGGATAATCGAGCGTGTAGTGCAGCCCGCGGCTTTCGTGGCGTTTGAGCGCGCTGCGCACGATCAGCTCGGCGCATTGGTGGAGGTTGCGCAATTCGATGAGGTCGGTGGTCACGCGGAAGTGGCCGTAATAATCCTCGATCTCGCTCGCCAGCAGGTCGATCCGGTGCTTGGCGCGTTCGAGCCTTTTGGTGGTACGCACGATGCCGACATAGTTCCACATCATCCGCCGGATCTCTGTCCAGTTCTGCTTGATGACCACTTCCTCGTCACTGTCGGTCACGCGGCTTTCGTCCCATTCGCGGATCGATGGCGGAGCGGGCAATTCCTCCCACGAGGCGAGGATATCCTGCGCAGCCGCCTCTCCGAAGACAAAGCATTCGAGCAGCGAATTGGACGCAAGGCGATTGGCGCCGTGCAGCCCGCTTTCAGTGCATTCGCCCGCTGCCCACAGGCCGGGCAGGTCGGTGCGCGCATCGAGCCCGATCACCACGCCGCCGCAGGTGTAATGTTGCGCCGGGACAACCGGGATCGGGCCCGTGGTCATGTCGATGCCAAGGCCGAGCAGCTTCTCATGGATCGTGGGGAAATGGCGCGTCACGAATTCGGGCGACTGATGGCTGATATCGAGATGGACGTAATCGAGACCGAAGCGCTTGATCTGGTCGTCGATCGCACGGGCGACCACGTCGCGCGGGGCCAGTTCCATCCGCTCGGGGTCGTAATCCTGCATGATGCGATGGCCCGTTACCGGATGCAGCAAATGCCCGCCCTCGCCGCGCACCGCCTCTGTAATGAGGAAGTTCTTGACCTCCAGATTGTAGAGGCAGGTGGGGTGGAACTGCATCATCTCCATATTGGAAACGCGTGCGCCGGCACGCCAGGCCATGGCTATCCCGTCCCCCGTCGCACCGCGCGGTGCGGTGGAGAACTGGTAGACGCGGCCCGCTCCACCTGCGGCCAATATGGTGGCGCGCGCGACATGCGACTCCACCTTCCCTGTTTCCTCATTGAGCGCATAGGCACCCCAGACGCGGCCAGACCCCGAATATTTGTCCTCATGCCGTCCGGTGATGAGATCGATACAGCTCCGGTGCGGAAGCAGGGTGATATTGGGGTTTTCCTCCGCCGCCTTGAGCAGTGCGGCCTGCACCGCCCAGCCAGTGGCATCGTGCACATGCACGATGCGGCGATGCGAATGTCCGCCCTCGCGGGTGAGGTGGAGGTCATCGCCGTCACGGTTGAAGGGCACGCCCAGCTCGAACAAGCGGTCAATCGCGGCAGGCGCGCCTTCGATCACGAATTCCACCGTGGCGAGATCGTTGAGGCCCGCGCCCGCCACCATCGTGTCGCGGATATGATCCTCGAATGTATCGCCCGCATCGAGAACGGCAGCAATCCCGCCCTGCGCCCATGCGGTGGAGCCGCTGGTAAGCTCGCCCTTGGCCAGCACCAGCACCCTGCGGCTTTCGGCCAGCGTCAACGCCGCCGTCAGCCCCGCCGCGCCGGAACCGATGATAAGGACGTCGTATTCTTTAACTGCTTCAGCCAACTATATCTCCGCTCGTCCTGAGCTTGTCGAAGGACTGTCCTTCTTCTGGCACGTAGCGCTTGAAAGGAAAAGCTGCCCTTCGACAAGCTCAGGGCGAGCGGGCAAAGCCCTGCAAGGCCTTCCCGTCAGCCTCATCGATCACGCCGCCTGCCCCGCACTCGTCAGCTGCACGAAGACATCCTCCAGGTCCGCCTCGCGCGTTGACACATCCTCGATGGTGAAGCCCTGTTCCTGCAGCCTGGCGAGCACTTGCCCTGCGGTCATCTCGGACTTGTCATAGGTGACTTCGATCACCCGCTCGCCCGCCTTCTCGCATTTGCGGAAGCGGGGGTCGCTCGGCATCTCGGCGATATCCTGGTCCACCGTGACGGCCACGATCTTCTCGCCCATCATGCCCACCAGTTCGCGGGTGGGCTTGTTGGTGATGAGTTCACCGTGGTTGATGATGGCGATGCGGTCGCACAATTGCTCGGCTTCCTCGAGGTAATGCGTGGTCAGCACCACGGTCACGCCTTCGGCGTTGAGTTCGCTCACCAGTTCCCACAGCTGGCGGCGCAGTTCGACATCGACACCCGCGGTCGGCTCGTCGAGCACCAGGATCGGCGGCGAATGGACCATGGCCTTGGCGATCAGCAGGCGGCGCTTCATCCCGCCTGAAAGCGTGCGGGCATAGGCATTGCGCTTGTCTTCGAGGTGAACAGCCCTGAGCAGCTCTTCAGAACGCCTGAGCGCCTTGGTGATGCCGTATAGGCCCCCTTGGTTCTCCAGCACCTCGAACGGCGTGAAGAAGGGATCGAAGATGATCTCCTGCGGGACGATGCCGATGTTGAGCTTCGCATTGCGATGGTCATGATCGATATCGTGGCCCCAGATGCGGATCGTGCCGCCGGTCTTGTTGACCGTGCCCGCCATGATGTTGATGAGCGTGGACTTGCCCGCGCCATTGGGGCCGAGCAGGCCGAACACACCTCCTTCAGGGACATCGAAGCTGAGGCCCTTGAGCGCCAGCTTGGGCTCCGCCTTCTTGCTGCCGGCATAGCGCTTGACGACGTCGCGGATCTCGATGGCGGGGATGGTGTCGGACATGGCATGCCTATTGGCGCTTTGGCCGCCTCGCGTAAAGCCCGAGTGCAGAGCCATATTGCCTGAATCGCGCGGCGAGGATAGGGCGGCTGGCATGAGCGAGACAGAACAAATGGTACCCGAAACCACATTGGTCGAAACTGCCCGCGTCTGGTGCGATGGCGCTGGCGCTATCCGCGGCGGCGCAAACTATCGCCCCGCCGCGCTCGGCCATCCGCGCGTCTATCTGCAGATCGACGAGAAGGGCTTTGCCGATTGCGGCTATTGCGACCGGCGCTTTGTCCTGAAGGGCGGCCCAATGGACGCGGGATCGGATCAATAGGCGGTCAGCTTGCGTTAACTTGCCGTCCGGCAATCTTGCCCCAATTTTGGAGTAAAGATGATGAACAAGTTTTTGACCATCGCTGCCGCGAGTGCCGCACTGGCCCTTGGCTCCACCGCTGCCCAGGCGGAAACGCGCCAGGAAAAGGCCGAAGCACAGCTGGCCGAACTGATCGAAGGCCGCGTTGCCGGCGAGGCGCAGAGCTGTGTCACCTCGTTCCGCAGCAATGATATCAGGGTGATCCCTTATGTCGGCATCGTCTATGATGCAGGCGATACCATCTATGTCGCGCGCGCCAAACGGCCCGAACGTTTGCGCAGCACCGATATTCCGGTGATCGAGCGTTTCGGCAGCCAGTTTTGCGCCACCGACGTGATCCGCACTATCGATCGTCATGCGGGCTTTACCACGGGCGCTCTCTTCCTGGAGGACTGGGTGCCCTATACAAGGGTGGAAGCAGCCGAAGGCTGACATTCCCGCCAGGGCACAAGCTCCGGTCTCCTGTAAGCCATTGGTCAGCTTGGGTTAAGCCTCAGACTGGAATTGTTTGCCTGTCTAATTGGGAGAATGGACATGAAAAAGTTTGTTGCCCTGGTGGCTGCCAGCGCGGCGCTCGCAGTTGGCGCAACGGCTGCGCAAGCCCAGTCGCGTGTGGAGCGGGCAGAAGCCGAACTGGCCGAGAAACTGGAAGGCCGCGTTGCCGGTGAACCGCAGCACTGCATTCCCACCGTACGCAACACGCGCCTCGACGTGGTGCCCTATATCGGCCTTGTCTATGATGACGGGGATACGATCTGGGTGGCACGGGCTACGCGGCCCAACCAGCTGCGCGACGGCGACGTGCCGATCATGCATCGCTACGGAAGGCGGCTGTGCACCACTGATGTCATGCGCACGATTGACCGTTTCTCCAGCCAGACCAGGGGTGTCCTGATGCTGGAGAACTGGGTGCCCTATACCAAGGCGGGCTGAGGCGAGGGGCAGACTTTCGGTCACCTGGCTTGAGGCCGGCAAGGTGATTGCCGGTTTGGGGCATTTACATTCCCGGCACGCCCCTTAATCTCGCCCCGATCCTGCCCGCACGACGGGCAGGACGTTGGGGGAGTGCCAGAATGCAATATCTCACATGGTTCGTGCGCCTGCTTTATGCCGCGTGGATGATTCCAGCGGGGCTAAACCATTTCATCCAGCTCTATCCCCAGCCGCAGGGCAATGAGCCGCTGAGCATTGCCGTCTTCACCGCGCTGCTCGACAGCGGGTTGTTCACAGTGGTCAAGGCGGTGGAACTGGTTGCAGGCTTTGCGGTTCTGCTTGGCTTCCGCTTGCCGCTGATGCTGATTGCCGTGCTGCCGGTCAGTTTCACCGTGTGGTACTGGGACACCGAACTGCAAGGCTGGTGGACCGGATCCGCCATCTATGGCTGGTCGGTGCTGAGCTGTAATTTGTTCCTCTGCCTGGCCTATTGGGAAAGCTACAAGGCCATGTTCGCGCGCAACGTGCCGCCGCAAGCGCCGCTGCCCGCGCTCGATATCCCGAGGCTGTGGGACGTCCTACGCATCGCGCTGGGCGTGGTGCTGGCGCTTTCGGCGCTGCGCTATTTCATGCCCTTCCTGCTCGCGCCCTATATCCCTCTGCCCGACTTTGCTGACCCGATGGCGCTGCGCCTCAGGACCTCGCTCGACCAGAGCGGCCTGCTCGCAGTTGCCAAATTCATCCACCTGATCGGGGGGCTGATGTTGCTGTCGAAGCGCGCGATACCCTTCGCGCTGGCGGCAATCATGACGGTAAATGTCTGCGCGGCATTCATCGCGCTGCTGGAAGGCAATATCCTGCTGGCCCTCGCCGCGCTGGCCATCCTCGGCGTCAATGGCCTGCTGATGCTGGCCCATCTCCCTTCCTATCGCGGCGTCCTCCTGGGCGGACAGCTGGCCGATGGCGAGGGGCCGGAAGCCGGACGCAATTACGAGAGCATCTTCGTCAACCCGATGAGCGGCACGCCGACCAGGGCATACCTTCTGGCAGCCATCCCGCTGGCCGCAGCGCTCTATGCCTATTGGAAGGTGATCCCCTTCACCAATGGCACGACAGGGCTAGTAACGCTGGTTATTCCGGTGGTGATATTCGCGGTGGGGCTGGCGAAGTCGCTGGTGAAGAAGCAGGCCGCTTGAGCGCCCAAGTGAGGAGAGCCGGATTTCCCTTGTTCGTCATGCTGAACTTGTTTCAGCATCCATCCTTCGCCCAGCGAAGTTGGTGCAGATCGAGAAATGGATCCTGAAACAAGTTCAGGATGACGGTTCGTTGACGACCACGCCCCCGTCACTCCCATTCAATCGTCCCCGGTGGCTTGCTGGTAAAGTCATAGACCACGCGGTTGATGCCCTGCACTTCATTGACGATGCGGGTGGCAACACCGGTGAGGAAGTGCGGGTCGAAGGGATAGACGTCAGCTGTCATGCCATCGGTGCTGGTCACTGCGCGCAGGCCGCAGACGCTGTCATAGGTGCGGTAATCGCCCATCACGCCCACCGTGCGCACGGGCAGCAGCACGGCGAAGGCCTGCCAGATTGCGTCATAGAGGCCCGCCTTGCGGATTTCTTCCAGATAGATCGCATCGGCCTTGCGCAAGATATCGCAGCGCTCCTTGTCGACCTCGCCCGGAATGCGGATGGCGAGGCCGGGGCCGGGGAAGGGATGGCGGCCGACGAAGATATCGGGCAGGCCCAGTTCGCGGCCCAGCTCTCGCACTTCATCCTTGAACAACTCGCGCAAGGGTTCGACCAGCTGCATGTTCATGCGCTCGGGCAGGCCGCCGACATTGTGGTGGCTCTTGATCGTGACCGAAGGGCCGCCGGTGAAGGAAACTGATTCGATCACATCGGGATAGAGCGTGCCCTGGGCGAGGAAATCGGCCCCGCCGATCTTCTTGGCCTCTTCCTCGAACACATTGATGAATTCGGCGCCGATGAACTTGCGCTTCTTTTCCGGGTCGGTGACGCCGGCGAGGCCATTCATGAAGCGCTCTTCGGCATCCACCACCACCAGCGGGATATTGTAATGATCGCGGAACATGGTCTCCACCTGTTCGCGCTCATTCATGCGCAGCAGGCCGTGATCGACGAAGACGCAGGTCAGCTGCTCGCCGATCGCCTCATGGATCAGGATCGCGGCGACAGAGGAATCCACCCCGCCGGAAAGGCCGCAAATCACCTTGCCGTCGCCCACCTGCGCGCGGATCTCCGCGACCTTGGTTTCGCGATAGGCGGCCATGGTCCAGTCACCCGGAAGGCCGCAGACGCGGTGGACGAAATTGGCGAGCAGCTTTGCGCCATCGGGCGTATGCGCCACTTCGGGGTGGAACTGCGTGCCGTAAAACTGCCGCTCCTCATCCGCGATCACCGCGAAGGGCGCGCCGTCGCTGACGGCCACGATCTCGAAGCCGGGGGCGAATTTGGTCACCTTGTCCCCATGGCTCATCCACACCTGGTGGCGTTCGCCGACCTTCCACAGCCCGTCGAACAGCGCGCAGTCCTTGGTCACGGTCAGGTAGGCACGGCCGAACTCGCCGCCTTCCCCCGTCTCATGTCCGGGCCGCACTTCGCCGCCGAGCTGGTGGCTCATCACCTGCTGGCCATAGCAAATGCCCAGGATCGGCACGCCGGCTTCGAAAAGCAGTTCCGGCGCGCGGGGCGAATCAGCATCTGGCACGCTGGCGGGAGAGCCCGAGAGAATGATGCCCTTGGGCTTGAGGCGGTGGAACGCCTCCTCCGCCATGCTGAAGGGGGCGATTTCCGAGTAGACGCCGGCCTCGCGCACACGGCGCGCGATCAGCTGGGTCACCTGGCTGCCGAAATCGACAATAAGGATGGAATCGGGGATGTGCTGTGCGTCCATGCCCAGAGCGCTTGCCCGCTTGGCGCGCGCCTGTCCAGATGTGCGTGCAGCGCCCCCGACATGCGGGGCGAATTTGTTACCATTTCGCTAAATTCGGCGATGATATTTACGCAACATCAGTGGCGCTCTTCGCATTTGAACAAGCACGCGCGGCGATGCAAAGGCCGCGGCACTGCATAGAGGATGCAATCGCAAAGGCGTTGGACGCCATTTCCTACGGAGCCTACGTCATGAAGAAACTCGTTTTTGTCGCCCTGATTTCCGTCGCTTTCAGCCCGGTCGTCGTATCTGCCCAAAGCTTTCCCCTGATCGTGGGGCAACTGCCGCGTGAAGAAATCACCATCACCGCATCGCCTACTTTCGAGCAGCAGCTCGAAATCGCAGTAGAAAAGGCCTGCGAAAAGCCCTTCCTGCGCAATCTCAAGGGCCAGCGCCTCCATGCACAGTGCCTTGCCGAAGCGCGCGCACAGGCCGATGCCATTCTGGCCGCACACACGGCCGCACAGGCAACCGAACTCGCCCTGCGCTGATTTCGCAGGTGCAATACAACTCCGGCCGGGGCAGAAGGCCGATCCATTCTCGCCCCGGATCCGGAACAGACTGAAAAATCTCGAAATAGATAGTTGCAAAATTCGCAACACTTGTCGAATTCTTCGCAATTGCACAATTTTCTTGCGCGCATCATATGACGGCCAAGGCGGGACCCCCTCTCCCCTCATTCCCCGCCCCCAGGAGTCAACACTATGGCCAAGATCGCAACCGTCGTTCTCGCGTCGCTCGCATCCGTCACGGTCAGCGCCACCATGCTGAACGCGATCATCGTCTGAGCGAATCCCTCTCTCCCCCCGAAGGATAAGACCATGATGAATTTCGCAAAACGCCTGCTGGCGTCCTATTTCGAAAGCGTGGCGCGCCTGCCCTATCCGGCCATCTGGATGGCCTGAGGCAGAAGCAGCAGACACAAGATCGCGGCCGCCCCTAACCGGGCGGCCGTTTGCATTTGGGTCGGTCCTTTCGGCACCGTGGATAAACAGGCTCTCCGCTGGCCATTGGCTTGGGAAACCTGCCCGTAATTCCTATATGTCGGGCATGACGGAAAATACCCAAGACACCCCCCAGAACGGCAAGCGCATGGGCGAATATGGCGCTGAAAGCATCAAGGTCCTCAAGGGCCTGGATGCGGTGCGCAAGCGGCCTGGCATGTACATCGGCGATACCGATGACGGATCCGGCCTCCACCACATGGTGTTCGAAGTTTCGGACAATGCGATTGACGAGGCGCTGGCCGGCCATTGCGACCTGGTGCTGATCGAACTCAACCCCGATGGCTCTGTCTCCGTCGAAGACAATGGCCGCGGCATCCCCACCGGCGTGCACAAGGAAGAGGGCGTTTCGGCTGCCGAAGTCATCATGACCCAGCTGCATGCGGGCGGCAAGTTCGAGAACACCAGCGACGACAATGCCTACAAGGTCTCCGGCGGCCTGCACGGCGTGGGTGTGTCGGTGGTGAACGCGCTGTCCGAATGGCTCGAGCTGGAAATCTGGCGCGATGGCGAGACGCACTGGATGCGCTTCGAGCATGGCGACGCGGTCGCCCCGCTCAAATTGACCGGCGCGGCCCCCAAAGTGCCACAGAATCCGGATGAGAACGGCTTCAAGAAAGGTACGCGCGTCACTTTCAAGGCGAGCGAAAATACCTTCAAGAATGTCATCGATTTCGACTTCGAGAAGCTCGAACACCGTTATCGCGAGCTCGCCTTCCTCAATTCGGGCGTCCGCATCGTGCTGCGCGACAAGCGGCATGAAGACGTGGCCGAGCACGACCTGTTCTATGAAGGCGGCATTGCGGCGTTCGTGAAATGGCTTGACCGCAACAAGCAGGCGCTGGTTGCAGAACCAATCTCCGTCAGCGCGGAAAAGGACGGTATCGGCATCGATGTGGCGCTGGAATGGAACGATTCCTATTACGAGAACGTCCTGTGCTTCACCAACAACATCCCGCAGCGCGATGGCGGCACCCATCTGGCAGCCTTCCGCGCTGCACTGACCCGAACTCTCAACAATTACGCCACCGCTTCAGGGCTGCTCAAAAAGGAAAAGGTCAGCCTCGCGGGCGAGGACATGCGCGAAGGCCTGACCGCGATTGTCTCGGTCAAGCTGCCCGACCCCAAGTTCTCCTCCCAGACCAAGGACAAGCTTGTCAGTTCCGAGGTGCGCCAGCCGCTCGAAAGCCTGATGGGCGAGAAGTTGACCGAATGGCTGGAGGAAAACCCGGCCGATGCGAAGCTGATCGTGCTGAAGATCATCGATGCCGCCGCCGCCCGGGAGGCTGCACGCAAGGCCCGCGAGATGAGCCGCAAGGGCGCGATGAGCATCGCCAGCCTGCCGGGCAAACTGGCCGATTGCCAGGAGCGCGATCCGGCAAAGAGCGAGTTGTTCCTGGTCGAGGGCGATTCCGCCGGCGGCAGCGCCAAGCAGGGCCGCGACCGCAAGACCCAGGCCATCCTGCCCCTGCGCGGCAAGATCCTCAACGTGGAACGCGCGCGGTTCGACCGGATTATTTCATCCAAGGAAGTCGGCACGCTGATCCAGGCGATGGGCACCGGCCTGCGCGATGAATTCAACCTGGAGAAGCTGCGCTATCACAAGATCGTGATCATGACCGACGCCGACGTCGACGGCGCACATATCCGCACCTTGCTGCTCACCTTCTTCCACCGCCAGATGCCAGAGATCATCAAGGCCGGACATCTCTTCATCGCCCAACCGCCTCTCTACAAGGTCAGCAAGGGCCGTAGCGAGGTCTATCTCAAGGACCAGGCCGCGCTCGACCGTTATCTGGTCGATGCCGGATTGCAGAACCGCGTGCTGGAAACGCAGGGCGGCGCGCGCGCCGGAGCCGAGCTGGCAGAGATTGTCGCGCGTGCGCTTCGCCTCAAGAACACGCTCGCTTTCGTGCCGCGCAAGTATGACCCGCAGGTGATCGAGGCGATGGCGCTGGCAGGCGCGCTGGCGCCGGGCCTTTCCGCCGCCGACCGCGAGGCAAGACTGAAACAGGCCGCTGCCCATTTGCAATCGGGCGATGCCGATGCGCGATGGTCGGCCCGCATCACCGAGGACGGCCATGTCCGCTTCGACCGCCTGTGGCGCGGGGTGACCGATGCCCATCTGATCGAGCCGAAATTCCTCGACAGTGCGGAGGCGCGCAAGCTGCATTCGCGCGCGCAGGAGCAGGGCGATGTCTTTGCTTCCACCGTGCGTTTTGTCCGCTCGGGCGCCGAACCCGAACCCGAACCGGTGCAGGACGAGAGCGAGGAGGCCGACGCTCCGGCACCGATTGCCGCCGACGCCATCATCCTGCCGACGCAGCTTCTCGAAGCAGTCATGGCGGCGGGCCGCAAGGGCCTCTCGATCCAGCGCTACAAGGGCCTGGGCGAGATGAATGCCGAGCAATTGTGGGAAACTACGCTCGATCCCGAAGTCCGCGTGTTTCTGCAGGTGAAGGTGGAAGATGCCGATGTGACGGACGAGATATTCACCCGCCTGATGGGCGATGTGGTGGAGCCGCGCCGCGAGTTCATCCAGGAAAATGCGCTCAACGTGGCGAACCTTGATGTCTGACCTTTCCGCCACAAAGGGGATCGCCTCCTGATGGCGGCGGAGGAGGACCGGACGCGCGCAATCGAGCGCGGCGGGTTCCTGCTGTTCCTGGCCTTGCTCAGCGTGGCCATGCTCGCCGTTGTCTGGCCCTTCGTCGCTCCGCTGATGTGGGCGACGCTGGCCGCGATCATGTTCCAGCCGCTTTATCTGCGCATGCTCGCCTGGCGCAAAGGCCATGAGAACCAGGCCGCACTACTCGCCCTGCTCGTCATCACCATCGCGGTGATCATCCCCTCGGTCATCATCGGCAGCATGGTCGTGGACGAGGCGATTGGCGTGTTCAAAGCCTTTGGCGAGGGCGAGATCGACGTGTCCGGCTGGCTCGACCAGATAGTCGGCGCACTGCCTGTGCACGTGCAATCCGCCCTGGCGAAATCGGGTTTGAGCACCATGGCCGGCCTCAGCAACAAGGCGCAGATGTTCGCCGAGGAAAGCGTCGGCGTCATTGCCAGCCAGGCAGTTGCCATTGGCGGTGGCGTGCTCGGCTGGGTGCTGGCCTTTGGCGTGGGCCTTTATGTCACCTACTTCCTGCTGCGCGACGGCAGGACTTTGGCGCCCAGGATCCTGGCCGCCATGCCGTTGGAAACGGGCCTGGCCAATCGCATGTCCGAACGCTTCCTCACCATCGTGCGCGCGACGGTTAAGGGGTCGATCGTGGTCGGGCTGGTGCAGGGCGCGCTGGGGACCGCCACGCTGTGGATCGCGGGCATTCCCTCCGCCATCCTGTTCGGCGTGATCATGGCGATCTGTTCGCTGCTGCCGGCACTCGGCCCTGCGCTGGTCTGGGCACCGGCAGCGATTTACCTGCTGGCCGTGGGAGACATGTGGCAGGGAATCTTCGTCATCATATCCGGCGTGGCGGTGATCGGAATGGCGGACAATGTGCTACGCCCCATACTTGTGGGACGCGACACCGGCATTCCCGACTGGCTGATCCTGGTCACCACGCTTGGCGGCATCGCCGCGCTCGGCCTGTCGGGCATCGTGCTCGGCCCGCTGGTCGCCGGCCTGTTTATCTCTGCATGGAAAGAGCTGGCAGAGCAGCGCGAGGCTAGAGCACTTTCCGACCATTCTGGATCACCGTGATCCAGAATGGTCGGAAAGTGCTCTAGGGTCTGAGCCTGTCCTGGCCCGCCGTGGCCGCTGCAATCATGCTCTCGGGATCGATCGAAGTCGCATCGCCCAGAAAGGCGAAGAGGCGCGCCATATCCGCGTGGTAATCGCCCGTCGGCATGACAGCAGGGCCAAGCCCCGCCACCTTGCGCGCATTATCGGCAAAGCCGCAGACCAGCGGCACACCCGCCTTCAGCGCGATCTGGTAGAACCCTGTCTTCCAGCGGCCCACAGAGCTGCGCGTCCCTTCGGGCGCGATCGCCAGCATGAAATGCTCTTGCCGGGCAAATTCATCGACCATCTGCCCGACCACGCCGTGCGGCGCGCTGCGATCCACCGGCACACCGCCCATCTCGCGCATGAAGCGCTCCATCGGCCATCTGAACAGCGTGTGCTTGCCGATAAAGGCAGGTGTGATGTTCCACCTTGCGGCGATGCCCATGAAGGTGACGAAATCCCAGTTGCTGGTGTGCGGCACGGCCACGAAAACGCATCGCCGCCCGGCAGGAGGTGCCTCTCCATCCACGCGCCAGCCGCGAACGCGGAAAAGCCAGATGATGCCCCCCCGCACCATGCGGGTGAAGAAGGAGAGACGGGGTTGGTTGTCCCTCATTCACCCATATCGAGATGTTCGGCCATCCACGGCAGCACCAGGTCCTTGAAGCGCGCGCCGATCTTGTCGGTATGCGTGCCGTCATAGACTTCCCAGCGGTGGTCGATGCCGAATTTCTCCAACTCCTGGTGGATCAGCGTGTCGTCCCGGACAAGGCCGTCCTTGTCGCCGACATCGAGGCCGACGCCATCGAAGCTTTCGAGCGCGGAGATGTGGCTGGAGACCATGGCGAGCGGCGAATTGTTGGCCCAGCGCGCGATCACCATCATGTCGACCGAGCCGTCTTCCGCCAGCGGCCAGTCGACGAAGAAGGGCGGCTTCTGCGGGTTGGGGGCCCAGGCCACCGCCGAAGCGAGACCGGCGAGCAAGCCGAAATTGCCGCTCTCCACGTCAGCCTGCGTGGTCGCCGCCATGCGCGCGGCGCTCTCGGGCGTCTCCATGCGCGGGCTGACGCAACAGGCGCTCTGTGCCCAGATGCTGTCGAAGACTTCCGGATGCTCCATAGCAACCACCCAGGTACCGTATCCGCCCATCGAATGGCCCACGAGGCCGCGCCCCTCGCGGGTCGGGATCGTGCGGTAATGGCTGTCGATATAGGAAACGAGATCGGTAGCGATGAAATCACGGAAATTGCCCGTGGTGACGCTGTTCGAATACATCGAACCGCCCATCCTGGTGAGAGTGTCGGGCACCACCACGATGAACTCGTTCCCTTGCGCGGCATTGTCTGCCACCGCCTGCGGCACGTTCATGTAATTGTAGAAATTGCGCCCGGTGATGAAGAAGCCGTGCAGGTAATAGACGACCGGGAAGCGGCGTTCCGGATCGGTGGCATAGCTGGGCGGCAGCACCACCATTACTTCGCGGGTCAAGGAGTTGCCTTCGAGATTTCCCTCCAGCGTGGCGCCGGCGACCATTGGCGCCTCGACCGTGATCCCCGCTGGGATTTCCGGTGCGGGCGCGGTGATCTGCGCAATTGCCGGCTGGGCAAAAACTGCGCTGGCCAGGGTCAGCGCAGCAAGAAGCGGCTTCTTCATCGGGTCTATTCCTTGTCCAGGTGCGTGCCGAAGAACGGCAGCAAGTCGGTCCGGAGACGATCGGCAATACGGTTGCCATGATCGCCTTCGTAGAGCTCGAATTCGTACTCCACGCCGAAGCGGTCGAGCTCGGCCATGAAGGTGCGGTTGCCTTCAAGAAGGAAGTCGGCATCGCCTATATCGATGGCGAAGGCTTCGAGCTCGTTCAACGAATTCAAATATTGCGGCAGCATGACCACGGGCGAGTTGGCCGCCATGCGGTATTCGACCAGTTTGTCGACCGTGCCGTCCTCGGCGAGTGTGGTGTCGACCAACAGATCATTCTCCGCTGTGGGATCGGGTGCCCAGGCCGCTCCGGTTGAGGCCCCGGCCAAGGCTCCGAACTGGGCGCCATCAACATCGGCATTGGTCATCGCGTCGATCGAGGCTGCCTGCTCGGCATTGATCGGTTGCGGCGGCAGGCAGCACGCGCTCATCATGTAGATGCTCGAAAAGACACCCGGATGTTTCATTGCGATGCGTATCGTCCCGTATCCGCCCATCGAGTGGCCCGAAAGGCCCCGGCTGTCCGGATCGGCAATGGTGCGATAGTTTGCATCGACCCAGGATACGAGATCACGGGCCACCATCGTTTCGTAATCGCCGACCACGGGACTGCTCGAATAGAACCCGCCCTTGAGCTTGGAATGGCCGTCGGGGATCACCAGGATCATTTCGTTTCCGGCTTCGGCGGCTGCCTGTACCGACTGGTCGAAATTCATGCTCTGCTGGTACATTTGCGGTGTGGCGAAATATCCGTGCAGGAAATAGACGACAGGGTAATGCCTGGTCGGGTTCTCGTCATAACCGGGCGGCGTGACGACATAAACGTCACGTTCCAGGTCATTGCCCTCGAGGTTTCCCTCCATCGCCCGGCTGTGGAAACTGGTCAACTCGATGCGCGCGTTCTCCTGCGCAAGAGCAGGCGTTGCGGTCAAACCGAGTGCTGCGAAAGCAAGTGCGCCGGCAAAAGTCTTGCGGATAGTCACGTCATTCCCCTTCCAGATGTTGGGCGAAGAAGGGCAGCACATGGCTGCGGATGCGCCCTGCGATCTTGTCACCATGGCCACCTTCGTAGATTTCGTAGCTGTGCGTGATGCCGAACCTGTCCAGTTCGGCATGCAATGCATCGTTATCGGCCTTGAGACCGTCCTGGTTCCCGACATCCAGCGCGATGGCGTCCATCGCCCGCAGCGATGGGAGGTATTGCGGCAGCATGGGGATGATCGAATTGGCGGTGATGCGCGCCATTACACCAGGATCAATCGTTCCATCTTCCATCAGGCCGGAAGCGAATTTGTGCGGTGCGTGGGGATCGGGCGACCAGGCGGCGAGGAAGGGCGCCGCACCAAGCGTGCCGAACTCCGCCTTCTCCACCGCCTCATCGCTCAACCCTGCCGCAGCCTGAGCATCCTCGGCCGAATAGGGACGCACCCGGAAGCAGCAGGCACTCATCGCATAGATGCTGGAGAAGACATCAGGAAACTTGAGGCCCAGCCGCATCGTGCCGTAGCCGCCCATGGAATGTCCCGCGAGGCCGCGCGCTTCCCGCCGCGCCAGCGTACGGTATTGCGCATCGACCTGCGCCACGAGGTCGCGCGCGATATAGGACTCGAAATCGCCCGTGGTCGGCGAATTGGAATAGAAGCTTCCCAGCATGCGCGACTGGCCATCGGGCATGACGAGGATGAACTCCTCGCCTTCTGCCGCTGCAATATCGAGCGCCTCCTCGAAATGTACCAGGTCCTGGTACATTTGCTTGGTCGCCCCGTATCCGTGCAGGAAATAGACTACCGGATAGCGGCGATCGGGGTGCTCGTCGTATCCCGGCGGCGTAAAGACAAATGCCGTGCGTTCGGCACCGGTTCCTTCCCAGTTCCTTTCCAGAGACGGGCTGTGAATGGTGAGCTCGTTAAGGCGGGCATGCTCCTGCGCCGATACGGCCTGCCCACCCAATACGCACATGGCTGCAACGGCCAGCGCAATCCTCTTCAACACGGCTACCCCTCTCCAGATGCCATCGGGAACGGCCTGTCGCTGGCCTGAACGTGTGGGAACTTCACCGCTTCACCGGAGAATGTCCAGCGACTTGTGGAGGGAATCAATCTTCCAATGCAAAACCTGCACCCATGGGCCATCCCTGCGCGGCAAGGCCCATGACCTTAAACAGGTTCCCCATTTGCTCGGGCGCAATCAACCGGTCGCGAGCGGACATCACGACATCGCGCTGGTGCGGCGAGGATTTTACCAACGCCTCCGCCCGCTGGTTGATGCCCAGCGCGGTGAGCCATGCGCCCTGCGTCACCGTGCCCATCCACTCCACCCCGCGTGACAGCGCGATCTGCTTCATCTGATGGAAATCGACATGGGCGGTGAGGTCCGCCTCCCCCGGTGCGGCAAGCGGATCGAGCTTCTGATGTGCACGCACAGCCTGCAACGTAGAGCCAAAGCGCGGCTGGACATGGCCATAATCGATGAACAGTGCCGCGCCGCCCTGGTTTGCCAGCCGACCTGCCACCTCAAACATTTGCGCGGCAGCACCGGGACAAGTCTCTATGACCGTGCCCGGTTCGGCCTCCCTTCGCGCTTCGGGGATCGCGGAATCCATTGGTTGGCGACCAGCAACAAAGGCGAACCCGTCATCCGCCACATCGACCATGATCTCGCGCCAGCCTTCGTCGGTCTTGACCAATTGCCGCACCGGCAATGCATCGAGAAATTCATTGGCGGCCACGAGCAGCGGCCCATCGGTGGGTATGGATGACAGATCGTGGTGGAATGTCGCTCCTGGCACCTGCGCCAGTTGCATGTCGCGCAGACGGGTGGAGCCTTCGACCAGATGCATGCGCGGCTCCAGCCCGTGCAGCTTCATCACCCTTTGCGCGTCGCGCGCGAGATAGCCGCGCCCCGGCCCCAGCTCGACATAATGCACCTGGTCGGGCCGATCGGCCCTGATCCACAGATCGGCCAGCCACAGGCCCACCAACTCGCCGAACATCTGGCTGATCTCGGGCGCGGTGATGAAGTCACCTTCGGCCCCCAAGGCATCTCGGTGGGAGTAATAGCGGGCGTTGCTCTCGCCCATGAAGTGCATCAGGCTGATCGGCCCGGTGGTAGCTATCAGGCGCTTGAATATTTCCGAGAGCGGGGCTTCGGACATGGCGCGATCAGCCTTCCGAAGGCTTCCTGCCGCTCGCCAACGAGGGGCGCATCACAGCCCAGACGACCATGCCCAGCCCGGCAAGGATCAACGGGATGGTGAGCCATTGTCCCATGCTGAGCCCGGTGCTGGCGGCAAATTCCGTGAGATGCGCATCGGGCTGGCGAAAGAACTCCACGATAAAGCGAGCAGAAGCGATCATGGCGGTGAAGACCCCTACCAGCAGGCCTGGGCGGTAGCGGGCGCGGGTGAACCAGAACAACGGCAGCATGACCACGATCACCAGCAGACCTTCCAGCCCTGCCTCGTAGAGCTGGCTGGGGTGGCGCGGTTCTGGCCCCGCGCCCGGAAAGATCATGGCCCAGGGCACATCCGACTGCACCGGGCGGCCCCACAGCTCGCCATTCACGAAATTGGCGAGCCGGCCGAACAGCATGCCGAAGCCGACGTTGACGGCGATATAGTCACACACGCGGATGAAGGAGAGGCCGCCGCGCCACGAGACATAGGCGATGGCCAGCACCACGCCCATTAGCCCGCCATGGAAGCTCATCCCGCCATCCCACAGGCGCAGCAATTCCCAGGTCACCAGACCGTCACCGCTGAACCCGGTGAAGAGTTCGGGCTTGTAAAAGAGCGCATAGCCGAGCCGGCCACCGAAAATGACACCCATCATGCAGTAGAACAGCAGATCATCGGCATGGCGGAGCGCGAGCGGCGCACCGGGTGCAGCGATCATCTTGCGCATATGCCCATAAGCGGCAAACAGCCCGAAGAGATAGGCAAGCGAGTAATAGCGCAGGGTGAAGAAGCCCAGGTCGATCCCCGGCTGCAATCCCAGATCCTGCCAGTGCATAATGCCGCTTGCTGCCACCGCTGATAAATCGAGCATGATGTTCCCGTCTCTCCTTGGAAATGCGGCAATGGCATAGGAGTGGAAAAGGCGAAACCCCCGATCACATCGGGGTTCAGAAAGACAAAGCAGGTTTTGCACTATCGGCGCACCCGCTCTATCTGGCGATCCGTGTCACAGCTCAACATTCCCCGCCAGCGCGATATCATCGACCGCCGCGCCCTGACCGCCTCCATTGCAGAGCTGGTCGGCCAGAAGGGCGCGGAAGCTGCCCGCATGGATATCGTCACCCTGCTGAAACAGGCTTTCGACAAGGGACGGCAGGAACTGACCAAGAGGCTTGCCGAACATCCTGCCGCCGGGCACGAGATCACCCGCGGCCATGCCTTCCTGGTCGACCAGCTGATCCGCATCGTGCACGATCACGTGGTGGGAGACGTCTATCCCGTCGCCAACCGGTCGAAAGGAGAGCGGCTGGCGCTGATCGCGGTGGGCGGCTACGGGCGCGGCGAGATGGCGCCCTTTTCGGACGTCGATATTGCCTTCATCACTCCTGCCAAGCCGACAGCCTGGTGCGAACAGGCAATCGAGGCGATCCTCTATTTCATGTGGGACCTAAACCTCACCGTGGGTCATTCGAGCCGCTCGCTGGACGAGATGGTGCGCATGGCGAAGGAAGACCTCACCATCCGTACCGCGATCCTCGAGGGGCGCTATCTCTGGGGCGACAAGGATGTCTACAAGATGGCCGAGGACCGCTTCTGGAACGATGTGGTTCCCGGATCGGAACGGCAGTTCGTCTCCGAAAAACTGGCCGAGCGCGATGCGCGCCACAAGCGCATGGGCGATTCGCGCTACGTCGTCGAACCGAATGTGAAGGACGGCAAGGGCGGTCTGCGCGACCTGCAGACTCTCTACTGGATCGGCAAATATGTGTACCGCGTGCGCAGTGCGGCAGAACTGGTCGACCGCGGACTGTTCACCGCAGAGGAATATCACATCTTCCGCCGCGCAGAGGAATTCCTGCTGGCTGTGCGTTGCCACCTGCACACCATCGCCAAACGCGGCGAGGACCGGCTCACTTTCGACCTGCAGCGCGAAGTCGCCAGGCGCATGAACTATGCCGATCGCCCGGGCAAGAGCGCGGTCGAACGCTTCATGCAATTCTATTTCATCCAGGCCCAGCACGTCGGCAATCTGACCGGCGTCTTCCTCGCGCAGTTGCTCGAGCAAACCGCCGAAAGCAACCGCCGCAAGGGCATCTTCGAACGCCTGATGAAGCGCGGCCAGGCGGACAGGACCGTGGAGGGCTATATGCTGCGCGGCGACAAGTTGGCGGCGCCCGACGATCGCTGGTTCCAGGATGATCCGGTTCGGCTGGTCGAGGTCTTCACCATTGCTGAACGCGAAGGGCTGGAGATTCACCCGCAGACGATCCGCATGATCCGGCGCGACAGCGGGTTGATCCAGCGCGAAGTGCGCCGTGATGAACGCGCCAATGCTGCATTTCTGGAACTGCTGGCCGGCAGGAACGATCCGGAAACCGTGCTGCGCTGGATGAACGAGGCGGGCGTCTTTGGTCGTTTCGTGCCCGATTTCGGCAAGGTCAACGCGCAGATGCAGTTCGACATGTACCACCATTATACGGTGGACGAGCATACGATCCGCGCCATCGGCCTGCTGAGCAGGATCGAACGCGGCGAGCTGGCAGAAGACCATCCGCTCGCCACCAAGATCATGCCCGGCCTCAAGTATCGCCGCGCGCTCTATGTCGCCGTGCTGCTGCACGACATCGCCAAGGGACGCGGCGGCGATCACTCCGCTCTGGGCGCCGAGGTCGCGCTGGAACTCTGCCCCCGCATGGGCATGACCAAGGCGGAAACCGAGCTGGTCAGCTGGCTGGTGCGCAACCACCTGCTGATGAGCGCGATGGCGTTCAAACGCGATCTGGCCGACCCCAAGACGATCGAGGATTTCCTGGAAGCTATCGACGATGCCGAGCGCCTAGGCCAGCTTGCCGTACTGACCATCGTCGATATCCGCGCGGTGGGTCCGGGCATCTGGAACAGCTGGAAACGGCAATTGCTTGGCGAGCTCTATTCGGCGGCGGAAGAGCAGTTGCGGCTGGGAGAGGATGACGAGGTGCTGCGCGAGAAACGCTACCTCGCCAAGCGCGAGAAGGTCGCGCAATTGCTGGGGGCGGACAAGGCGCACCTGGTGGAAGAACTCGATAGCCGGTTCGATAGTGATTACTGGATGGCCGAGCCTGTCGATATCATCGCCATCAACCTGCCGCATTATGCCGCCGCGAAAAGCCTGGAACACGCCCTCTCGATCCACGCCGAGTATTATCCGGCGCGCGGTGCGACGCTGATCACGGTGATGGGCGATGACCATCCCGGCCTGTTCTTCCGCATCGCCGGCGCCATCAGCCTGGCGGGGGCCAACATCATCGACGCGCGCATCCACACCACCAAGGTGGGCAAGGCGGTCGACAACTTCCTGGTGCAGGACCCGCTGGGCAAGCCTTTCCGAGAGCCCAACCAGATCGCGCGGCTGAAGCAGAAGATCGAGGATGCACTGGCGGGCAAGATCGACATGGTCGAGAGCCTTGCTGCCCGCCCACTGCCGCGCACCAGGGCAGAGGCGTTCCGCATCGCGCCCCTCATCCTGTTCGACAACGAAGCTTCGGAACGCTTCACCGTGATCGAGGTCAACGCCACCGACCGTCCGGCGCTGCTCAACCGCCTGACCCGGGCGATGTTCGAACAGAGCCTGATCATCAATTCCGCCCACATCACCCAATATGGCGA
>JAHEBH010000046.1 GCA_024642335.1 Erythrobacter sp.
TTGAACAGGTGGCGGGGGATGAGGTCTTTCAGCCGCTCGCACATGCCGCGGCCGCGTTCTTCGGCCACGCCGCGGTGGACGATCAGGCTGAGCGCGTCGACCGGCTCCGCATTGACGAGGATGTTCATCTTCACGAGGTCGCCCTCGCGCAGGCCGATCTGCTCGTAATCGAAACTGGCATAGCCGCGGCTGATGCTCTTCAGCCGGTCGTAGAAATCGAACACCACTTCGTTGAGCGGCAATTCGTAGGTCACCTGTGCGCGCCCGCCGACATAGGTCAGGTCCGTCTGGATGCCGCGCCGGTCCTGGCACAGCTTGAGGATGGAGCCGAGATATTCGTCCGGCGTGTAGATCACCGCCTTGATCCACGGCTCCTCGATCATCTCGATACGGTTGGTATCGGGCCAGTCCGCCGGATTGTGCAGCGTGATGGTGCGCGCATCGTCATTCTTCGATTTGGAGAGCTGGATGCGGTATTCCACCGATGGCGCGGTGGTGATGAGGTCAAGGTCGTATTCGCGGCTAAGGCGTTCCTGGATGATTTCCAGGTGCAGCAGGCCAAGGAAACCGCAGCGGAAGCCGAAGCCGAGGGCGGCGCTGCTCTCCATCTCGAAGCTGAAGCTGGCATCGTTGAGGCGCAATTTGCCGATGCTCTCGCGCAGTTTCTCGAAATCCGCCGCGTCGACGGGGAAGAGGCCGCAGAAGACCACCGGCTGCACTTCCTTGTAGCCCTTTAGCGCTTCGGGCGCGCCGTTCTTGACCGTGGTGATGGTGTCACCCACGCGCGCCTGTTCGACCTCCTTGATCTGCGCGGTGATGAAGCCGATTTCGCCGGGGCCGATCTCGGGCAGGTCCATGCGCTTGGGGCCGAAACAGCCAACACGGTCGATCAGGTGCTGCGTGCCGCCCTGCATGAAGCGGACGTTGAGGCCCTTGGTGATGACGCCGTCGATCACGCGCACGAGGATGACCACGCCGAGGTAGGGATCGTACCAGCTGTCGACCAGCATGGCCTTCAATGGCTTGCCGCGTTCGCCCGTGGGCGGCGGGATCTTGGCGACGACGGCTTCGAGCACCTCCTCGATGCCTATGCCGGACTTGGCGCTGGTGAGCACGGCTTCGGACGCGTCGAGGCCGATGATGTCCTCGATCTCCGCCCGCACCTTCTCGGGTTCGGCGGCGGGCAGGTCTATCTTGTTGATGACGGGGACGATTTCGTGGTCGTGCTCGATCGACTGGTAGACGTTGGCGAGCGTTTGCGCCTCGACGCCCTGCGCGGCGTCTACGACGAGCAGCGCGCCTTCGCATGCGGCGAGCGAGCGGGAGACCTCGTAGGCGAAGTCGACATGGCCGGGCGTGTCCATGAGGTTGAGCTCATAGGTCCTGCCGTCCTTCGCGGTGTAGTTGAGGCGCACCGTCTGGGCCTTGATGGTGATGCCGCGTTCGCGCTCAATATCCATGTTATCAAGGACTTGCTCAGACATCTCGCGCTCGGTCAAGCCGCCGCAATGCTGGATCAGACGGTCAGCCAGCGTGGACTTGCCGTGGTCAATATGCGCAATGATCGAGAAGTTGCGGATCAAGGATAAGTCGGTCATCCGCCGCCATTAGCCGCCCTTCTCCGCCCTGTCAGTAGTCTGCGAAGCAGGAAATTGAAATTATCGAATCCAAGCATCGTGCTTGAGCCAAGCGACAAGACGGTTAGTATCATCTGATTTGGAGATGGAGACCGCGTATGGGCAAACGCCACGTCGCGATTATTGGGTCCGGGCCTGCAGGCTATTATGCGGCAGAAGCTGCCCAGAAGCAGTTCGGGGATGAGGTGTGTGTCGATGTTTTTGACTGTTTGCCAGTACCTTACGGCCTGATCCGCACCGGCGTTGCTCCCGATCACCAGTCCATCAAAGCCGTTTCCCGTCGTTACGAGAAAACAGCGCTTACTGAAAACGTCCGCTTTGTCGGCAACGTCTTCATCGGAAAGGACGTATCTATCACAGAACTCCAGGAGCTCTATGACGCGGTAATCCTGGCGACAGGTGCGCCCAAGGATCGCGAACTGGGGATAAGTGGCCAGGATCTGAAGAGTGTTTTCGGCAGCGCGGCCTTTGTGGGCTGGTACAACGGCCACCCGCAATTTGCCGATCTGGAGCCCGATCTCTCAGGCTCGACAGCAGTCGTCATCGGCATGGGCAATGTCGCGCTCGATGCCGCTCGCATACTGGCCAAGACACCGGCGGAGTTTGAAGAGAGCGATATCGTTTCCCATGCGCTTGAAAAATTGCGCAATTCCAGGATCGAACGGATCATCCTGCTCGGACGTCGCGGACCGCACCAGATAATGATGACGCCCAAGGAGCTGGGCGAGCTCGGCAATCTCGAAAAGGCCTCGCCTCATGTACACCTGGGGGACCTGCCGGATGAAGGTGAGGATGCCTTGCTGGAACCGGGTCTGCGCAAGAGCACGGGAATCTTGCGCCAGTTCGCGGCCATTCCCGAGCATATCCGCGCCGAAAAACCCGTAGCCATCGAGTTCGCGTTCTTCGCCCAACCGGTTGAATTACTCGGCAAAGGCAAGGTGGAGGAGATCGTGATCGAGCAGACCGAGCTCCAGCGCGGGCGTGCTGTGGGGACAGGCCGCAAGGAAAAGCTGAAGGCCGATCTTGTGATTTCCTGCATCGGCTACCGCTCAGTCCCCATTCCCGGCGTCCCTTTCGATGAACGTGAGGGACGTTTCGCCAATGATGACGGGCGGATCCTGCCCGGCCTTTACTGCGTTGGCTGGGCCAAGCGAGGGCCGTCCGGCACTATCGGCACCAATCGCCCCGATGGGTTCGGCTGTATCGACCGGGTTGCCGAGGACATCGAAAGCGGCGCCTTGGGAAGTGGTGGCAAAAAAGGCCGAAAAGGCTTCGACGAACTGGCTGAAAAGCGCGGATTGCAGATTGTCACATTCCGCGACTGGAAGAAGATCGAAGAGGCCGAAGAAAAAGCGGCCCGCAAAGGCGCGCCTAGGGAAAAGTTCGTCGATATCGAGGCAATGATCAGGGCGAAGAATTAGCTTCGCCCGTTACTTACACCCGCATCGGCATCAGCACATAGAGCGCAGGGCTGGAATCATTCTTGCGGATCAGCGTGGGAGCGCCGGCATCTGCAAGGTGCAATTCCACCGTGTCGCTGTCGATCTGGCTGAGGATATCCTTCAAATAATTGGCGTTGAAGCCAATCTCCATCGCCTCGGACTTGTAATCTGCCGGAACCTCTTCGGCAGCATTGCCATTGTCCGGGCTGGTGACTGACAGAGTTACCTTGTCGGTTTCGAGGCCCATCTTGACCGCACGGGTCTTTTCCGTGGCGATGGTCGCAACGCGATCAACACCAGCAAAGAAGCTCTTGGGATCGATTTTCAAGAGCTTGTCGTTTCCAGTTGGAATAACACGACTATAGTCGGGGAAAGTGCCATCGATCAGCTTGCTGGTGAGGACGACTCCGCCTGCCCCGCCCAGGGTAAAGCGGATCTTGCTGGCGGACAGGTCCACCCGCACGTTGCCGTCCGTCGCTTCTTCCAGCAGCTTGCGCAATTCGGCCACGGCTTTGCGCGGCACGATGACATCGGGCATGCCCTCGGCCCCGGCAGGGCGGTCGATGGTGAAACGCGCTAGGCGGTGGCCATCGGTGGCAGCCGCCTTGAGCACAGGCTCGTCGTCATCCGCGACGTGCAGGAAAATGCCGTTGAGGTAGTAGCGGGTTTCCTCGGTAGAGATGGCGAAGCGCGTACGGTCGATAAGTTCTGCCAGCGTTGCGGCCGGGACCTCGAAGCTGGTGGGCAAGTCACCTTCCACGATGACCGGGAAATCGTCGCGCGGCAGCGTCGGCAGCTGGAAGCGCGCACGGCCGGCCTTCACCACCATGCGGTTGTCCGCGGTTTCCAGGCTCACTTGTGAGCCATCGGGCAGCTTGCGGGCAATGTCGAACAGCAGGTGAGCGGAGACGGTGATCGATCCGGCATCTTCCACAGATGCTGCCTTGAGACTTTCGACAACCTGCAGGTCGAGGTCGGTCGCCATGATTTTCACCAACCCGTCAGCGGACGCCTCGATCAGCACGTTCGACAGGATCGGAATGGTATTGCGGCGTTCCACCACAGACTGGACGTGAGACAGACAACGCAGCAAGTTCGCGCGTTCGATGGTGGCCTTCATCGCGTTACAAACCCCTTTTTGCGCTCTGTCCGTGACCGGGATGGGCCGGAATCGCCCGCGAGCGCCGGAAATGATGCCAATAGTCTTAGCGGGGGAGCCTTCAGGGGCAAGGATTCGCGCCCCAGAGAGCCGATTCCTTGGGGATAATTAGGAAATCATCGCCATGCCGCCATTCACATGGATGGTCTGGCCGGTGATGTAGCTGGCTTCCTTCGATGCGAGGAAGGCGACTGCGGAGCCAATATCGTCGCCCTCTCCCATCCGGCCCATGGGGATGCGCGCGTTGATCGTGGCTTTCTGGTCGTCGGTGAGCACATCGGTCATGGGCGTACGGATAAAGCCTGGAGCCACGCAATTCGCGGTGATGCCGCGGCTCGCCACTTCCTGCGCAAAACTCTTGGTCATGCCGGTGATGCCCGCCTTGGCGGCGCAATAATTCATCTGGCCGGGATTGCCCGTGGCGCCGACCACGCTGGTGATGGCGATAACGCGGCCGAAGCGCGCCTTCATCATCGGGCGCATAGAGGCGCGCATCAGCCGGAAAGTGGCTTCGAGGTTGATGGCTATTACCTGCTGCCATTCCTCATCCTTCATCCGCATGCCCAGATTGTCGCGCGTGATCCCGGCATTGGTGACGAGGATGTCGATCCCGCCCAGCGTATCGACCGCAGCGGGCACCAGTTCCTCGACCTGGGTGGTGTTGGAAAGATCGCAGGTAATCTCGACATGACCGTCATGGTCATGATGGGCGAATTCGCTGTTCAACTCCTCGCGAAAACTGCGCAATTTTGACGCATTGGTGCCGGAGAGCGCAACTCGCGCGCCTTGCGCGGCCAGCGCCCGAGAAATGGCAGAACCGATACCGCCTGCCGCGCCTGTAACCAGCGCATTCATTCCCGTCAGGTCGAACATTGTCTTTTCCTCTCGATCAGATCTCTTTCGCCAGCGCTTCGATATCGTCCATCGATATCACGCTGGTCTGCGTAGAATCGGGCAGGATCTTGCGGACCATTGGCCCCACGACCTTGCCGCCCAGTTCCACGAAATGGGTGATTCCTGCTGCGCCCATCGCCTCGATACTCTCACGCCAACGAACGCGGCCTGTAACCTGCCTGACCAGCAAGTCCTGCTCCACAGCGGGATCGGTGGTGAGCGATGCGGTGAAGTTGGAATAGACCGGCAGCAACATCGGCTGCGGCGGTGTAGCGGCCAGAGCTTCAGCCATCGCATCGGCTGCCGGCTGCATCAGCGAGCAATGAAACGGTGCGGAGACCGGCAGCGGCACGGCGCGTTTGCATCCGTGATCCTTCGCCATTTCCACGGCACGCGCGATAGCGGCGGCGTGGCCCGAAAGAACCACCTGCCCCGGATCGTTGTCATTGGCGACCTCGCACACCTCGCCTTGCGCGGCGGCATCGGCGAGCGCCTGCGCCATTTCGAGGTCGGCACCGAGCAATGCGCACATTCCGCCAACGCCGACCGGGACAGCAGCCTGCATGGCTTGCCCGCGCAGCTTCAACAGGCGCGCCGTGTCGGCAAGGCTGAAGGCGCCGACAGCTGCAAGCGCCGAATATTCGCCCAGCGAGTGCCCTGCTACCGCCTCGCCTTTCTGCGACAGCCTGACGCCGAAGTCGCGCTCCAGCACGCGGACGATAGCGAGGGAATGCGCCATGATGGCCGGTTGCGCATTTTCGGTGAGCGTCAGCGTTTCTTCGGGACCTTGCGCCATGATGGCGGAGAGCTTCTGCCCCAACGCATCGTCTACTTCCTCAAACACTTCGCGTGCGGCGGCGCTGGCTCCGGCCAGTTCCACGCCCATGCCCACTTTCTGGCTGCCCTGTCCGGGGAACACGAATGCAATCATGCGAAAACTCCTCCAATTGCCGCCCGCCTATGGTCACAGCGGCGCTCAGGCAAGACCGAAGGGTACAATCCTGTTGGCAGCATCATGCCCGATATCGGCGCGACCGAGATAGGAAATACTTGTTTTCGCACACCAATAACGGGCAATCTCCTCCGCATCATATCCAAAGGGGCGATCATTCTCCGGCACTTCAGAGATGCGCCCCAGCCTGATTCCCGCGACGTCCTTCAGGTGCTGCGTCACATGGAAGAACAGCCGGTCCACGGCGTAGAGATGTTCGGCCACCTCCTCCACCAGCACGACATGGTCGGCCAGATCGGGCATGAACTCGGTGCCTGCCAGCATGGCCAGGGTCATCAGGTTGAAAGCGACTGCGGGGCGATGATCGAGCCCTTCCTCGCGCCCTTGCTTGTTACCGGAGAACCAGTCGAGCACACGGCGCACGGCATCTTCGCCGCCTTCGCGCCTGATGTCTCCCGCCAGCGGGCCATGCACCGGCTTGCCGATGCCGTTACGGTAGAGCGCCCCCAACAGCGTGCCGCAGTCAGAATAGCCAAGGTAGGTCTTGCCCTGCGCTGCCTCGCCAAGTTCGGCAATCGCATCACCAGCTATACGGTTCGAGCCATATCCGCCCATCGCAAACCAGATGGCATTGACCCTTGGATCATTGGCAAGGTCGAGAAATGCCGCGAGCCGCATGGCATCGTCACCGGCGAAATGTCCGTGTTCGGCAAAGCATTGCGGATGGAATTCGAGTTCCAGATCCGGATATTCGCGTGCGGCCAAATCGAGCACCGCCTCCGCGCGCTCACGCAGGATCGGTTTTCCAGGACAGCACAGGGCGATACGCGTTGTCATAGGTTCTCTTCCTAACATCCGCTTCACAAAGCGCCACTCCCAGAATAGGCAGTGCGCATGAATGATATTGCCACGCCCGATGTGCTCGCCCACCCCTATTTCTTCTGCGGCATCGGCGGATCGGGAATGCTCCCCCTCGCGATGATCGTGAAGGGCCTTGGCGCGCAGGTAGCCGGTTCCGACCGCAGTTATGATCAGGGCCGCACGCCGGAGAAGTTTGCCTTCCTCAAGCAGCAGGGATTTGCACTGTTCCCGCAGGACGGAAGCGGCATTACCTCGCGCGATCAGGTGCTGGTTGCGAGCGCGGCTATCGAGGACACGGTGCCCGAAGTGGCCCGTGCAAAGGAACTGGGCTGTGCCCGCCTGACCCGCGCAGAACTGCTTTCCCGCCTGTTCAATGCTTCGCCCAGGTCGATCGCCATCGGCGGCACCAGCGGCAAGAGCACGGTGACCGGAATGATCGGATGGATCATGGAACGGGCAGGTCTCGCCCCCACCATCATGAATGGCGCGGTGATGAAGAACTTCGTCTCCCCCGACACACCCTTCGCCAGCGCGCGCGTGGGCGGAGGCGAATACTTCGTCAGCGAAGTGGACGAGAGCGACGGATCCATCGCGCTCTACAATCCAAGTGTCTCCGTGCTGCTCAATGTCAGTCTCGACCACAAGGGCATGGATGAACTGCGCGAACTTTTTGGCGATTTCCTTGCGCGCGGGAACCTGGCTGCGGCAAATTTCGACGATGCCGAGGCGCGAGAGCTCTCAACCCAAGCACAAACCATTGTTTCCTTCGGAATAGGAAATCCAGACGCCGATATTGGCGCCGAACAAGGCAGCATTGTTGAGGACGGAACATCGACTGCAGCTACGGTACTCGATCGACGATCGGGAAATTCGTACCCGCTCACGCTGCCTATGCCGGGGCGACACAATCTCTCCAACGCGCTCGCCGCGATTGCCGGAGCCGTGGCAGCGGGGGTGCCCATCAGTGACGCCGTGGCGGCACTCGCCAGCTTCAAGGGCCTTGCAAGGCGCTTCGATATCGTCGGCACCAGTCCCAGCGGCGTGACCGTGATCGACGATTTCGGCCACAATCCGGAGAAGTGCCGCGCCACCTTGCGGACGCTCAAAAGCCAGCCCGGCCGCATAATCGCCTTTTTCCAGCCACATGGGTACGGCCCGCTCCGCCAGATGGGCCACGAATTGGCCGAAACATTCGCGCAGGAGCTCGGCCCTGACGATATCACCATCATGTGCGACCCTGTCTATTTCGGCGGCACGGTGGATCGCAGCGAGGGAACAGGGCGGATAATCAAGCTAATTCAGGATGCTGGCGGCCATGCCGAACACATTCCCGCGCGCGATGCCTGCGGAGATCGGATGGTCGAACTTGCCCGTCCGGGAGACCGGATCGTGGTCATGGGCGCCCGCGACGACACATTAAGCCAGTTCGCCTCAAGGATTTTGCAAGATATTTGAGGCAGATTCCCTCGCGATAACTCGAGGAAATGCGTCGTTACGATGGTCAAGAACTACCGCCCTGCCAGCGTGGGCATGATGCCCGCGCATCCTGAGACCTACATTCTCCATCTGTATTTCATGGAAAACCAGGTGGAAGTGGTGAAGGCAAATGTCATCGGCTGGCAGGTCAGTTCCGAACGCGAGCTGACTCCGCTGGTGGTCGATCCCAAGGTCATCACGGGTGACGACTGGTTCGTGCTCCACGCCGATGGCCGCGTGGAATGCAGCGACGGACGCTGCTGGGCCGATTGCGACGACTGGATTGCCGAGGAACGCCGCCGCTACCGCGACGCTGCTTGATTGAAGACCTCAGGCTTCGGCCTCAATTTCCTTCTTCTCGCCGAAATGCAGCACATTGTGCAGCAGGAGTGCTACAATTGCGCCAAGGATCAGCCCGAGAATGGCTGATTGGATTGCGTAGCTTAGCCAACCCAGCACTCCGCCCAATGCGCCAGTGGCATGCTCTACCCAATGCTGCACATCATGCGCCAGATGGGTGATTGTGCCCATTCCAAGCTCCTCCAGCCCGTGCAGGATGATGCCGCCACCCACCCAGAGCATGGCGACGGTGCCCACTACCGATAACATCGTGAGCAATCGCGGCATCGCGTGGAGCAGCGCACGGCCCGTCTTTTGCGCCCCAGCAGAAGGCTTTTCGGCCAGATGTAGGCCAATATCGTCCATCTTCACGATCAACGCCACTGCGCCATAGACCACCACGGTTATCAATATGCCGACGGTGGCCAACACGCCTGCCCTTACGAGCAGGCTTTCATCCGCAACTTCGCTCAGCGTGATGGCCATGATCTCGGCGGACAGGATCATGTCTGTGCGGATCGCGCCTTGTGTACGCTCCCTCTCGAACTCGACCGGATCTTCGATCGGATCTTCGAGCGTCTTGCCGTGCCTTTCGCCGCCCAGCTTCTCCATGACCTTTTCCGCCCCCTCGTAAGAGAGGAACAGTCCGCCCAGCATCAGGATGGGAATGATCGCCCAGGGCAGGAATTCGCTCAGCAGCAATGCACCCGGAAGCAGGATCAGCAGCTTGTTGATCAGGCTACCCTTGGCGATCTTTGCGATGATCGGGAGTTCGCGGTCTGGCGTCAGGCCCGTGACATAGCTCGGCGTCACCGCAGCATCGTCAATCACCACGCCGGCCGCCTTGCTGCCGGCCTTGCCCGCAGCCACGCCAATATCGTCGACCGAAGCAGCGGCTGCCCGGGCGATTACCGAAATGTCGTCTAACAGGGCGACTATGCCGGACGGCATTGCATATCCTTTACTGGAGCCTGATCCTGGAAGCGGCTTTGCTGCATTCGCCGGGGCGCAGCAAGATCGGAAGCTTCAGTTTGCCCGGTAAATCGTGATGACAACATGCGGTTCCTGCACCGAGGGATCGAAGCCCAACGTGCCGATGAAGCCGCCCTCTCCCAGATATTGGTATTTGCCCAGCGGAGGCTCGAATACCGGGCTGGTACGAGCGGGACGCGGACCATTGTCGTCAGGCTGGCAGAGCGCGCCGGAGTTGACGACATTGATCACCACGCCATCATCGGTGCGCAGGAAATAGTCGGCGATGATCTGCGTGCAGCCGCCTTCAACGTCCAATTGCCAATCCCAACCCATCGGAAGAATTTCACCCCGGATTTCAGGCCCCTCGAATGTACCTCCAATGATCGGGATGATCCGCCTGGGGCCGCGGGCGGTTTCTCCCACCCGAATGACATCGCCCAGCTTCACAACCGAGCGATAGAGCAGTTCCAGCCCCGGATCCTCTTGGGCCGAAGCCGGCACTGCCAGTGCCATTGCTGCTGCCGCCATCGCAAAGTGTTTCATGCTCGTCCTCCCGATTCTTGAATATGTGCTAGCCGTGCTTGCATTCCCGCGCAATTCCGCTATGTGCGCCGCTTCCGCGGGGCCGACGGGCCTCGTGGAAACCTCAAGAAAGCCGGAGGGGCTCCGCGATCCGCGCGGACAAGCCAGCGATCGGCATGGAAATGAAAGGAAGCGCAAGATGGCTCTCTATGAGCATATCTTTCTCGCGCGCCAGGATCTGAGCCAGGCTCAGGTTGACGCGCTTGCAGCTGCCACGACGGAAATCGTCGAGAACAATGGCGGCAAGGTCACAAAGACCGAAACCTGGGGCCTCAAATCCCTCGCATACAAGATCGACCGGAACCGCAAGGCCCACTTCGTCATGCTCAACATTGACGGACCGGGCGCGCTGATTGCCGAACTCGAACGCCAGAGCCGCATCAATGAAGATGTCATCCGCTGGCTGACCATCTCCGTGGAAGAGCATGAAGAAGGCCCTTCGGTGATGATGCGCAAGAATGACCGCGACCGGAAGCGTCGCGCCGACCGTGAGGAGCGTGACTGATGGCCCGCCCGTTTTTCCGCCGCCGCAAGTCCTGCCCGTTCGAGGCCAAGGACGCCCCCAAGATCGATTACAAGGACGTGCGCCTGCTGCAGGGCTTCATGTCCGAGCGTGGCAAGATCGTGCCGAGCCGTATCACCGCCGTCTCCGCCAAGAGGCAGCGTGAACTGGCCAAGGCTATCAAGCGCGCCCGCCACCTGGGCCTGCTGCCCTACATCGTGAAGTAAGAGGAGTAGGAACCATGCATATCATCCTCCTCGAACGTATCGAGAAGCTCGGCACCATCGGCGACGTCGTCTCCGTGCGTGACGGCTATGCCCGCAACTTCCTGCTCCCGCAGAAGAAGGCATTGCGCGCCAACGAAGCCAACAAGAAGGTTTTCGAGGCAAACCGCGATCGCCTGGAGAAGGAAAACGCCGACAAGCGTACCGCTGCAGAATCACAGGGCGGCAAGGTCGCCGGCGCAGAGATCGTGCTGATCCGCGCAGCTTCCAACTCCGGCCAGCTCTATGGCTCGGTCAATGTCCGCGATGTTGCCGAAGCACTGACTGCCCAGGGCCACGCCGTTGACAAGAAGCAGGTCATCATGGGTGCGCCGATCAAGACGATCGGCATCTTTGACGTGACCATCGCCCTGCATCCGGAAGTCCGCATCACCGTAAAGGCCAATGTCGCCCGTTCGGACGATGAGGCCGAACTGCAGAGGCAGGGCGTCGACATCCTGGCCCAGGTGGCCGAGGAAGAACGCGCCGAAGGCGAAGGCTTCACCGAAGCCCTCGATCCGGACCGCGAGCTGGGCGAACTGCCTGCTACGGAGGAATCCGGGGAAGATACTGGCGAATAAGCCAGTCTGCCACGAAACAGGAAGGGCGCGAGGTCAACCGACCCCGCGCCCTTTTTCTGTCACAAGCATGCTGGTGCAGGCCTGAATTCCGTTCAGGACGCCAGGAACTCGGCGATTGCCTGCCCCAGCTCCGGCTTTGTCACGCACGACATATGCGTTCCGGGAACCTCGATATGGCGCCCTAGGGGCAAGGCAGAGGCCAGCTCCTGCGGCGAACCGTTGTCCCGATCCTTGTCGCCGCAAATAACAGCAGCAGGCATGCCGATGCGGGCAAGATCGCCGGCATCCACATCCTCGACTGCCTCCAGAAGCAGGCGCGCAGCCACACGGTCCACCTTCATCTGCTTCATGAAGGATACCGCCAGATAGGCCGGATCGCCTTGCTTGACCTCATCGAAGCGATCGATCGCGTCGATGAAGAAAGCACCACGCCGCTCCCAACCCGAAAGCCCGGAAAGTCCCATGCCGCACATTGCCAGCCTGCGAGGGGTCAAGCCTGCCAATACACAGCTGACAGCCGTGCGTGCGCCCAGAGAGAAGCCGACGAGGTCGTAGTCTTCCAGGTCGAGTTCTTCGGCCACAGCCATCACATCGCGCACCAGCACATCGTGCGGATAGCTCGCCGCATCATGCGGCGCGCCGCTCTGCCCATGTGCGCGCAGATCGGGCATGATCGCTTCAAATCCGGCATCGACCAAGGTCTGCGCATGGCCGAAACGGATCCAGTTCATTTCCGCGCTGGAAAAGAGTCCGTGCAAGAGCAGAACGGGACGCCCCCCGCCCATCCGGTGGATGGCAAGAGGCGTCCCGTCGAAGCTCGAAATGGTCTGCGTGGAAACGATGACTATCAGCCCTTTTGCAGATGCGTGCGGCCCAAAAGTTCGGCGATCTGCACCGCGTTGAGCGCTGCCCCCTTGCGGAGGTTGTCCGACACGCACCACAGCACCAGGCCGTTATCGACCGTAGGGTCTTCGCGTACGCGGCTGACATAGGTGGCGTAATCGCCCGCACATTCGACCGGAGTGACGTAGCCGCCATCCTCGCGCTTATCGATCAGCATGATGCCCGGCGCCTCGCGCAGCAGGTCTTGCGCCTGTTCGGCGCTGATCTCGTTCTCGAATTCGATGCTGATCGATTCCGAATGGCCGACGAAGACCGGCACACGCACGCAGGTGGCCTGCACCTTCACCTTGGGATCGAGAATCTTTTTGGTCTCGACGACCATCTTCCACTCTTCCTTGGTGAAGCCATCATCCATGAAAACATCGATGTGCGGGATCACGTTGAAGGCGATCTGCTTGGTGAACTTGCGCGGTTCGACCTGGTCGCCGACGAAGATCGCGCGGCTCTGCTCGAACAGCTCGTCCATGCCCTGCTTGCCTGCGCCAGAAACTGACTGGTAAGTTGAAACAACCACGCGCTTGATCTTGGCGGCATCGTGGAGCGGCTTGAGCACCACCACCATCTGCGCCGTGGAGCAGTTGGGATTGGCGATGATGTTCTTCTTCTTGTAGCCATCGATCGCGTCCGGGTTCACCTCGGGCACGATCAGCGGCACATCGGGGTCCATGCGGTAGAGCGAGCTGTTGTCGATCACCACGCAGCCTGCTGCCGCAGCCTTGGGGGCATATTCCTTGGTCGGGCCACTACCGCAGGCAAACAGGGCAATATCCCAGCCCGCAAAATCGAAATGCTCGATGTTCTTGCACTTGAGCATCTTGCCGGTGTCGCCCAGCTCGATCTCGGTCCCCTGGCTGCGCGGAGAGGCGACTGCAGCCACCTCGTCCATCGGGAATTCGCGCTCGGCCAGAATGGCGAGCATCTCGCGACCGACATTCCCTGTGGCACCCACTACTGCAACACGATAACCCACTGTCTATTCCTTCTCGATGATCTGGATTCCTGGCGCTTGCGCGCAAGAAAAAGGGCGGCCCCGCTAGCCACGGAACCGCCCCATATTCGTTTTCGCAATCTGCGATCTAGGCGATTACTGGCCGACGTTTTCGCGACGCTCTGCAATACGAGCGCGTTTGCCGGTGCGGCCGCGCAGGTAATAGAGCTTCGCACGGCGTACAATGCCGCGACGAACCACGGTAATGCTGTCGATGTTCGGCGAGTACAGCGGGAAAACGCGTTCCACGCCTTCGCCGAAGCTGAGCTTGCGAACAGTGAAATTGCTGTTGATGCCGCGGTTGGAGCGAGCGATCACAACGCCTTCGAAATTCTGCACACGGGTACGCTGGCCTTCGACCACGCGTACGCCGACGCGCACGGTGTCACCGGCGCGGAATTCGGGAATTTCTTTCCCGGCCTTGGCGATTTCTTCCGCCTCGATCTGCTGGATCAGGTTCACTGGTCCTAGTCCTTATCTTCACGCCGCGCATCAGAGGCAGGCTGGTCCCGAACGCCACAATGGCGTTCCCAAAGGTCCGGCCTGCGTAACCGTGTATCGTCTTCCGCCTTGTGCTTTCGCCAAGCCGAAATCTTCGCATGATCCCCCGATCGCAGCACTTCAGGGATCGTGCGCCCTTCCCATTCAACAGGTCGGGTATATTGCGGGTATTCGAGAAGCCCCTGTTCGAAGCTTTCTTCCATACCGCTTGAAGGCGCGCCCATTACGCCGGGAAGCAGCCGAATGCAAGCGTCTAATATGGCCAAAGCCGCCGGTTCTCCGCCCGAAAGCACGATATCGGCGAGGCTCACCTCTTCCACCTGCTTCGCCTCGAATATCCGCTCGTCAAATCCTTCGAAACGACCGCAAAGGATCGTGACGCCCGGACCTGCCGCCAACTCGCGAATCCGCGCCTGTGAGATGGGCTTTCCGCGCGGCGTCATCGCCAAAACCGGACAGGAAGGCTGGAGCGCGCGCGCATGGTCTATGGCTGCACCCAACACATCGGCTTTCAGCACCATGCCCGCACCGCCACCTGCGGGCGTGTCGTCGACGGTGCGATGCTTGTCGGTGGCGAAATCGCGGATCTGCACCGCGTCGAGGCTCCACGTCCCCTCCTCCAGCGCCCGCCCGGCGAGCGAGATGCCGAGCGGCCCGGGAAACATCTCCGGATAGAGGGTCAGGATGGTGGCTACGAAGGTCATGACAAAGTTCTAGAAGTCGGAGCGCCAATTATCGTCTCGAGGCTCAAGGAACCTCTTTATAGGATTATGAGCAACTAACGTAATCAAGGTACCCAGGCTCATTAGAACAACTGTCATTATCACCAAAAGACCCATACCAAGGAGCACTCCAAGCCCTGCGGTTGGTTCACTGACGCTGGTGATCTCACGGTATGCCCACAAGAAATAGCCAAATGGCAGTCCTACAATATTGACCAGCATAGCAACAGCCAGTTGGACATTCGTTCGCTTCATCGTCTTGCAGCATGCGGCAATCACCAAAACAGACGCCACTGAACATAAGGCAACAATCTTCATCGCATGAAGAAATAGTGAGTCCATTTGAGTTCCTCCCAGTGCGGTTGGAGTGCTATCTCCGAATTAGCTTTAGGACCAATGGTGGAGAAGGTCACTTCCCTTGCCTTTTCGATCCCACGGCGTGGCCAAACATGCCGAGGCCAAAACCGCACAGCAGGCTGACCGTGCCCCAAAGGATCAGCGCCCATGCCCAATAGGGCGCAGCATCGGCCGTTTCTCGCAGGGAGTACGCCGCCACAAAAAAGATCGTTCCCGTCGGCAGGGACGCCAGCCCGGATGCCACGAATGGTCCTGCCTCAGGCTTGCGGCGCGCCATGACGAAGCCCACCACCACGGGCAAGCCAAAGGCAAGCACGGCGTAGAGCAAGGGGATCAGCATGGGCGCGATGTCTCCGTAGAGTTTCGTGCAAAACCCCTAATACATTATCGCGCAAAGGAAAGGCGCAAGACCTTGTCCTAACCGGTGATCAGGGGCGTAACGTCCTTGGCCTTTTCGATCTGCGGGGAAGTATTGTCCTTCGCTTCTGCATGACGCGTCAGCATCCAGGCGGCGGGCAGGCAGAGGATCGCAAGGATCACGGTGGTGACTACCAGGGCGAGGATGGCGATCAGGAACTCGCTTGTTTCCTCGACGTCACCCTCAAGAATAAGTCCAGCGAATGCGACCGACATTGGGAGCAGGGCAGAGAAGCTCGCTGCCGTAAGTATGCGGCGTCCTCGCGTCCATTGAGGGCGCATTAGGTGCAAGCCGAGCGCGCTGCTGGCGGACAGTCCACCGAGAAGCGCGAGTATACCAAGCCCCGAAGCGATCCAGATTGCAGTATACATAAGGCCAATTCCCTGACTATGTCCCATCAGGTGTATTAGCCGACTAAGTCGCTTAACTCAAGCCTCGACGAAATCGGCGGAGACGACCAGCTTCTCAGAATCCCATGAGGGAACAGCCTCGGGCCGCACAGGCACCATGAATTTCTTGCCGTTGGGCCGCTCAATCTCGATTACGTCGCCAGCGCCGAAATTCTCGACCGCGACGACTATGCCGAGCGCTTCCCCGGCGTCGGAGGCAGCGGCGAGGCCTATCAAGTCTGCGTGGTAATATTCGTCCTCTTCCAGGGAGGGAAGTGCGGAGCGGGGAATGGTGAGTGCAGTACCGCGCAGCTTCTCGGCCGCATTGCGATCGCCCACCTCATCAAAACGGGCGATGGCGCCGCCCTTGTTGTCGTCACGCAAGGACTTGAGCGTCAGCGTGCCGTCATTGAATTGCTTGTATTGTTTCAGCGAGGCAAGATCCTCGCCGAACAGCTTCAGACGGACTTCGCCCGTCACGCCATGCGCGCCGATAATGGCTGCAAGGGTGACGGGCTTGTCCTGTGCCAAGAGAAATTATTCCCCGGTCTTTTCTTCTTCAGCCGGAGCTTCCTCGGCGGGAGCTTCTTCGGCTGGAGCTTCTTCAGCTGGAGCTTCTTCAGCTGGAGCTTCTTCAGCAGGTGCTTCATCAGCAGCGGCTTCAACCGGAGCTTCCTCGGCCGGTGCTTCTTCGGCGGCAGGTTCTTCGGCGGGCGCTTCTTCAGCTGCAGCTTCAGCCGGAGCTTCTTCAGCGGCGACTTCCTCGGCCGGTGCATTGGCTTCTTCCTCAGCAGCCTTTGCAGCCTCTTCGGCTTCAGCCAGCTTTGCGGCCTTCTCTTCGGCGCGTTCCTTGGCGGCTTCGCCCGGCTCACCCTTCTTCGGGTTGTTCTTCGGAGCGCGTTCCTTGATCCCGGCAACGTCCAGGAAGCGGGCAACGCGGTCGCTGGCGGTGGCACCAACGCTCAGCCAGTAACGGATGCGGTCCTCGTTCAGGTTGACGCGAGCCGGATCGTCCTTGGCCAGCATCGGGTTGTAGGTGCCGATCTGTTCCAGATAGCGACCGTCGCGCGCCTTGCGGCTGTCTGCTGCCACGATGCGGTAATAGGGGCGCTTCTTTGCGCCACCGCGCGAAAGACGAAGAGTAACTGCCATTGTAATGTCCCTTTCGGATTAAATATTTAAAATTACTTCTTGTTCAACAAATTCTGGAAGTCGGGCGGAAGGCCGCCTGCACCACCGCCGGACAGGCCGGGCATGCCACCCAGACCACCACCGGAGGCACCACCGCCACCCATACCGCCGAGGCCACCGCCGAACATGGACGCGAGGCCCTTCAGCCCGCCCATCTTCCTGATCTGCTTCATCGCGCGGCCCATTTCCTGGTGCATCTTGAGAAGCTTGTTCACCTCCTGCACAGAGGTGCCCGAACCGGCAGCCACGCGCTTCTTGCGTTTGGCGTTCATCAGTTCGGGACGCGTACGTTCCTTCGGCGTCATGGAGCCGATGATGGCATCCATATGCACCAGCACCTTGTCATCCATGCCGCTGGCAGCCATCGCCGCCTTGGCCTTCTTCATGCCGGGCATCATGCCCGCGAGCATGCCGAGGCCGCCCATGCGCTGCATTTGCGAGAGCTGGGTGCGCAGGTCGTTCATGTCGAACTGACCCTTCATCATGCGCGCGGCGAGCTTGTCCGCCTCTTCCTTGTCGACGACTTCGGCAGCCTTCTCGACCAGGCTGACGACGTCGCCCATGCCCAGGATACGGTCGGCAACGCGCGCCGGATGGAAAGGCTCGATCGCGTCGATCTTCTCGCCCGTACCGGCGAATTTGATAGGCTTGCCGGTGACCGCGCGCATCGACAGCGCGGCACCGCCGCGCGCATCGCCATCCATGCGGGTCAGCACGACGCCGGTCAGCGGAACTTCGTCAGAGAAGCTCTGCGCGACATTGACCGCGTCCTGGCCGGTCAGCGAGTCGACAACGAGCAGCACTTCGACCGGTGCGGAAACCGAGGCAACCGCCTTCATTTCGGCCATCAGCGCTTCATCGACATGCAGGCGGCCTGCAGTATCGAGCAGCAGCACATCGACGTTCTGCAGCTTGGCAGCCTGCAAAGCGCGCTTGGCGATATCGACCGGCTGCTGTCCGGCAATGATCGGCAGCGTGGCGACATCGGCCTGCTCACCCAGAACGGCGAGCTGTTCCTGCGCCGCCGGACGGTTGACGTCGAGCGAGGCCATCATCGGCTTCTTGCCGTGCTTGTCCTTCAGCAGCTTGGCGATCTTGGCGGTGCTGGTGGTCTTGCCCGAACCCTGCAGGCCGACCATCATCACCACCGCCGGCGGGCGGACATCGAGATTGAGCGGAACGCCCTCACCCCCCGTCTCCGCTTCGCCGCCGAGCATGGCGACCAGTTCGTCATTGACGATCTTGACGACCTGCTGGCCCGGCTTGACCGATTTCAGGACCTGCGAGCCAACCGCCCTTTCGGTGACGCGACCGATGAAATCGCGCGCGACGGGCAGCGCCACGTCCGCTTCCAGCAAGGCCACGCGAATTTCGCGCATGGCATCGCGCACATCCTGCTCGCTGAGCGCACCGCGCCCGCGCAGGCGATCGAAGACATTGCCGAGATTGTCGGACAGCGTATCGAACATATGCCTCTGCCACTCCTTACCGGCACCGCTGGGTGCCAAAACAGTTGATCGCTTTACCGAACCGCAAAAGTGGGGCCACTCTTGTTGGCAAAGCTCCAAACGCGAAAAACGCCGGCGGATGAAAACTCATCGGCCAGCGTGGGAATTTCACCCAGTAATTCAGTGAATGGTGGAGCCTAGCGGGATCGAACCGCTGACCTCAACACTGCCAGTGTTGCGCTCTCCCAGCTGAGCTAAGGCCCCGTGCCATTCATGTCTGGCACCTATATCACAGATGCCACCCTTGCGGGAGGGCGCCATTTATTGGCGATGCTCCCGAAGCGCAAGGGGTAAATTTCTTGTCTGCGATATTAGGTATCGTCGGCGGAGTCGTTGTCCGAACCGGTATCGACACCAAGGTCGTCATCACCGCCCAGATCGACATCGTTGTCCGGCGAATCATCATCCTCATCGATGTCCTCCAGATCATCATCGGCGAGGTCCGCATCCGCGTTCTCATCCTTTTTCTTCTTTTCTTCCTCGAACGGAATCGGCTGCTTGGACTTCAGAACAGGCTCCGGCGTCCACTTGTTGCCGCATTCGATGCAGGTGACCGGGTCTTCCTTGCCCAGGTCATAGAAGCGTTCACCGCATTTCGGGCAGTCACGCTTGGTGCCCCATTCAGGCTTGACCATAATCTCTGTGTCCTTGTCTCGCCCGCCATCGGGCAGGCGTAAATTCGATATCGAAACCGGATGCGCCCCTTTCCCGATTCGCTGCTTCAAATCAAGGGGCCAAAAGCAGATTCGCGCGCCTTGCCATAGGGGCATGGCGCTGTCAAAGACGCTTGCCGC
>JAHEBH010000047.1 GCA_024642335.1 Erythrobacter sp.
TTGCTGACAGGCTCGGCGTCAGCCGGCAGAGCGTCAATGCGATCGAGACGGGGAAATACGACCCATCCCTGCCGCTCGCTTTCAAGTTCGCCGACGTCTTCGAAATGCCGATTGAAGAGATCTTCCTGCGCGATTGACGCGCAGATCCATCCAAAAAGGAAATTGACAATGACTTTACGTGCCACTTTCGGCGCATCGTTTCGTGCGCCTTTCATCCTGCTGATGAGTCTGGGGCTGACGCTGATCCCGGCCTTCCCCGTCACTGTCGCGGCGCAAGAGGCTGCATACGAGCGCTTCAGCGTTGAAGTAATCGGCGAAGGGCCGGACGTGATCCTGATACCCGGCCTCGCCACGCCGCGCGATGTCTGGCAACCCACCGCCCGCGAGCTCGCCACCCACTACCGCCTGCATCTCGTGCAGGTGAAGGGGTTTGGCGAGGACGCCGGTATCAATGCCCAAGGGCCGGTCCTGGCACCCATGGTGGAAGAACTGGCCAGCTATATCGCGCAGCAAGGTCTGCAAAAACCCGCCGTGGTGGGCCATTCCATGGGCGGCCTTGCCGCACTTGCCCTGGGCGCGCGTCATCCTGATCTTCCGGGCAGACTGATGATCGTCGATGCCATGCCATGGTTCGGCGTGCTCGCCGCGCCCGGGCAGGAGGTGACCATGGACATGATCGAGCCGCAGGCCGCCGCCTTGCGCGACGGCATGATCGCCACCTATGGGCAGGATCTCACGCCCGAACAGCTTGCTGCTCAGGTGCAGGGCCAGGTGCTCGACCCTGTGCATCTGCCGCACCTTGTCGAATGGGCGGGGCGCGCCGACCCGCGCGTTGCTGGTCAGCTCGCCTATGACGATCTTACCACCGACATGCGGCAAGATATCGCCGCCATCACCGCGCCGGTGACAGTCGTATTCCCATGGAACGACAGTTACCCCACGCGCGAGCAGGCCGAACCTTTCTACCGCGCGCAATATGCCGCCCTGCCGGAAGTGGAGACGGTAGGCGTGGGCGCTGCCGGGCATTTCCTCATGCTCGACCAGCCCGATGCCTTCCTGCAGGCGCTGGAGAGCTTCCTCGCGGAATGACCAATGGCAAATCGGCCAGCGTGCGGCAGTCTCTCCTGTAAGGGAGAGACGCAATGCAGGCACATAAGCTGGCCGATGCGCTTTGTGTCCAGGCCACCGACCACCCCGATGGATGGCGCTTGCTCTATGGCACGCCCATCGTCAGGTCGGAACTGCTGTGGGGTGGAAAGCCCGCCTTGGCGGCCTGACAGCACAGTGTTCTGGCCATTCCTGCCCGGCGCGCTAAAACCCTGCGCATGCACGCCAAAACCAAGCCAGACGCCGCGATCCTGTTCACGCCCATCACGCTGAACGCGACCACGTTCCGCAACCGCTGGGTCATGCCCGCCATGCAGCGGGGCATGTGCGTAAATGGTGCACCAACTGCCGAACTCGCCGCCTATTACCGCCGCCGCGCACAAGGCGGGACGGCGCTGATCATTGGCGAGAGCGCGGCCATCGATCACCCCTCCGCCACGGTGCAGCCGAGCGCGGCGCATCTCAATGCGGCCACGCGCGATGCATGGGCGCTATGTGCGGACGAAGTGCGGGCAGCAGGCGGGGAGTTCATGACCCAGCTCTGGCACGAGGGAGCGATGCGTTCCGATGGCCAGGCACTCAGCCCCAGCGGCCTTGCGCATCCCGGCAAGGAAAGCGGACGCGCCGCCACGCTGGATGAGCTGGCCGAAATTCGCGACGGCTTTGTGCGCTCCGCCGTCATCAGCAAGGACATCGGCGCATGCGGCGTGGAGGTGCATGCGGCCCACGGATACTTCCTCGACCAGTTCCTGTGGCACGGCTCGAATATTCGCGACGATGGGTATGGCGGGCTGGACATTGCCCACCGCGCTCGCTTTCCGGCAGAGATCGTTGCCGGCGTTCGCGAAGCATGCGGGCCGGAATTCCTCATCGCCTTGCGCTTCTCGCAATGGAAGGAGGTCGATTACGAGGCCAAGGTTGCGCCCTCACCCAAAGACCTTGCGACGATGGCGACGATCTTAGGCAATGCCGGTGTCGACGTGCTGCACGCCTCCACCCGCCGCTTCTGGGAATCGGAATGGGACGGTGATGGCAAGAACCTCGCCGGTTGGACCAAGGCGGGCGGCGGCCTGCCGGTCATTACCGTCGGCAGTGTCGGCCTCGATACCGATGTCATGGATGTCTTCATGAAGGGGGTCGATCCCAAACCGCGCGTCGAAGTGGCGATTGAGGACCTTGCCGCACGCATGGCAGCTGGCGAGTTCGACATGGTCGCCGTGGGCCGCGCGCTGATCGGCGATCCCGATTTCGTGAAGAAGGTCGAGGCGGGCGATTACACCGCCATCCGCACCTTCAGGCGCGACGATCTGGGCAAGCTCGAATGGGACCTCTCGATCGTCGAGGAAGCCCACGCACAGGGAGTAGTCTGACCACCATGTTGCTCACTACACGCACCGTTGAAAAGCCCTGGGGCCGCGAGCATTTGCCGCCACCGTTCCAGTCAATCCCGGACACGCGCACCGGCGAAATATGGTTCGAGCCGCCCGCGGCGCTGGGTGAACTGCTGGTAAAATATATCTTCACCAGTGAGAAACTCTCGGTCCAGTGCCACCCGTCCGACGCCCAGACCGAGGCCAAGGGCCTCGGCAGGCAGGGCAAGGAGGAGTGCTGGCTGGTCCTCGACGCAGAACCCGGAGCCACGCTCGGCATCGGATTTCACGAGGAAATTGGTGCCGAAGCCATGCGCGCGGCCGCGCTCGACGGGTCGATTGAGGATTTGCTCGTCTGGCACGAGGTGCAGGCGGGCAACTTCTTCTACATCCCCGCCAACACGGTGCATGCCATCGGCGCCGGGGTGACGCTGGTCGAAGTGCAGCAGAACTCCGACATTACCTATCGCCTCTATGACTATGGCCGCCCGCGCGAGTTGCATCTGGACGAAGGGATCGCGGTGGCGAGCGGCGCGCGCTATCCCGCCAGCCTGCACAAGCAGCTGCCGCCGGCGGGCCATGTCACGCTGGTCGATGGCCCCTATTTCACGCTCGACCTGGTGCACGGCGTGGCCGATGATGGCCTGCTCTACGCCTATGCGCAGCCGCTGCTGGTATTGCCTTTGTCAGGCGAAGTGGTGGCGGCAGGCGAAGTGGTTCGCCCCGGCCAGTGCGCGCTGGCACCGGACCTCGCCTCGGTCACTTTCGCTCCCGAAGGCAAGGCGCTGGTGACGCGGCCTGCAGGTTAGCGTCCGTTCGGGGTGAGCTTGTCGAACCACGACATGGCACCACCCCTCTCTTCGTCCTTCGACAGGCTCAGGACGAACGGTTCCTGCGAGAGCTACACCACCCCGAAGGCCAGCATGGCATCGGCGACCTTCTTGAAGCCGGCGATGTTTGCGCCCTTCACATAGTCGATGTGGCCACCGTCCTGCGTGCCATATTCGGCGCAGCGGGCATGGATGCCGGACATGATGTCCTTCAGCATCTGCTGCAGCTCCTCTTCCTTCCAGCTGCGCCGTGCGGAGTTCTGGCTCATTTCCAGGCCCGAGACGGCAACCCCGCCCGCGTTGGAGGCCTTGCCCGGCGCGTAGAGCGTCTTGGCGGCCTTGAACACGTGGACGCCGTCGAGGTCGGTCGGCATGTTGGCACCTTCTGATACGGCAATACAGCCGTTGGCGACCAGCGTGCGAGCATCCGCACCCAGCAGCTCGTTCTGGGTGGCACAGGGCAGCGCCACATCGCAGGGGACGCCCCACGGCGTCTTGCCCTCGTGGAAGGTCGCGCGGGGGAAGGCATCGGCATATTCGGAAATGCGGCCACGACGGTGGGTCTTGTGTTCCTTGACCCACTGGATCTTTTCGAGATCGATGCCGTCCGGATCGTGCACGAAGCCGCCCGAATCCGACAGGGTCAGCACCTTGCCGCCCAGTTGGACGATCTTTTCCGCCGCATGCGTCGCCACATTGCCCGAGCCGGAGATGATCGCTGTCTTGCCCGTCAGGTCCATGCCCTTGGTCGCCAGCATGTTGGCGAGGAAATAGACCGCGCCGTAACCGGTCGCTTCGGGACGGATCATCGAGCCGCCATATTCCATGCCCTTGCCGGTCAGCACGCCGGTGAATTCGTTGGTGATGCGCTTGTACTGGCCGAACATGAAGCCGATCTCGCGCCCGCCCACGCCGATGTCGCCGGCCGGCACGTCAATGTCGGCGCCGATGTGGCGATAAAGCTCGGTCATGAAGCTCTGGCAGAAGCGCATGATCTCGCGCACGCTCTTGCCCTTGGGGTTGAAGTTGGAACCGCCCTTGCCACCACCCATCGGCAGGCCCGTCAGCGCGTTCTTGAAGGTCTGCTCGAAGGCGAGGAACTTGAGCACGCTCTCATTCACGCTAGGATGGAAGCGGATGCCGCCCTTGTAGGGGCCGATGGCATTGTTGTTCTGCACCCGGTAGCCGCGCTGCACGCGAACATTGCCGTTGTCGTCTTCCCAGCACACGCGGAACGAGACCACCCGGTCCGGCTCTGCAATGCGGCGCAGGATCTGTTCGGAGTGATAATCCTCCTTGTCCTCGATGAAGTCGAAGATGTCCTCTGCCACTTCCTGCACTGCCTGGACGAACTCCGGCTGGTGCGGATTGCGCTTCTTCACGCCTTCCATGAAGGTCGGAAAGTCGACGTGGTCGGAAACTGCCATTGCTTGATCCCCCTAAAAGCGAGGCGACTTCGACCGCATGCGTAATTCAACGCAAGACTGGCGAATCGCCTATCTGCCCAGTGCAGGAGAAGACCACTTCGCGGTGATAAAATAAAGCGCCCAGACACAGCGTTAACACGCTTGCCTTGTACTGAACGATCCCCCAACCTCCAAGTTGCAGGGAGGAATCGTGACAATCGTGGAAGAAATGATGCGGGCTCCTTTCCGGCAAAAGGAAAGCTGTTCCTGATATGGCCATGAGCGCGACAGTCGCGATGTTTTCGGCTGGCTGGCGCAATGTGCGCGAGGCCGGACCGCGGCGCCTGGCGCTCACTGCCGTGTTGCTGGTGCTGGCGCTGCTGCTGGCGCGCTTCAGCTGGAACATTCCCTTCACGGATAATGCGGAACGCGCATTGTTCGATTATCGCAGTTTCGTCCTGGCCGAGCAGGTGGAGAACGATCCGCGCGTTGTCATGGTCGTCTATGATGACCAGACGCTGATCGACCTGCAAAAGCGCTCTCCCCTCGATCGCGGCATGCTGGCGCGCGCGCTGCGCAATCTTGACACAATGGGCGCCAAGGCCATCGGCATCGATATACTGTTCGACCAGCCGCAGGATGAGGACGCGGAGCTCATCGAAACACTCCGGGCCATGCAGACGCCGGTGGCGGTCGCTTATGCTACCGAGGCGACCAACAGGCTCGATATCGGCTACGACCAGCAGCAATATCTCGACGGCTTCATGGCCGAGCTCGAAGGCAGTCATGTCCGTCCGGCTAGCATAAGGCTCTCCGAAAGTTCGGGCGTCACCCGGGTCTGGCCTTCGATCGAGGAAGGTCTGCCGCCCTTGATCGGGCGAGTCATGCTGGAAAGCGCAAACGAACCGGAGGCGCTGACCTTCCCGGGCTATGAAGGGGCGATTCGCTATCGCAAGCCCGCGCTGCGAGACGTTCCTGTGTTCAACACGCTCAAGATCGACCTCTTTGCCAATGACGACCTGCTGGCCGTGCCCGAAATCCGCGACCAGTTCGCGCAGTCGATTTCAGGTGCCTACGTCCTGGTTGGCGGGGATATCATCGATTACGACCGGGCGCTGACGCCGTTCTCCACCTTTGACGACGACGCGACGGCAGAGGGCGTCGCCGACATCCGTCCACCGGGTATCGAAATCCACGCCACGACCATCGCCCAGATGCTCGACGGCGCGCGGCTGGCGAAGCCTTCCGATTTCTACATCTGGTTTCTCGCAGCAATCGTGGTTGTCGCTGCCGCGTTGACCGGTCTGCTGGAGTTTCGCAGCTGGAAGTTTGCCCCGCTGCTGATCATGCAGCTGGCGGTCTTTATCGGCCTGCCATTCTATCTCCATGCGCGCGGTTTCGACACGCATGAATTCCCCGCCATTGGCCCGGCGTTGGGCTGGATCGTGGCCTTCGCCGCCACGGTTTCCACCGCGCGGGCAAGTTCGGCAGTCGCGCGCCGGTTCGCACAGGGGGCGCTGGGCAAGTACCTGCCGCAGAGCATTGCCGACGAGATCATCGAAAAGCCGGAACTCCTCGCCCTGCATGGCGAGAAGAAGCCGATCTACGTGATCTTCTCCGACCTCGAGGGGTTCACCAAGATGAGCCATGCGCTCGAACCGGAAATGGTCGCCAAGTTGCTCAACCGCTATCTCGAAATGCTGAGCAAGGTGGTGCTTGAAAACGGCGGCATACTCGACAAATTCGTGGGCGATGCGGTGGTGGCCTTCTGGGGCGCACCGATTTCGCGCCCCGATGACGGCATCCGCGCCGCGCGCGCCGGATACGCCCTGTGGCAGGCGGGCGAGGATTTCCGCAAGGAAGTGGCCGCCATGGACCCGAACCTGCCGCCAGTGGGCAAGACCCGCGTGGGCATGCATTTCGGCGATGCCGTGGTCGGCAATTTCGGCGGCGAGAACCGCATCCAGTATACCGCTCTGGGCGATTCCATGAACACGGCCGCACGCCTGGAAGCAGCCAACAAGGCACTCGAATCATCGGTCATGGCGAGCCGCGAATTCGCCGAACGCTCTGGGCTCGACTGGTGGCGACCGATGGGACGCGTGGTACTGCGCGGGCGAAAACGACCGGTCGATATCTTCGAACCTGTGCCCGATTTCCCCGCTTCCGACAGGGAGGGGCTGGAAAAAGCCCTGCAATTGCTGGAGAAGGATACCGACGAAGCGCTGGACCTGCTGCAGGAGATCGTGGCCAGGTACAAGACTGACAAGGCACTGCACAATTTGCTAGAGCGGTGCAGAGATTTGAACGAGGAAGGAGCCTATGTCCTGGGCTAGAAATATTTGCGCGGCTGGCGTGCTGACCGTGACGAGCGTGGCCCTGTCTTCGGTTGCGGTACTGGCCGGCGTGGTCGTTTCCTCCAGCGGACCGTCGGCAGGCAGTTTTCCCGTGGGCCGCCAGATAGGCAGCAATGAGCCTGTGACCCTGCGCGACGGCGATTCGATCACCGTGCTCGACAACGGCGGCACGCGCGTGTTTCGCGGAGCAGGCACATTCGTGCTCTCCAGCCAGAGCGGTGCCAACCGCAACCGCGCCTTTGCCTCGCTGACCACCCAGCGATCCGCCACAAGGGCACGAACAGGTGCTGTCCGCGGCGTCACCGACACGGGCGAAGTGAGCAATCCGAACCTGTGGTATGTCGATGTCGCCCGATCGGGCACCTCCTGCCAGGTCGATCCGGCCAATATCCGCCTGTGGCGCGCGGACCGTCAGGCGGAGAGCACATATGCTGTTAGCCGCGAGGATCAGGGAGAGCCATCGTACAGCGTGACATTCCCGGCAGGCGAAATGCTCGCCGGATGGGACGCCGCAAATCCGCCGGTCGAGGGGGCAAGCTATACCATCGGCACGGGCAATGGCGCGGTGCAGGTGAAATTCGTGTTCCTGGAAGAGGTGCCCGAGGGTGCTGAAGCAATGGCGCAGAGCCTGATCGCCAATGGCTGCATGGTCCAGCTTGAACAAATGGCGCAGGCCCTGACCGTGCAATAGGGGATAGATCATGTCCGCCATGCTGGGGAGCTTGGCGCGGAGTTGTCGGGCAGTTAGTGTCCTGCCATGCGCGTGGGACGCGAAATTGGGGGGTTGAGAATGACAGAGCGCAGCAAGCGAAGGAGCCTCGCAACCGCTCTTGTTCGTGCTCGCGCCATCCTGCCAGTTCTTGCCATAGCAATCCTGGGCGCGATCTCCCTCGTCACCGGCCTGCCCCAATCGGGCAGCGCGACGGCGCAGGGTTCCTATTCCTATACCGGCGTCGCTTCCTGTGCAGGCTCCACCTGCCATGGCCGCACCGAGGGCAATGGTGCCGTGGTGCGGCAGGACGAGATTGCCACCTGGCAATCGCCCACCGCGGTCAGCGGCGCGCATAGCCGCTCCTATACGGTGCTGGCAGGGCGGCGCGGACAGCAGATCGCGCAATCGCTGGGGTGGGAGAATGCCACATCGCGATCCGAATGCCTTGGCTGCCATGCCACCAATGTCGCCGCCTCGGACCAGGGCCCGCGCTTCCACACCAGCGACGGGGTGGGCTGCGAAAGCTGCCACGGCGCGGCGGCAGGCTGGATATCGACCCATTACAAGGTGGGCGGCACGCATGATGCGAACCTTTCCAACGGTCTCGTTGCGCTGGAACAGCCACAGACCCGCGCCAAGGTCTGCCTCGATTGCCACTATGGCAGCGCGGAAGAGGGGCAGTTCGTCACCCATGCGATGATGGCGGCCGGCCACCCGCGCATCACCTTCGAGCTCGACCTGTTCAGCGCCTTCCAGCAGCATCACGACATCGACAGCGACTATATCGACCGCAAGGGCATGACCGATTCCGTCCAGCTCTGGGCTGTCGGCCAGGCCGAAGCCGTGGCGCGGGCGACGGGCCTCTTTTCGCAGGGCAACCTTGCGACCGAAGGCGTGTTTCCCGAATTCTATTTCTTCGATTGCCACAGCTGCCATCGCCCGATCACGGATGGGCCGGACCGGCGCCTGACTTTCGAGACCAATCCGCAGCGCCCCATTCCGTTCGGCCAGCCGCCGTTCAATGACGAGAACATCATCATGCTCGATGCGGTGTCACAGGCGCTCGCCCCGGCGCGCGCCGAGGCGTTCCGCGCCGCCAGCCGCAACTTCCACGATGCCATGGATCAGGGGCGCCCGCAGGCGGAAACCGCAGCCAACGCCCTGCGCAGCGAGGCCGTGCAACTCTCCAGCGCACTGGCAGCGCGCACCTATGGCGGGAACGATGCGTTCGAAGTGATCGCAATCATCGGTGGGCGCACCACCAATCCGCGCTTCACCGATTATACCGGTTCGGCGCAGGCGGTGATGGCGGTCGACACGCTGCTCAACGCGCTGGTGCGGCAGGGCCGGATCACCGTGGGTGCAGCCGCAGGAATCCGCGCCGACATCAACCGCGCCTATCGGGCAGTGCGCAGCCCGGAGAGTTACAATCCGGGCGAGTTCCGCTCTGCGCTGGGCAATGCAGTCAATGCGATCGGGCGGCTGCGGTAATGCGTTTGCGCCGGGCAACAGCTCTATTGGCAAGCGCCGCGCTGGTCCTCGGCGGCTGCGGCGGTGGCGGTACGGGCGGCGGGAACAGCGGCAACACGCCTACGCCAACACCAGCGCCTCCGCCCAGCGGCGGCGTGTTCAGCCCGCCCGCGCAGGAATCGCTCACCGTCGCCGAGGTGCAGCAGATCATCGCGCAGGCGGCGGGCGAGGCGCAGGCGCGCGGACTGCCCTCGATCATCGCGGTAACCGACCGCGTAGGCAATGTGCTCGCCGTGTTCCGGATGACCGGCGCGCCCACATTGATGACGGTGAGCCGTGAGACTATCGGCGGCACGGCAGCGATGGGCACCGAGATCGGCCTGCAAGGCGCGCAAGTTCCAGCGGTGACCGGCGCCATCGCCAAGGCGATTACCGGCGCATATTTGTCCAGCAGCGGCAATGCCTTTTCCACCCGCACGGCGAGCCAGATCGTGCAGCAGCATTTCCCGCCCGCGCCCACGACAGTCGGCCTGGAGAGCGGGCCGCTGTTCGGCGTGCAGTTCAGCCAGTTGCCCTGTTCCGACCTCAGCCAGCGGTTCCAGATGGGTGGCGGCGCGGGTGCGATGATCGGGCCCAAGCGCTCGCCCCTGGGCCTGTCCGCCGATCCGGGCGGCTTCCCGATCTACAAGAATGGTGTTGTCGTTGGCGGCATCGGCGTGATGGGCGATGGCGATTACGGCTTCGATGCCAACATTCTCGATACCGACCTCGACGATGAAGAGGCGATTGCGCTGGCCGGCATCCAGGGCTTCATGCCGCCGCAGGATATTCGCGCCGAGATGATCTTCGTCGATGGCACCGCCTTGCGCTTCAGCGATGCTGCGGCGGGCCAGCTCTCGACCCTTCAGACCAATTTCGGTGCCGCTCAGGGAGCCTTGGTCCCCGTTACCGGCTATAGCGACGGGACGGTCCGTGCGGGAACAGCCTATGGCACAGAGGCTTCGGGCATCCGCGCGGCCACCGCGGCGGAATTCGCCAATCCCGATGCTTTCGTGCTGACAGACGGCAACGGCAATCCGCGCTATCCGATCCGCGCGGGCACCGATAGCGCCAGCATCGCCCAGCCGCTGACGGCAGCCGAAGTGCGCGCGATCATGGAAGAGGCCTTCTCTGTCCTCTCCCGTTCCCGCGCGCAGATCCGCCGTCCGCTCGACAGCCGCATGCAGGCGACCGTCAGCGTGGTCGATACGCATGGGGCGGTGCTGGGAATCGTGCGCTCACCCGACGGCCCGGTGTTCGGCACGGACGTGAGTTTGCAGAAAGCCCGCACGGCGGCCTTTTTCTCGAACGCGGCGGCAGGGCAGCAATTGCTCGCCGCCGGGGGAGATGTGGCAGGATATGTCCAGCGCGTTCGCAACTTCCTGGGCGATGCCAATGCGCTGACCGGCTCACATGCCTTTGCCGATCGTTCGGGCGGCAATCTGTCGCGGCCCTATTTCCCCGATGGCGAAGTAGGCCAGCCTCCGGGTCCGCTTTCGGTAGCCAATGCCAATCAGTTCAGCCCCTTCGCCGTGGGGCTGCAGACCGACCTTGTAGCAGGCAATATCGTCCAGCACGTGACCTATGTCGCCACGGCTGGCGCACAGAGCGATACGCCGGTGGGCTGTTCGAACGTGCCTGAAGCAGCACCGGGCCAGCGGCGCGTGGCCAATGGCATCCAGATCTTCCCCGGATCGGTGCCGATCTATCGCGGCAACCAGCTTGTCGGCGGTATCGGCGTTTCGGGCGACGGTATCGACCAGGACGACATGGTCAGTTTCCTGGGAGCGCATAATGGCGGCGTGCGCGTGGGCGGCATCGGCAATGCCGATCCCTCGATCCGCGCTGACCGCATCGAGGTGAATGTGAACGGGCGCATCGTTCGCCTTCGCTACATCAATTGCCCCTTCGCGCCCTTCCTGGGCACCTCCGAACAGAACGTGTGCCAGGGGCTGTGAGCGCGGCTTTCCTCATATTGCCCTTGTTGGCGCAGGCGGCGACAGCCCAGCCGGAGGAAGCGCCTGCGGCTGCACCGGTTCTCGCGCCCCTGCCGGGAGAGACCAACCGCATCCCGCCCGAAAGCGGTCTAGACACGCTGGTGGAGCCGCCTGCCGACCCGGTCGATCCTGAAATCCTCGAAGGGCGCACAAGGCCCGGCTATGTCAGCGACCTGCCCGATGCGGTGGTGCAGGACAATCCCGGAGCAGTGCGCGCGCCGCCTCCCGAAGCTTTTCCGGCAGACCAAATCCCCATTCCCGATCGCTGGCGGCTGATCCAGAACCTGGGACTGGTGGTCGAAGACCCGCTCGATCCCTACAACCAGAACACCTACAAGGGCGACCGCCCGATCTGCATTCCCAGCGAGGAAGAGCAGGAACGCCGCCGCATCTTGCGCGAAACCGCCGAAGCGCGCGGCGAGGAGCCGCCCTATGGCAGCACAAAGTGCCGTACGCCCAAGTTCCTCGGCCTCGAAGGGCACGACTGGTTCTTCATCGCCAATTTCATTTCCGACACGGTTTTCGAGCCGCGCACCTTCCCCATCCCCGTGGGCGTACAGACGACACAGGACCCGGACCGGCTTGACGTATTCGGCCAGGACTTCTCCTACGTCTTCTCGCAGACCTTCATCGCCGGTTTCGCGCTGCTGAAAGGCGCCACCGCCTACAAGCCGCCCGATGTCGAATACCGCCTGACGCTGGCCTACAACGTCAACCATGTCGACGTACCGGAACGGCGCGTGCTGCATGTGGAACCGAGCAAGCCCACGCACCGGACGGACCATTTCCTGGGCGTGCAGGAAGCATTCTTCGACTATCACATCCGCAACGTTTCGGACCGGTATGACTTCGACAGCTTCCGTATCGGAATCCAGCCGATGCAGGCGGATTTCCGCGGCTTCCTGTTCAATGACAACCAGCTCGGCATCCGCTTTTTCGGCAATCGTGACAACAACCGCTTCCAGTACAATCTCGGCGCCTTCTGGCGGCTGGAGAAGGACACCAACTCGGGTCTCAACTCGGTGGTGCAGCGCCCGCGCGATGATCTGGTCTTCCTCGCCAATGTCTATCGCCAGGACTTCCTGATCCCCGCACTCACCAGCCAGTTCACCGTGGTCTACAACCGCAACCGGGAAGGGAACGGCGTCGAGATCGACGATAACGGCTTTCCCGTGCGCCCTGCCCTGCTCGGCAGCTTGCGCGGACGCGATTACGATGTGGTCTATCTCGGCTATAATGCCGACGGGCGGATCGGGCGCATCAATATGACCGCGAGCGCCTATTGGGCGCTGGGCGAGGATCGCAACAGCTTCTTCACCGATCGTCCGGCCGATATCAGCGCGCAATTCGGCGCGGTCGAGCTTTCCTATGACCGCGACTGGGCGCGCTTCCGCCTCTCCGGCGCCTGGGCCAGCGGCGATGGCGACCCCTTCGATGACACCGAGAAGGGTTTCGACGCGATCTTCGAGAACCCCGTCTTTGCGGGTGCGGATACAAGCTACTGGATCCGCCAGACCATTCCCTTTGCCGGGGGCGGCCGCGCGATCAGCGTGAACGGGCGCAACGGCATCCTCAATTCGCTACGCAGCTCCAAGGAACAGGGACAGTCCAACTTCAACAACCCCGGTCTGATCCTGGCGGGTATAGGCGCGGATTTTGACATCTCGCCGGAAGTGCGTGTGTCCGCCAATGCCAACCATTTGTGGTTCGAGAATACGACCGTGCTAGAAACGCTGCGTGTCGAAGGATCGATCCCCAAGGATATCGGTTTCGACCTTTCCGCCTCGGCGATCTGGCGTCCCAAGGCGACGCAGAATATCGTCGGCCGCCTGTCCGCCGCCACGCTGGTTTCGGGTGACGGTTTCCGCGACCTCTATGACAATCTCGATGGCGACCGGGCCTATTATTCGGTCCTGGCCAATATGACGCTGAGCTACTGATGCTGAAACTCGCCCTCCCCAAACGCCATGTCGCACTCGCTGCCAGCCTTGTGATGGCTGCAGCTGCGGTGGTTATTGGTCCGCAGACGCAGGCCGCTGGCGGCGGGGAGACGCCAATCGAGCGCGATTACTCGCTGGTCCGCGCACCCGCCGCGCCGCAGAACCAGACGCTCGAAGAGATGATGGGCAAGTCGGAAGGCTGCTATTCCTGCCACGTGCAGACCGATGCGCCGTCCATGCATGCCAGCGACGCCGTGCGGCTGGGCTGCATCGACTGCCACGGCGGCAACGCCGATGTGATCGGCAACCCCGATCTCGATTTCGACCATCCGGACTATGTCGCTGCGCGCGATGCGGCGCATGTGCTGCCGACTTTGCCCGAAAGCTGGCACTTCCCCAGCTCGGCCAATCCCGAACGCTCCTACGCCCTGCTCAACAACGAGAGCCCGGAGTTCCTGCGCTTCAACAACCCCAGCGATTACCGCGTGGTGCGCGAGGCTTGCGGCGCCTGCCACATGTCGCTGATCGAGGCGGCGGAACGCTCGCTGATGGCCACCGGCGCCATGCTGTGGGGCGGCGCGTCCTACAACAACGGCATTCTGCCCTTCAAGAACTACGTGATCGGTGAGGCCTATACGCCGGATGGCGAGGCGGCCCGCATCCTCTCGCCCGGCATTCCCGCCGGAACGGTCACCGCCGAACAGCAGGCGCGCGGCGCGCTGGCCACGCTCTATCCGCTGCCGACATGGCAGGTGGTTCCCCCGGCAGACGTCTTCCGCGTGTTCGAACGCAGCGGACGCAATATTGCCAGCCAGTTCCCCGAGATCGGCCTGCCCAACCCCACCGGCCTTGTTCAGCGGCTGGAGGAGCCCGGCAGACCCGATTTGCGCCAGTCCAACCGCGGTCCCGGCACAGGCCTGCGCGCCGCGATCCCGGTGCTCAACATCCACAAGACGCGCCTCAACGATCCCTTCACATGGTTCATCGGCACCAATGACCAGCCGGGCGATTATCGCCATTCGGGCTGTTCATCCTGCCACGTGGTCTATGCCAATGACCGCGAGCCGCGCCATTCGCTGATCTATGCGCAATATGGCCGCGACGGGCAGACCATTACCGTCGACCCGACGATCAACCGCCAGATGCGCGAGGACCATGGCGATGAACATGATGGCGGTCACGGCGGGCTGATCCAGCCCAATGACGGGCATGACGACGATCACGGCGCTGGCCATCAAGTACCCGAGGGCGATCGCGAACGCGGCCACCCGCTGCAGCACGTCTTCACCCGCGCCATTCCCACCAGCCAGTGCATGAACTGCCACATGCACCAGCCCAATATCTTCCTCAATTCCTACCTCGGCTACACGATGTGGGATTACGAGAGCGACGCGCCGCTGATGTGGCCGGGGCCGGAAAACCGCACCCCGCGCCCCGAGGGCATGAGCGACGAGGATTACGCGGCCAAGTACCTCACCCAGCGCTATCCCACGGCGGAGGAAGTGCGCGCCATCAACGATCGCAACCCCGAAGGCGCGGCCCCGCGCGGGCTCTGGGGCGACATCGACTTCCTGCGCAACGTCTATGACCTCAACGCAGTGGCGCGCGACACGCAGTTCGGCGACTATCACGGCCACGGCTGGAACTTCCGCGCTATCTTCAAGCGCGACCGCGAGGGCAACCTCCTCGACGCGGAAGGCAATATCGTTAGCAACGACGATCCCGAGAAATGGCGCCGCGAGGACGAGGACCAGTTCGTCGAGGCGGGCACCAATCCGGGCAAGACCGTTCATATGATGAGCATCCATGCCGAAAACGGCATGCAATGCGCCGATTGCCATTTCAGCCAGGACAGCCACGGCAATGGCCTCATCTACGGTGAAGTCGCCAATGCGATCGAGATCGGCTGCAAGGATTGCCACGGGACGGCAGACGCCTTCCCGAATTTGCGCACGTCGGGCCCGGCGGCCCCTCCGGGCGGTCATGACCTCTCCCTGATCCGCAATCCCGATGGCCGCCGCCGCTTCGAATGGGTGGATGCCGGAGGCGGCAGGCAGAAGCTGATCCAGCGCAGCATCGTCGATCCGGACCTTGAATGGGAAGTCAGCCTGGTGCGCGACAGCGTCGATCCGGCCAGCCCCAATTTCAACGGCAAGTCCGCGCGCGCCAAATTGATGAGCCGCGATGGTGCTGAAACGGGCAATTTCGAATTCGGGCTGGGCGTGGAGCCGGAAAACCGCGCGCATGGTGACGAGGACATGGCCTGCTTCACCTGCCACTTGTCATGGACCACCTCATGCGGCGGTTGCCACCTGCCGATCGAGGCGAACTGGCAGACGCCCATGCACCGCTACGAAGGCGAGACGACGCGCAATTTCGCTACCTACAACCCGCAGGTGGCGCGCGACCAGATGTTCCAGCTGGGCGTTCACCAGACGACCAAGGGCAACCAGGTCGCTCCGGTGCGCTCCTCCAGCGCGCTGGTGCTTTCCTCCACCAATATCAACCGCGAGCGGATCTATGTGCAGCAACCGCCGATCAGTTCGATCGGCTTTTCCAGCCAGGCCTTCGCGCCGCATTTCCCGCATACGGTGCGCTTGACGGAGACCAAAACCTGCACCGATTGCCACCTGTCCGAGAACGAGGACAACAACGCCATCATGGCGCAGCTGCTGCTGCTCGGCACCAATTACGTGAACTTCGTCGGCCTCAATGCCTGGACGGGCCTGGAAGGCGGCTTCCAGGCCACGCGCGTGACCGAATGGGATGAGCCGCAAGCGGTGATCGGCTCCTACCTCCACCGCTTCGCCTATCCCGATTACTGGCGCATGCATGTGGAGGACAATGGCCGCGAGCTGAAGAACTGGACGCGCGGCAAGCCCTTCGATGCCAACTTCTCGGGCGAGACACGCGCGCTGGAAGAATTCGCCAATGTCGTGGAAGGCACACGCGATGCGGTGCGCTGCCTGCAGATGCGCGGCGAATACATGTTCGTGGCCGAAGGGCGCGGCGGTTTCCGCGTCTATGACATCGCCAGCATCGCCAACAAGGGCGTCTCCGAACGCATCATCACCGCGCCCTTCAGCCCGCTGGGGCATGACAGCCATGTGGGAAGCAAGAACGCCACCTGCATGGCGATCCCCACCAACCAGGCCATCGCTCCCACACGCAACACGGCAGAAATGCGCACGATGAACCAGGAACAGCCCTTCCTGCCGATCTACCATTATGCGGTCGTGACCGATGCGGAAGAGGGCCTTATCCTCGTCAATGTCGATACTTTTGCCGATGGCGAATTGCGCAATAACGATCTTCGCCGCCTCACCTTCAGCGATGGCAGCGATGCGTGGAACCCCGGCAATGTGCTGGCAGGCGCGCGGCACATCACGCTGGCTGGCGAGATAGCCTATATCACCGCCGATGTCGGCCTGGTGGTGGTGGACCTCTCCACGCCCGAAAACCCGCAAGTCACCGCCGTGCGCGAATTGAACGACGCACGGGCGAGCGCGGTGCAGTTCCGCTACCTCTGGGTGACAGATGCCAATGGGGTAAAGCTGTTCGATGTCACCAACCTGCGCAACCCGGTGGCGCGGCCCGAAGGCAATCTCGGCATCCCGAATGCCCAGCGCCTCTATATCGCGCGCACCTATCTCTACATTGCGGCCAAGCACGAAGGGCTGATCATCGCCAATGTTACACGGCCGCTCGACCCCTTCATCTATCGCGAGGAGACTTTCGGCGGCACGATGAACGATGTGGAGGATGTGGTGGTCGCCTCCACCAACGCCACTTTGTTTGCCTATGTCGCCGATGGCCGCAACGGCATGAAGGTGCTGCAGCTCACCAGTCCGGAGAGCCAGCCCAACTTCTACGGCTTCAGCCCGCCGCCCGTGCCCGAGCTTATAGCCTGGGCCAGAACACCCAGCCCTGCCCTCGCCATGAGCAAGGGCCTCGACCGCGACCGCGCGGTGGACGAAACCGGCGGCCAGATCGCCATCTTCGGCCGCCTGGGATCACGCCCCTTCACGCGGACGGAGATGGAGCGCCTGTTCCTCAACGATGCCGGCCTGCCCTGGCGCGTCAGCGACGAGGTGGACATGACCGCCTGGGTGCCGGGGAGAGGGCCGGTGTTGGCGGACGTCCGCTAATGACCCAATTGCGGACCTTCGACAGCCTCCGATATTTCACGCCATTGCATCAATGGCGTAAGTCTAGGATTATCCCCCTGACCCCTAGAAATTTGGGGTAGGAGAGAACCATTGGATTTCAAAGCGGAGATCGCCGCGCTCAAGGCGCAAGTTGAAAAGCAGCAAGCGGATCTTGAAAAGGCGCGCCATCAAATCGGCCTTCTTGAAGACAAGAACGCAATCGAGCGGCTTCAATACGCATATGGCTACTTCATCGACAATCGCATGTTCCGCGAGATGGCTGACCTCTTCGCCGATAGAGGCGCGTGGATCGAGATTGGTGAACGAGGGCGCTATTACGGCAAGGACAACATCCACCGCTTCCTGCACGAAGTTCTGGGAGGAGGGCGTTGGGGGATGGCGCACAATGAAGTCATCAACCACGTCCAGCAGCAGCTCCTGATCACGGTGGATGATGATCGCAAGCACGCCTGTGCAAGGGCCAGGGCCGAGGTTCAGGGCAACTCCCCTCCCGACACTCCGATCTTCCTCTTTGCCGATGGCATCTACGAAAACGACTATGTCAAAGAAGACGGCCACTGGAAGATCGAGGGCATCAAGGTAACGATGACCTTCTACGCTGCTCTGGAGCGACAAAAGATCTGGTTTGGAAGCGCGCCGCCGAGCGAAGAGTTTCCTCCCGACACACCGAGCGAACCGCAAAACGAGTTTTTGGGCCGCCAGTTCAACGCGTTCCGTTGGCCACACCCGATCACCGGGGAGCCGCTGGTTATCCCTGCCTCCGATCCTAACGCGATCGATAAAGGCGGAGGCGGCATCGAACAGGTGAAGTCGCGCTAGAGCGAAGCCAGCAGATGGATTGGCCATGTATGTCCACTTTCCACCCAATAGCGGACGTAGCACTCTACCGTCATGCTGAACTTGTTTCAGCATCCATCCTTCCTTCCGTGAAGGTGGTGCATTTTTGAAAAATGGATCCTGGAGCCGAAGGCGTGCCTACACAAACAAGTTCAGGATGACGGGGAAAACGCGTCAGCCTTCCATCCAAATTCGGAAATTGCCTCGCGACGGTGATCAATTGGGGGATAATTCCTCCCTCTCCCCACGCGCATTAACATCTTGGTTAACGAACCGTGGTAGAAGCTGTGCTTGCGGAAGGACGATGTTGGATTGGCGGCTGTGTCAACTGACGGAGTTGTGGCATGCAATGGCAAGTAAACGATCTCGCCGTCTGCCTGGTCGGAATATGGTTCGACAGGGATGGATTTCCCTTGTTGAGCTATCCGCCTTCGGGGCCGGACATGGGACAGATGCTGTCTGTCACCGGAATTCGCCGACACCCCGATTACGGTTCGCTCGACCTTCACTTCCAAGCCTGGCCTGATGCCTGGTTCGACGCGGTCGGCTTCAAGCGGATACCTCCGCCGGTGAAGCATGCGGTACGAAGGGTTTCGATGACGGCCTGAGCTTGAGGGGTACCTACCCCTCTCGCTTCTCGCG
>JAHEBH010000091.1 GCA_024642335.1 Erythrobacter sp.
AAACCTATCCGTTCGGATTGTGATCCTGCTGCGAACGGTCGAGGCGCCTGCAAAGCAGCCCAAGCGGCAGGTTCAGGATTCGTCGATGCCTTGAGTTGGCTCCGTTTCCAAAACCAACGGAGCGGGCGGGATTTGCGTCGTATGGGCAATCGACCGCTCGCCAGTGGAGGCACCCAACACCAATACAGGGCAGCGGGCGACAGCAAGCAGGTGGCGGAGCTGATCTTCCGTGCGCAGCGGTCCGGCAGAAAGGTCCAGCACGACGGCCGAGGCGTTTATCCGGCTCAGGCGGGCAAGCATTGCGGTTTCGGTTTCGAAGTTCTCGAACTGAACTCCCGGAAGATCGCGTTTCCAGTTGTCTTGGCCGAAACAAAGTTCCAGCAGGCCAGTCTTTGATGCTTCCGCGAGAGTGGTGGCGAGATCAACGGAGACCTGCGGTGCAGCCTCGGGCGGTGCGATGAGCACCAGCCTTCCTGCGTGCCGATGGGTTTCGCGGTAGCCGAGCAACAGGATGTCCCAGCCGTTGGCTGCCTTGCACAGGTTACTGATCAATTCGCCATGGCGCCGCTCGAAAGACCATTTGCGTGTCTTGGCCCGCGCCAATCCTGACAGCATATCGCGAAAGGCCACGGCATCGCTTTCCAGCAAGGTTCGCACCTGCTGCTGCGACGGCGCGACGACAAGCGTGCCGCTGGAGGTTACAACTCGCTGACCGGGCAGGGCGACGAGCTCGGTCACGACTGTTTCCTCAACGAAGAGGCCACCAAGGTCCCCGTCGACGATATCCGCAACAAGTTCGGCGAGCCCGACGGCGCCATGCGCGTCGGCGTAACTTCCTGCGCCGATCAGCAGGCGCATTGGTTGATTTGTCTGAAGAGTCACGTGCGGTTCCCCGACAGATTGGATTTCTCCGTGCTGGCGAATTTCTTGCGCGTCTCGGCAAATCCGCGCAGCCGGGCCTCGACCAGGGCATTCACCGACCCCACGGTGAAAGCGCCGCCAGCGCGGCGCTTGCCCGCCTTGGTTCCCGTCAAAACCTCGATGCCTTCATCAATAGTTCCAACAGGGATCACTCGGAACTTGCCGGCTTTGGCAGCTTCGACAACCTCCGTGCGCAGCATCAGATGCTCGATATTCGACTTGGGTATAAGCACAGCCTGATCGCCAGTCAGACCCTGAGCCGCGCAGGTCTCGAAGAAACCCTCGATCTTCTCATTGACGCCGCCGATGGCCTGAACTTCGCCTGTTTGATTGACAGAACCTGTGACGGCGATCCCTTGCTTGATGGGCAGTCCCGAAAGGGCGGACAGTAAGGCATAGAGTTCCGCCGAAGAAGCGCTGTCGCCATCTATTCCGCCATAGCTCTGCTCGAAGACCAGGCTGGCGTGCAGCGAGAACGGCGCGTCGAGGGCATAAGTCGAGGTCAGATAGCCGGATAAAATCATCACCCCCTTGGAATGAAGCGGTCCGCCAAGTTCAACTTCGCGCTCTATGTCCACCAGCTTTCCGGTCCCCATCCGTACCCGGGCCGTAATCCGGGATGGCCGGCCGAATCGATAGTCACCCAAGGCAATCACCGACAAACCATTGATCTGGCCCACCTTCGCCCCATCGGTATCGATCAGTATCGTCCGTCGTTTGACCGCCTCTTGCATCCGGTCCTTGAGCCGCGATGCGCGCCTATCCTTTTCAGTGACAGCCCGTTCGATGTCGCCGTCGTCAATCTCCGCGCTATCTCGCCTGGCGGCATAATGGTCGGCCTCGCGTATCAAATCCGCCAGTGCGTCCAGTCTCAGCGACAGCTTCTGGCTGTCTTCAGCCAACCGTGTGGCCTCATCCAGCAGCCGCGCAACGCCAGGCGCTGTCAATGGCCGCAGGTTCTCTCGTAAGGCATGCGATCCAACGAGGCGGGCGAAGAGCACGAGGTTGTCGGGCGTTCGTTCCACCTCATCCTCGAAATCGGCCTGGAGCTTGAAGAGTTCGCCAAATTCTGGGTCAAGCAGCACGAGCAGGGCGTGGAGGAGCCTGTCACCGATCAGAACAACGCGCACATCCAGTGGGATCGGGTCAGGTTCGAGCGACGTCGTCGAAATCAGGCTGAGCCGATCAGCCAAAGAATTGATCGTGATGGCCTCGTTCTTGAGGCAGCGCTTCAGCGCATCCCAGGCAAAGGGCTCGGTCAGCACCCGTCGCGCGTCCAGCACCAAATACCCGCCATTGGCCCGGTGCAGAGCGCCGGGTTTGATCATTGTAAAATTCGTCACCAGCGATCCCATCTGCGAATCGTGCTCGATCCGCCCGGCCAGCCGGTCCAGCGTCGGAAGGTCTTCAGTCTCGACAGGGGCACCTTTGCGTCCACTCACATCGTGCCCGACCATCACGTTCACGAAGTAACGGTCGAATTCTGGTTCGTTGTGATACTTGCGTATCGCCTCGGGGAAGGGTCCGCCGTCATTTTGGGTTGCCACCTGCAGAAAGAGTTCCGCGTTCGCGATTATGTCGTTCCGCACTGTTTCCAGATACTCGGCAACAGGCTCGATCTTTTGCAATTCTGCATCGACCTCAGCGACGCGCGCTGAAACAACACGTTCGGCCATGGCAGCATTCAGTTCTTCAATCCGCTTGCGATGCTCTTTCTCGAGCTTCGGCGTTTGGCGCAGAACGGCGGCCAAATCCTGCTGCAAACGCGTGATCTTTTCGTCGATTTCCGCCTGCTCATTTTCGCTGAGCTTCTGATACTCCTCTGTCTTGACCGGTTTTCCGTCCCGAATTGCTGTCAGCATGAAGCCCATGGGTGTTCGCAACAGTGCAATCTCCTCGGACTTGGCGCGGTCCGCAAAATCGGCCATTGCGGTTTCCTGTGCTTCGCCAAGTTGGTGCTCGATCGCGCGGCGCTGCGTCTGATATTCGTCAGACTCAAACAGCGCCGGAATGTCATTGGCTAGGTCATCGACCAGGTTCTGCATCGCGTGAAGAAGGGGCGTTGCCATACCGGGAGGCAGACGCAGGGCAATGGGTTTGTGCGCAGCCAGAAAGTTATTCACGTAAACCCAATCTGAGGGCAGAGACCTAGTATTTGCCTGCTCGTTCAAGAGTTTCAGCACGGCTGTGCGCCGCCCCGTGCCTGTCGGCCCAAGGACAAAAAGGTTGAAACCGCGATGGGGCATTTGTGAGAACAAGCGGATGGCGTCGAGCGCGCGCGCCTGACCGATCAGTTCATGCTCTTCAGAAAAATCCCTGGTTGAGGTGAATGGAAGCGCCGACGGATCACAGTGCTGTCGAAGTCTTTCTGGGGGCAGTGAGTCCATCTTCATGCCTCTCGATCCGTTGCCTGCCGGAGTGCCAGCTTGATATCCATTATGTTCGCGCGGTCATGCGCTGCCATGATTTCAATCAAGAACCCGGCCCGGCCTTTCAAAACCCGCGCGTCGGATTGGAACGGACTATGGCCTGTGCTCGATTGATCCGCGTCAATGATTGCATCGCAAGCAAGCCTAGTCTGCGGTCATTTCCAGAATCAAAATGGAGTGTAGACTATGGCAAATCTTGACTGGCTTCCCGCGTCCTGGCTGGGTGACAAGGCGGACCCTGACCGGCCATTCGGTGCACTGAGAAAACAGATCGACAGTCTGATCGAGGATTTCGACAGCAAAGGTTTTGCAAGATCCGACGGCTTTTTGGTCCGCTCAAATGTCAGCGAGACCGATAAGGAAATCTGTATCACTGCAGAGCTGCCGGGCATCGAAATGAAGGATATCGATGTAGAGATCACAGGCAATCGCATCTCGATCAAGGGTGAGAAGGTATCGGAGAGCGAAGAGAAGAAGGACGAAAAGGGTCGTGAGTTCCATCGTGTGGAACGGCGGTCAGGCTCGTTCCAAAGAACGATGACCCTGCCTTTCGATATTGATGCCGACAAGGTCTCTGCTGCCGTCAAGGACGGCGTTCTGACCGTCACTGTCCCCAAGCCGCCAGAGGCGGTCAAGACGGCCAAGAAGGTGCAGATCAAGTCCGCGTCTTAAAGCTGCGCTCTAGCTAATATTGGCGCCGGGAGTACCCGGCGCCGGTGCTGGTCGTGACCGCTGACTGCGTGGAAAGCCGTGATGTCCATTGAAACCGAAGTGCGTGAAGAAATCGAACGCCTTGGCCCGTGACGCCTTCGCTGGCAGCGACCCGTAGCGCATCACAGCCAGCACCCACTCGAGCTACTCAAACCCTGGCCCCGGACATATGCGGGGCTAGGGCCTTTCGGTGCGCATCAGATGCCGTGCAAACTACGCTCTTACTCCTCGACGGGGTCACGTCGTGCGCACCGGTTCAGCTTTACAGCAGCAACGCAAAGCTGCCCGTGCAGGATTAGATTTCTGCGTCCATCAGCAGCCGGTTAGATCGTTCGAGCCGTTGTGAGAGAATGCGCGCGGTTAGGCGATGAATCGAAGAGACGAGATCCGGAGGCAAATCACTATCTGCGCCAATCTGTTTTGCATCTATCCGAAGCGCGCGAACTTGGCCCACAGCTACCACATCGGCACTGCGTAAAGAAGCGCCATAGAACGCCATTTCGCCCAAGAGCGCTCCCGGTAAGAACTTGGCAACCACCCTTTTTTGAATGTCCGAACCAATGATCGCATTGACTTCACCTTCGACAAGCACGAAAATTTCGTTTGAAAGTGCGCCTTGTTTGATAAGAGATGCCCCGGGCGAAAATTTCTCGATGGTAAAAATTGCTTCGAGATCAAGATCGGGATGTGCATCTTTCAGTGACTCTAGAAATGTCGATGTGACCTCGACCCGGTCACTGCCTTTGGCTTCCGCAAGAAGGTAGTCCTCAAGAACTTGTAGCGCATC
>JAHEBH010000007.1 GCA_024642335.1 Erythrobacter sp.
ATATCCATCATCTCACCGTGGAGGATTTCCGCCAGCTGCTCGCCGACAAGGGCGTGACGGTGGAAGGCTGCTGGTTCTTTGCCAATGGCAAGGAAATCGGCGGCGCGAACGCCAACTGGCGCGCGGAACATGCGGTGTTCAGGTTGAGTCGGTAACGCCCTGCCCTCGCTTTCGTCACACTGAACTTGGTTGTGCAAGCACAGCTTCGCTTCAAAGGTCCATTTCTTCTTCGGCATGGAGCAGTATGTGACGCAAGATGGATGCTGAAACGAGTTCAGCATGACGAGTTAGGCGACACGGATCACGCTGTCATCCCGCGCTAGGCACCACAGGCTCAATCCCGCCGCTGTCGCCCGCTCCACCGCCATGCTGGTGGGTAGCGAGATGGTGACCAGCGTCGTCGCTCCCGCGCGCACGGCTTTTTCGACAATCTCGTAGGAACAGCGCGCGCTGGAGAGGATGAAGCCGTCTGCCGGGTCCTGCCCCGCCTTGGCGAGCGCGCCGATGAGCTTGTCCATCGCGTTGTGGCGGCCGACATCCTCGCGGGCATGGAGGATCGTGCCGTCCGGTGCGCAGAAGGCGGCGGCGTGGGCGGCTCCGGTCTCTTTGGTGAGCGGCTGGTGGTCGCGCAGTTTGCCAAGCGCGGTGAAGATTGCGGCGGGCGCAAGCGCTTCATGCGCGGCGACCTTGGGCAGGGGTTTCGCCACCGCATCGAGATTTTCGATCCCGCATAGCCCGCAAGATGATTCCGCCACGCGGGTGCGCACGCGTTCGGTCAGCTTTTCGATGCCAAGGCCGGCCAGCTGCGCGCGGCAGATCCAGCCCTTTTCCACTTCGACTACGTCGAGGTCGGCAACTTCGTCAGCCGATGCGGCGAGGCCTTCGGTCAGCGCAAAACCGAGCGCGAAATCGGCGAGATCGGATGGCGAGGCCATCATCACCGCATAGGCGAGGCCGTTGAATTCCAGCGCCACGGGGACTTCGGGCACCCAAATGCGCTTGAGCTGGATCGTGCCGCCTGACACGCCAAATTCGGTTACCTGCTGGCCCGGCTTACCCATATTACGCTCCGCTCGCCCTGAGCTTGTCGAAGGGCTGCTTTTCCTTTTTGCCTCCGCGCCAGAAGAAAAGGCAAGGCTTCGACAGGCTCAGCCTGAGCGGAAATGTGAATTACGCAGCCTCAGCCTCTGCCTTGAGCTGCTCGATGGCGTCCTTGGCAATGGGCGAAAGCTGCGACGTATCGCCGAAGATCTGCGCCTTCATGCGCGGGTCCCAGTACTTCCAGATATGCACACGCGTCTCTTCCACTGCCTTGTCGTGGCCATTGGCCTCGAAATTGGCGGCGATCTGGTTGGCCATGCGGCTGAGCTTGTTGATGTCCATTATTCCGCAGGCTCCATGGCTTCGATACGGCGCGCCATGGCGGTGAGGTCGGCATATTCCTCCTGCCATTCGCTCGGCCCGTTGGACGGGGTAACCTGCACCGCGGTCACCTTGTATTCGGGGCAATTGGTGGCCCAATCCGAATTGTCGGTGGTGACAACGTTGGCCTGCGTGTCCGGATGGTGGAAGGTGGTGTAGACCACGCCCGGCGCAACCTTTTCGGTCACTTCAACGCGCAGGGTCGTTTCACCCGCACGGCTGGCGAGGCGCGCGAAATCGCCGGTGGCAAGGCCGCGGTTCTCGGCATCGGTCGGGTGGATTTCCAGCACGTCCTCGCTGTGCCAGACTTGGTTGCCCGTGCGCCGGGTTTGCGCGCCGACATTGTACTGGCTGAGGATGCGGCCAGTGGTCAGCAGCAGCGGGAAGCGCGGACCGGTCTTTTCATCGGTCGGCACATATTCGGTCACCACGAACTTGCCCTTGCCGCGCACGAAGCCATCAACATGCATGATGGGCGAGCCGTTGGGCGCCTTGTCGGTCACCGGCCATTGCAGCTGGTCGCCATTGATAACGCGTTCCCATGTAACGCCGGCAAAGGTCGGCGTCAGGCGCGAGATTTCGGCCAGGATTTCGCTGGCATGCTTGTAGTTCCAGTCGCAGCCGATGGCGTTGGCGAGCAGCTGGGTGACCTGCCAGTCCTGATAGCCGTTGGCCGGTTCCATCACCTTGCGCACCGGCTGGATACGGCGTTCGGCATTGGTGAAGGTGCCCGCCTTTTCGAGGAAGGTCGAACCCGGCAGGAAGACATGCGCGTAATTGGCGGTCTCGTTCAGGAACAGGTCGTGCACGATCACGCAATCCATCGCGGCAAGGCCAGCAGCGACGTGATGCGTGTCAGGGTCGGACTGGAGGATGTCCTCGCCCTGGATGTAGATCGCCTTGAAGCTGCCATCGACGGCGGCGTCGAGCATGTTGGGAATGCGCAGGCCCGGTTCGGGATCGAGCGCAACGCCCCAGTCATCCTCGAACAGCTTGCGCGTGGCGGCGTCCGAAATGTGGCGATAGCCGGAAAGTTCGTGCGGGAAGCTGCCCATGTCGCAAGCGCCCTGCACGTTGTTCTGGCCGCGCAGCGGGTTCACGCCCACGCCTTCACGGCCGATATTGCCGGTCACCATCGCAAGGTTGGCGATCGCCATCACGGTGGACGAACCCTGCGAATGCTCGGTCACGCCCAGGCCATAGTAGATGGCTCCGTTGCCGCCGGTCGCGAAGAGGCGGGCCGCCTCGCGCACGGTCTGTGCGGGCACGCGGGTCACCGCTTCGAGGAATTCGGGGCTGTGCTTCTCGTCGGAAACGAAGCGTGCCCAGTCCTGGTACTCGTCCCAGTCGCAGCGTTCGCGGATGAAGTCCTCGTCGGCGAGGCCTTCGGTGACGATCACGTGTGCAAGGCTGGTCAGCACGGCGACATTGGTGCCCGGCTGCAGCGGCAGGTGATGTGCTGCTTCGATTTTCGGGCTCTTCACCAGGTCGATCCGGCGCGGATCGACCACGATCATCTTCGCGCCCTTGCGCAACCGGCGCTTGATACGGCTGCCGAACACCGGGTGGGCGTCGGTCGGGTTGGCGCCGATTACCAGGAAGACATCGGTATGGTCGGCGGAATCGAAATTCTGCGTGCCGGCGCTTGTCCCGAAAGTGGTCGAGAGGCCATAGCCGGTGGGGCTGTGGCACACGCGGGCGCAGGTATCGGTGTTGTTCGAACCGAAACCTGCACGCACCAGCTTCTGCACCAGGAAGCTCTCTTCATTGGTGCAGCGGCTGGAGGTGATGCCGCCCAGCGCACTGGGGCCATGTTCGGCCTTGATCGTCTTGATCTTGTCGGCGGAGAACCGGATCGCTTCTTCCCAGCTGACTTCGCGCCAGGGATCGGTGATCTTCTCGCGGATCATCGGCTTGGTGATGCGGTCCTTGTGGTTGGCATAGCCCCAGGCGAAGCGGCCCTTTACGCAAGAGTGGCCGTGGTTGGCCTTGCCGTCCTTCCAGGGAACCATGCGGATGAGCTGTTCGCCCTTCATCTCTGCGCGGAAAGCACAGCCCACGCCGCAATAGGCGCAGGTGGTGACAACGGAGCGTTCGGGCTTGCCGTGTTCCTTGACGCTCTTTTCCATCAGCGCGCTGGTGGGGCAGGCCTGCACGCAGGCGCCGCAGCTGACGCATTCGGAGGTAAGGAAATCGTCGACCGTCTGCCCGGCAGAGATCATGCTGGCAAAGCCGCGACCGTCCACGGTCAGTGCGAAAGTGCCCTGCACCTCGTCACAGGCGCGCACGCAGCGGCTGCAGACGATGCACTTGTCCGATGCGAAGGAGAAATAGGGGTTGGAGCCATCGACCGCACCGCCCAGGTGGTTCGCACCTTCATAGCCATAACGCACATCGCGCAGGCCCACGGCGGCGGCTTCATCCTGCAGTTCGCAGTCATTGTTGGCCGAGCAGGTGAGGCAGTCGAGCGGGTGGTCGGAGATATAGAGCTCCATCACGCCCTTGCGCAGTTTTTCTAGGCGCGGGGTCTGCGTCTTGACCTTCATGCCCGCCGCGACCGGCGTGGTGCAGCTGGCAGGCGTGCCGCGCGCGCCTTCGATCTCGACCAGGCACAGGCGGCAGGAACCGAAGGCCTTCACGTTGTCCGTGGCGCAGAGCTTGGGGATGTGGCCGCCGCTTTCGCTTGCGGCGCGCATCACGCTGGTACCCGCAGGCACGCTGACTTCGCGGCCGTCGATCGTGAGAGTGACCATCTCATTCGACGTGGATTCGGGCGTCCCGAAATCCTTCTGGCGTTCGTATCCCATTACTTCTGCTCCATCGCGGCCAAATCGGCCGGGGTGTTTATATTTGCCGGTGTGGACGCGCTTGTAACGGCCCGCGCATCCACGGACCTGGCGAAAGCTAGCATCGAGTGGCGTCCTTCACTCTGGAGGATCGCCGCTACCGCATCTGCGGTTTCCACATTCCAATGGCCTATTACCGGCTGACTTTCAAGATAAGCCGGTGCTGGTGAAAGATCTGACAACAAATCCCGCGGCAGCGAGACGGAATCGACCCCGCAGCTCAAGATAGCCCGGTATCCGTGATCCTGCGCATGGCGAAGACCAGCAGCGATCCCGCCCAATGGCCCCATCCCTGCGCGGGGCCAGTCGGGAATGCAGTCAACGGGACCGGTGTCGCGCCCGGCAATCACCACCTTGTCGCACCATGCGGAAAGGGCATCGACCGCGCGCACCAGCAGGGTGCGCCCGTCGAGCTCGGCCAGCGCCTTGTCGCTGCCGAAACGGGTGCTCATTCCGCCTGCAAGGACGACGCCCAGCACCATGTCCTACTTCGCCGCGTCCAGCGCCTTGGCCACGGCCTCGGTGTTGTCCGTGAAATCCTCAGGCCAGTGCCTGAGTGCGGAGGTGACGGGGTAAGGCGTGAAACCGCCAAGCGCGCAGAGCGAGCCGAACTTCATCGTCTCGCACAGATCGGCCAGCAGGGTGATTTCCTCTTCCACGCTGCGCGCCACATTCTTCGTGGTGTTGTGCATCTGCGGGGCAAGTTCCAGCCTGTCCCGCTCACGCGCAACACCGCTGTCACGGCCAGCACGAATGCGATCGAGGATTTCGGTACCGCGCACCGAACCGATGCGGCAGGGCGTGCACTTGCCGCAGCTCTCGGCCGCACAGAATTCCATCGCGAAGCGCGCCATCGATCCCATGTCGGCAGTGTCGTCGAACACGGTGATGCCGGCATGGCCGATCAGCGCATCGGCGGCGGCGAACGCCTCGTAATCGAAGGGAATGTCGAACTGGTCGGGGTGTATATAGGCACCCAGCGGGCCACCCACCTGCACTGCCTTGACCGGGCGACCCGACGCGGTGCCGCCGCCAATATCGTTCACCAGTTCGTCCAGCGAAATGCCGAAGGCGACTTCGTAGAGCCCGCCATGCTTGATATTGCCGGCGAGTTGCACCGGCATGGTGCCCTTGGAACGGCCCATGCCATAGTCGGCGTAGGCCTTGGCACCGCCCTCCATGAGGATATGCGGTACGGCAGCAAGGCTCAGCACGTTGTTGACCACGGTCGGGCGGCCCATGAAGCCTTCCAGCGCGGGCAGCGGCGGCTTGGCGCGCACTTCGCCCCGCTTCCCTTCGAGGCTGTTCAGCAGGCTGGTTTCCTCGCCGCAGACATAGGCGCCCGCGCCCACGCGCACTTCGCATGTGAAGGGCGCGATGATGCCTGCGCACAGCTTCAGCGCGGCATTGAGCTTGCGGATGGCATCGGGATATTCGCTGCGGCAGTAGATATAGCCCTGCGTCGCGCCCACGGCCTCACCGGCAATCGCCATGCCTTCGATCAGCGCAAAAGGATCGCCTTCCATCACCATGCGGTCGGCAAAGGTCGCGCTGTCGCCTTCGTCGGCATTGCAGACGATGTACTTCTGCCCTACCTGGGCGCCCAGCACCGTCTTCCACTTGATGCCGGTGGGGAAACCCGCGCCGCCACGGCCGCGCAGGCCGGATTCGAGCACTTCGGCAACGATCTGCTCGGGCCCGATCTGGCGCGCGCGCCTGAGGCCACTCCAGCCGCCGGTTGCTTCATAGTCTTCCAGGCTCAGCGGACGCGTCTTGCCCGCACGGGCGAAGGTCAGGCGTTGCTGGCCCTTGATGAAGGGATGATCGGCAATCACACCGATGGCCTTGTCGGACGAGCCATCGAGAATGGCATCGACATCGACCAGCGTGGCGGGGCCAAATCCCTTGCCGTCGATCTCCACCAGCGGTTCAAGCCATTGCATGCCCCATGAGCTGGTGCGGTGAACCTCGTGCCCCTTCTTTGCGAAAGCGGCGGCGATTGCGTCTGCGCCACCCGCACGGGCGAGGGCGTCGTCGGATATCTTGATAATGCTCATGCTTCTTCCACCAGTCTGGTGATGGACTGGCTGTCCAGGCGGATATGCAGGTCATCGCCGGTGCGCGCGGCGGGGCCTGCGCTGCACAGGCCCAGGCAATAGACCGTCTCGATCTTCACGCGCTCGCCCGCGGCCTTCTCGGCATCGCCGATGATCGCTTCGATCCCGCGCGCCTTGCAGGCTTCCGCGCGGCAGACCTGCACCACGGGGCGCGGATCGGCAGCGGGCTTGAAGTCGTGATAGAAGCTGACCACGCCGTGCACTTCGGCGCGGCTGAGGTTCAGCCCTGCGGCGATGATCTTTTCCGCTTCCGCATCGACGCAGCCGAATTCGTGCTGCACGTCATGCAGTATGGGAAGTAGCGGGCCTTCCTTGGTGCGATGTTCGGCAATGATCTCGCCGATTTTCAGTTCTAGTGTGCTCATAGTCTCTCTCAGGCGCAAAGCCTCTCGGCGTGCCATGCGATGTGATCGGCCATAAAGGTCGAGATGAAATAATAGGAATGGTCATAGCCATCGTGCAGGCGGATGGTGGCCTGCATCCCGGCGGTGCGAACGGCCTCTTCCAGCAGGTGCGTCTTGAGCTGTTCGTCGAGGAAATTGTCGCCGCGGCCCTGGTCCACCAGCAGGTCCGGCAGGCGGGCGCCATCTTCGATCAGCGCGCAGGCATCGTATTCGCGCCATGCCGCCTTGTCCGCACCGATATAGCCGGTCAGCGCCTTCTCGCCCCAAGGGCAATTGAGCGGGCTGACGATGGGAGCAAAGGCGCTGGTCGATTTGAAGCGGCCGGGATTGCGCAAGGATATGGTCAGCGCACCATGCCCGCCCATCGAATGACCGGTAATGCCCTGGCGGTCCATGTCTGCGGGGAAGTTCGCTGCTACAGCCGCAGGCAGTTCTTCCTCCACATAGCGACGCATGTGGTAATGTTTCGCCCACGGCTCCTCGGTCGCATTGACATAGAAGCCCGCGCCCTTGCCGAAATCATAGCCCTCTTCATCGGGAACGTCGTCCCCGCGCGGGCTCGTGTCGGGGCAGACGAAAATGATGCCGTGTTCGGCGCAGGCCCGGCGATATTCGCCCTTTTCCATGACATTGGCATGGGTGCAGGTGAGGCCGGACAGGTAGAACAAAACGGGCAGCTTCACACCCGCCTCGTGCTCGGGCACGAAGACGGCAAAGGTCATGGCGGTACCGGTCGCCTCGCTCTGGTGCGAGTAGACGCCCTGCGTACCGCCAAAGGACCTGTTGGTGCTGACCGTTTCGAGGTTCATACCGTATTTGCCTCAACCCATCGGGTGCAGGGCACAGAGCTTGTGCCCGGTGGGGTCGCGCAAATAGGCGAGATAGAGCATGCGGCCGCCGAAATCGCGCGGGCCGGGCGGGTCTTCGCATGTGGTGCCGCCAGCGGCGACACCGGCTGCATGCCATGCATCGCACTGTTCGGGGCTATCCATGATGAAACCGATGGTATTGCCATTGGCGGCCGATGCCGGCTCGCCGTTGAGCGGCCTGGTCACGATGAAGACACCGTCCTTGTGGCTGTAGCGCACGCGCGGATTGACCGGGTCGGCCACGCCTTCCGGCGCACCGACCGCGGTGAAGATCGCGTCATAGAAGGCCTTGGAAGCGGCAAGGTCGTCAGTGCCGACCATATTGTGGCTGTACATGCCGATCTACTCCCCGACGTTGATGGTGAAAGCGCACAATTTGTTGCCCACCGGATCGCGCATATAGGCACCATACATCGGCCGTTCGCCGTAATCGCGGCGACCCGGCGCACCTTCGCAGGAACCGCCATTGGCAAGGCCGGCGGCATGCCAGGCGTCGACCTCTGCGATGCTCAGCGCCGCAAAACCGATGGTCCCGCCGTTGGCATGGGTTGCCGCCTCACCATCGCGTGGCTTGCCGACGCCGAACATGCCGGTTTCGGGCGAGCCATAGAAGGCACCATTATCGTGATGCTGCCCGCTCTTGCCCAGCGCAGCAAAGGTTGCATCGTAGAAAGCACGACCGGCGCCGAGGTCGTCGCATCCGACCATCACATGGGTGAACATCATGGCAGCTTACCTTTCGCCGACGTTGGGAGTGAAGGCGCAGATCTTGTTGCCATCGGGATCGCGCAGATAGGCGCCATACATGTTGCCGGGGGATTGCGCACGGAAGCCGGGCGCGCCGTCATCGCTACCGCCTGCAGCGAGGCCCGCCGCATGCCAGGCATCGACAGCATCATAGCTCGGAGCCTTGAGGCCCAGCGTCGCACCGTTGGAAACGCATGCCGCCTCGCCATTGGCGGGCTTGGCTACCACGACTGCGCCATCGGCATTTGCGAAGGCCGTGCCGTGGGGAAGCTCGTGGCCCTCACCATATCCCAGCGCGCTCATCGTTGCATTGTAGAAGGCGCGGGATTTCTCGATATCGTTGGTGCCCAGGAAGACGTGGTTGATCATGGTTCAGGGTTCCTCTCAATGCCAGACGTACCCGGAAAATGCGGGCAGCGCGTGACTCGGTTTATCACATAGCCGAAAACTTCGGGTTTGTGAAAGGTTGAAGTGACAAAACTTTCGCATCCCTTCGCTTTTGTGAAGGGGCAGGGGGCGGGAAAGGCTCTTGCCCGGCTCCCGCCCCGCTCAAATCAGAAAACGACGACCGAGCGGATCGACTTGCCCTCGTGCATCAGGTCGAAGGCGGTGTTGATCTCTTCGAGGCCCATGACGTGGGTAATCATGGGGTCGATCTCGATCTTGCCGGTCATGTACATGTCGACGATCTTGGGCACGTCGGTGCGGCCCTTGGCGCCGCCGAAAGCCGTGCCGCGCCAGTTGCGTCCGGTCACCAGCTGGAACGGGCGGGTGGCGATTTCCTTACCCGCTTCGGCCACGCCGATGATGATGCTGGTGCCCCAGCCGCGGTGGCAGGCTTCCAGCGCGGTGCGCATCACTTCGGTATTGCCGGTGGCATCGAAGGTGTAATCCGCGCCGCCATCGGTCATTGCCACGATCTTGGCGACCGTGTCCTCGCGGCTCATGCCCTTGGTGTTGAGGAATTCGGTCATGCCGAATTTGCGGCCCCATTCCTCGCGGTCCGGGTTGATGTCGACACCGATGATCTTGTTCGCACCGGCCAGCCGTGCACCCTGGATCACGTTCAAACCGATACCGCCGAGGCCGAAGACCACGACATTGTCGCCCACCTGCACCTTGGCGGTGTTGGTAACTGCGCCAACGCCGGTGGTTACGCCGCAGCCGATGTAGCAGGCGGACTGGAACGGGGCGTCCTCGCGGATCTTGGCGACGGCAATTTCGGGCAGCACGGTGAAGTTCGAAAAGGTCGAACAGCCCATGTAATGGAAGATCGTCTGGCCCTTGTAGGAAAAGCGGCTGGTACCATCGGGCATCAGCCCCTTGCCCTGCGTGGCGCGGATTGCGGTGCACAGGTTCGTCTTGCCCGAAAGGCACGATTTACACTGGCGGCATTCGGGCGTGTAGAGCGGGATCACGTGGTCGCCAGCCTTCACGCTGGTGACGCCGGGGCCGACTTCGCGCACGATACCCGCGCCTTCGTGGCCCAGGATCGAGGGGAAGATGCCTTCGCTATCAAACCCGTCCAGCGTGTAGGCATCAGTGTGGCAGATGCCGGTGGCCATGATTTCCACCAGCACTTCGCCAGCCTTCGGCCCTTCGAGATCGACTTCGACGATCTCCAAAGGCTTCTTGGCTTCGAATGCTACGGCTGCACGGGTTTTCATCTATCAATCCTTGAATAAACTATAGACTTCGGACCAGAAACTGCGTGGTGAGCCCCTCAAGGCTCAGAAGTTGCTTGTGAAAGACGAGGTCGGGCAGCCTGCAAGAGGTCGCCCGACCTCATTTCATCCATTGCCAGCCGGGTCAGGCCGGCTTTACCGAAGCCGCTTCTGCTTCCCGCGCTTCGTTGTCGGCAGCAACTTCGGCTGCGGCCAGGTCTGCGTCGGCATCGTCGTTGGGCAGGAACCACAACAGTACCGCACCCAGAACCGCGCCCGAACACATGATCAGCGAAACGGTCAGCAGTTCCGAATCGCCAAGCGTGGTGAACAGGAAGCCGGCGATGATCGGCGAACCCGCCGCGCCGAAGCGGCCGACACCCAGCACGAAGCCGGTGCCGGTGGCACGGGCATAGGCAGGGAAGCCGCGGGCAAAGGCGGCGTAGTAGCCCACGATCGCTGCGTTCAGGAAGAACATGGTGAAGAAGGCTGCTACGCGCCAGTCCCACAGCGATTCGTGTCCGAGGCCGAAATAGGCCACCGCCACTACACCCAGCAGGGCTGCACTGATCGTCGGGCCCTTGATGTCGAACTTGCGCATCACGAAGCCAAACAGGAAGCCGCCCAGCGCACCGCCGATATTGGCATAGGTCAGGCTGCTGGCTGCGTCGGGCTGGCTAAAGCCGGCACCCGCCACGATGGTGGGTGCGAACTTCAGGATGTAGTAGAAGGTCAGCGTGTGGAACATGTAGCCAAAGGCCAGTAGCAGTGTGATCTTGCGCAGCTTGGGCTTCGACAGGATGTCGGTCACTTTGGGCTTGGGGCCGGTATCGCGGACAATTGGCATGGCCGCCACGGCCGCCTTGCCGAAGGCGACAAGAGACTTGTTCAGTTTTTCCAGCGCGCCTTCAGGGCGGCGAGCCACGTAATAGGCGGGTGTTTCCGGCACCAGCAACATCACCAGCGGGATCATCGCCGCCGTCACTACGGAGCCGAACAGGAACACTGCGCGCCAGTCATATTCCACCAGCAGCCAACCCTGTGCAGCAAAGCCGCCGATCACGCCGCCCAGCGGATAACCGATGACATAGAGTGCCATGGAAATACTGCGCCCGGTCTTGCTGGTGGTTTCGGCTACCACAGCGTTGGTCGCGGCAAGCATGCCGCCAATGCCGAGGCCGGTGATGAAGCGCCACACGGTGATTTCAACAATTGTGCTCGAGCTGTGGGCGAACCACATGCCGATCGCCATGATTACGAGACAAGCGAGCATCGACAGCTTGCGGCCATACCTGTCTGCAGCGCCGCCGAGGATCACCGAGCCGAAGCCCATGCCGACGAGTTCTGCGGACAACATGATGCCAAGCGCATCGCGCTCCACGCCCCAGTCTGCCGCGATGCCAGGCGCCGCAAAGGCACTGGACAAGACGTCAAACCCGTCGAGTGCATTCAGCAGCACCATAAGGATGATGACGATCACCTGCCGTGTGCCCATCGGCGTGTCGTTCATGACGGCAACGGGATTTCCCGCGCCAGAAGCTCCGGCCATAATCAGTTCCTCTCCAAACTCTCTCGCGCCCTCATTCGTGGATTCGCGTGAGCATTTCCACCAGTTTTTCGATTTCTTGCCTGGTGAAGCGATTTTTGAGCCAGCTTTCGTGGCTGGCGATGCATTGCTTGGCTTCCTCCAGGGCCGCATGGCCGCTGGTCGTCAGGAAAAGCGCCTGCTTTCGGCCATCCTCTTCCGACCGCTCGCGCCGCAGATATTCGCGATCTTGCAGGCGGTTGACGATGGTCATGGTCGTGGCGCGGTCCATATGCAGGCGGCTGCCGAGCTCAATTTGCGAAATTCCCTGCTGGTCGCCCACCAGCCACAATACGCTCACCTGCTTTTGCGTCAGGCCCAGGTCGGAAAATGTTTCGACAAAATGGCGATAGACCGCACCATGCGCCAGACGGATATGGAACCCCAGGATTCCGTCCAGCGCGCCGATTTCGGCATTTTCCTTGCTCTCGGTCAATGCAGGCTTGCCCAAGCTGTTGTCCTCATCCACGCGCGTCTTGCCAATTTGTTAGTAGAGCATACAATTTGGCGCAAGGAGAGGACTCGTCAGATCATGGTACATTTTCCCGATACGCCCAACTTTACAGGCTTCAACACCCCCAGCCGCGTAGAAGCCGATATCGAAGACCTTTCGCATGAGGGCGAGATTCCCAAGGGGATCAACGGCGCATTCTTCCGGGTGCAGCCCGATCCGCAATTCCCGCCCATGCTGGGAGACTCCATCGCCTTCGACGGCGACGGCATGATCACCCGCTTCCATATCCATGACGGGCAGGTGGACTTCAGGCAGCGATGGGCCAAGACCGACCGCTGGAAAATGGAACACGAGGCCGGCAAGGCACTGTGGGGCCATTACCGCAACCCCTTGACCGACGATCCGGTTACCAAGGGCACCTACCGCGCGACCGGCAACACCAATGCCTGGGCCTTTGCCGGCAAATTGTGGGCGATGAAGGAAGACAGCCCGCCCTTGCTGATGGACCCCGTTTCCATGGAAACCGACGGTGTCGAGACCTGGGGCGGCAAGATGAAGAGCGAAACCTTCACCGCCCACCCCAAGATCGATCCCGACAGCGGCAACATGGTCTCGCTGTGCTACGCCGCATCGGGCATCTGCAGCGACGATTGCGCGCTGGTGGAAATCAGCCCGGATAACGAGCTGGTGCGCGAGGTTTGGTTCAAGACCCCCTATTACTGCATGATGCACGATTTCGCGATCACGCCCGATTACCTCGTCCTGCATGTCGTGCCATCGATCGGCAGCTGGGAACGGCTGAAAGAAGGCAAGCCGCATTTCGGCTTCGACACCACTTTGCCGGTCTATCTCGGCATCATCCCGCGCCGCGACGACATGAAGCCGGAGGATATCCGCTGGTTCAAGCGCGACAACTGCTTTGCCAGCCACGTCGTCAACGCCTGGCAGGATGGCACGAAGATCCACTTCATCGTGCCCGAAGCGAAGAACAACATGTTCCCCTTCTTCCCCGATGTTCACGGCGCGCCCTTCAACGGTGCCGAAGCAATGAGCAAGCTTACCCGCTGGACCGTCGACCTTGCCAGCAATGATGACGATTTCACGGAAATCACGCAGCTGACCGAGACTGCATCGGAATTTCCGCGCATCGATGATCGCTTCACCGGCACGAAGAACCGCTACACCTGGGGCCTCGAAATGGACATGTCGCGCCCCTGCGAGCTCAAGGGCGGCAGCGCCGGCGGCTTCCTGATGAACTGCCTGTTCCTCAAGGACCTCGACGACGGTAGCGAGCAGCATTGGTGGTGCGGCCCGGTCTCCTCCTTGCAGGAACCTTGCTTCATTCCGCGTTCGCCAGACGCGCCCGAAGGAGACGGCTGGATCGTGATGCTGTGCAACCGGCTCGAGCTGAAACGCACGGACCTTTTGATCTTCGATGCGCTCGATATCGAGAAAGGGCCGGTGGCAACGGTGAACATCCCGATCCGCCTGCGCTTCGGCCTGCACGGCAATTTCGCCCGGGCGGAGGATATCGGTCTGGACGCCAAGGTGGCCGAGCCGGCATGAGGAGATGCGGGGGCGGGCCTGCCCCGCCCCCGCGCCCATCACGCGGTCAGGCGCGATAATCCCTCGCGCCGAAAAGGTTTCGCAATCCATTGCTGATGCCTGCGTTGAACACGCTGACATGCGTTTCGCCGGGCAGGACCTCGGCGGTCATTTTAAGCGAGGGATATTTGCGCGTTGCCAGCCTGTCTGCAAAGGCAGTGAAGTTGCTCACCATTCTAGCGTTCGGGTCCTGCGCTTCCTCCGCTCCCCCCACGCAGAGATAGAGCTGCGTTGCCAGATCGACGTTTTCGGCCGCGAATGTTTCCTCAAGCCGGATCAGGTGATCCTGCGCCCACCACAATGAGGGACTGATAGCCAGTATTCGCCGATAGGCTCCAGGCCGCGTGAACATGGCATGCAGTGCCAATGCGCCGCCCAATGAACTGCCAGCCAGTGTGCAGTCAGTAATGGCGACGGGGAATTCTGACGCCAGCCAGGGCTTGAGTTCCATCTCCAGGAAATCGAGGAAGCGCTCGCCACCTCCGGTCTGTAATTCCTCGCCAAAGCGGAAGGGCGGCGGCGCGGCGCGCATGCGCATTTCCCAATCTTCCCAGCGCACAGGCGTCAAATCGCGGTTGCGCAAGGCGAGGTGCTCTGCCTTCTCGCCTTCGCCCGAAAGTTCGTAGCCAATACCGACCACGCAGACCGGCTGCGGCCCGCCGGGCTCGATCGGCAGGATCGATGCCGTACTGGCGGCGGTGGCAAAACCCATGTTCCCGTCTGTCACCAGCACAACGGGCCAGGGCCCATCTCCCGGCAGGTATGGCGGCGGCAGGGAGACATCGATCACGAAGCGTGCCCCTACCTTTTCGGAACGGCACGCGTAGCGCTGGCTGAAAGCGACGGGCGTAGCGCCCATCTGTGTGATTTGTGACAGTCCCGGCATCGAATCCCCCTTTGAAAACGAGGGCAACCAATTGTGCGAAACAAACCCGTTTCGCAATTCTTGAAGATCGGCAAACGCGGCCCATATATTATTGGTAAGAGGCATTCACCGCTTCGCTCTTTTCCCTGACTGCCGCCCACACACATGGCTTGCGCAATGCTGCCATGGCATTACCGTGTCCCGCAGACAAAAGGGTGCAGGAGCGATGCAAGGCATGATCAAGCCGGAACTGGAATTCGTTTACGAGGCGGGCGGCGAGCTGGATGAACCGCGCCAGATCGGCGAAACCTATGACGGCACGCGGCGGATCATCCCGATCATCGCGGGCGGCTATGTCAAAGGGCCGAAAATCTCAGGCAAACTGATGGGCAATAGTGCCGACTGGCAGCTTACCCGGCATGACGGCGTGACCGTCGCCGATGCCATCTATGCCATCGAGACCGACGATGGCGTGATCATCCAGATCCGCAACAAGGGCCTGCGCCACGGCCCGCCGGAGGTAATGCAGCGTCTGGTAATGGGCGAGGACGTTGATCCGTCCGAATATTACTTCCGCACCGCGCCCGAATTCATTGCGCCCGATGGCCAGTATGACTGGCTCAACAAGTCGATCTTCATCTGCGCCGGTGCACGCTATGCCAGCTCGATCAAGATGTGGGTCTGGCGCGTTACCTGATTTCTATCCGCGTGGTTTCCGCTTGACCGGCTTTCCGCCGTTCCTTGCAGGCCCACCTGGCCTTTTCCCGAAGGGTTTCCCGCCACCCTTGCGATGCGGCTTGGTATGCGCCCGACCCATGGACGGACCGGAGTCGTTGCCGCTACGGCGATTCTGGCGCGCCATTTCGCGCGGGCCGCTCGCCGATCGTTCGATGGCGATGCTGTCCTCGCCCGCCTCCCGCTCGGCCTCCCCCGTACGCTGCGCGGCATCGGCAAACTTGTCTGCAATGGCGCGCGGGATCTGGACAAAAGATTCGGCAGGACCGATGCGGATTGCGCCAATCTCGTTCTTCGACACATGACCACGGCGACACAACACTGGCAGAATCCATTTGGGATCGGCGCCTGTGCTGCGCCCGATATCGAGGCGGAACCAGACCGTGTCCTCGAAACCGGGGCGGTGGCGCTCCTGTTGTGAGGCCTGTCGCGCTTCGGGCGTGTTGGCGGTCAATTCTTCGGGCTGCGGCATCTTTGCGCGGTAGGCATGGACCAGCGCAGCGGCGACCTGATCCGCGCCAAGCTTTTCCAGAAGGCGTGCACCCAATTCAAGGTCTTCTTCCTCGACATTCACTGGCTGCAACAGCTTTTCGAGCAGGCGAGCATGGTCCTGCTTGCGGATCATCTGTGCGGTCGGCGGATCGATCCACTCGGCTTCGATCCTTGCCCCGCGCAGCATCGATTCCACGCGCTTGCGGCGCGGCCACGGCACGATGAGCACGGCCGTGCCCTTCTTCCCGGCCCGTCCGGTCCGTCCAGAGCGGTGCTGCAATGCTTCTGCGTCGCGCGGAATCTCGACATGGACCACCAGCGATACGCTGGGCAGGTCGATCCCGCGTGCAGCCACATCGGTTGCCACGCATACGCGGGCGCGCCGATCGCGCAGCGCCTGCATCGCCTGGTTGCGCTCCGACTGTGTATGCTCGCCGGACAGGGCGACAACGGCAAAGCCGCGTTCCTGCAGCATGGCGTGGAGATGGCGTACCTTTTCGCGCGTGGCGCAGAACAGGATTGCCGTTTCCGCTTCGTGGAACCGCAGCAGGTTGACCACGGCATTCTCCACTTCGGGCGGGGCCACGGTGATGGCCTGATAGGCGATATCGCCGTGACCGCGTTCCTGCCCGACGGTCGAGATGCGCAGGGCATTGTTCTGATAACGACCGGCCAGCGCGACTATGGGGCGCGGCAGCGTGGCCGAGAAGAGCAAGGTGCGGCGGCCATCGGGTGTGGCGTCGAGGATTTCTTCCAGCTCTTCGCGAAAGCCCATGTCGAGCATCTCGTCCGCCTCGTCGAGCACGGCGGCACGCAGGCCCGCAAGGTTGAGTGCGCCGCGTTCCAGGTGATCGCGCAGACGGCCGGGCGTGCCGACCACGATCTGTGCGCCGCCGCGCAGGCTCCGCCGCTCTTTCGAAGCATCCATACCGCCGACACAGGTGGCGATCTGTGCGCCGGCGCCGCGAAAGAGCCATCCCAGCTCGCGGCTGACCTGCAGTGCCAGCTCGCGCGTGGGGGCAATCACCAGCGCCAATGGCCCGGAAGCATGGGGAACCTTGCCGTCTGCCCCCAGCAGGTTTTCCGCCAGCGCGAGGCCAAATGCCACGGTCTTGCCCGATCCGGTCTGCGCAGAGACCAGCAGGTCACGGCCCCTGGCTTCATCCACCAACACGGCGGACTGGACGGCGGTGAGATCGGTATAGCCGCGCTCTGCCAAAGCGGCGGCGAGCAGTGGAGAAACTTCGGAGAAGGGCATTTGTATCGGGCTTTCGGGTTCCGCATCCGGGAAATCCGGCTTTACTTGCGGGTCAGGGGGTGCCGAATCCCCTGCGGGGCAAGCGGGCTTTCGCGCGCCCCTACACGCAAAATTCGCGTTTGGCTTGTCCCGTTATTGCGTGGCGGTTTTTGGGCCGCCTCAGGCGATACGGATATCGAGCAGCGTCGGGCGCTGTTCGGCAAAGCTCCAGCCGAGCGCATCGTCCAGTTCGTCCACGCTCTCCACACGGCGTGCAGCAAGCCCCTGCGCCTCCGCCAGCTTGGCGAAATCGAGGCCGGTCAGGTCGCATCCGGGCACGTGGTTCATGCCGAATTCGCCCGAAAATCCCGTCAACGCGGCATAGGCGGAATTGTTCATGATGCAGAAACTGACTTTGGTCTGCTCCTGGAAGGCGGTGAACAGGCCCTGCACCGTGTACATGGCCGCGCCATCGCCGAGGATGGCAATCACCTTGTCGTCCTGCCCCATGGCCACGCCGACAGCGCCGGGCAGTGAATAGCCGAGCCCGCCGCTGGCGCAGCTGTAGAACCCGCCCTCGCGCATGATGGGCAGGGTGACATGTTCCGGCCCGCGCGCCGTAGGGGCTTCCTCCACGATCACCGCTTCGGCGGGACGCAGCGCGGCAATGCGCTTGAGTACATAGGCGGCGGTCATCTCCGCAGGCGGGTCGATCAGCTGGTGGGTCTTGCCGGCAAAGGCGCGGGCGGGCAGGCGCGCGGTGAGCGCTTCCAATCCGGCGCGGATATCGCCCAGCACCCCGCCCCCGCCTGGCAGGTTGGAGAGGTGCTGAGGATCGTCGGTCAGCGCCATAAGTTGCGCGCCTTCGGGCCAATGCGGCCCGCTGCCTTCGACATGATAGGTGAACACTGGCGCACCGGCGACGAGGATCGCATCATGCGGAGCAAGGGCATCGCGGATCTGGTCACGCCAGGCGTTGATGAAACCGGCGAATTGCGGATGGTCTTCGGGGAATGTCTCGCGCGCGGCATAGGGCGCGGACCAGACTGAAAGTCCGGCTTTCTCTGCCAATGCAATTGCTGCGTTCCAGCCCCCGCCATTGGCGACCGCCGTTCCGAGCACCAGGGCCGGGTTTTTCGCAAACTCAAGCATGCTGGCGATCTTCGTGATCCCGCTCGGGTCCGGAAAAGTGCGCAGCGAAAGTTCGGGCAGGGCGGGCATTTCGCACTCCCGCTCCCAGTCGTCGACCGGAATGGAGACGAAGACCGGCCCCATCGGCGGTGTCAGCGCCACGGCAAAGGCACGGGCGAGGGCCAGCGGAACATCTTCCGCGCGCGCGGGTTCGATGGCGAATTTGACATAGGGGCGCGGAAATTCGGTTGGCCTCTCCGCCCCCAGGAAAGGATCGAAGGGCAGGATAGAGCGTGCCTGCTGCCCTGCCGTCACCACGATCGGGGCATTGTTCTTCCACGCGGTGAAGAGATTACCCAGTGAATGCCCCGTACCGGCGGAACTGTGCAGGTTGACCAGTGCTGGCCTGCCGCTGGAGCGCGCATAGCCATCGGCCATGCCCATCACCACCGCCTCGTTCAACCCCATCACATAAGGAAAGGGCATGCCCTTGAGCATGGGCAGTTCGGTGCTGCCCGGATTGCCGAACAGCCGGTCCACCCCGAAATGGGCAAAGACGGCATAGGACGCTTCGCGGACATTGGTCATGCTCAGACCTGCTCCCCGCCCTCGCGCGCGCGGTCGAGGATCGATGCCTCATCCCTGCGGAAGCGCCACAGCACGATGAACAAGAGCACCACGATGAAGGGGCAGACCACGTTCACCGATATGATCGCATTGCCGAGGTCTCCCCCGTTCTGGTCCGAAACAATGCCCACGAAATAGGGGCCGAGGCCCAGGCCGAGCAGCGTCTGGATGATCATATAGGTCGAGAAGGTAATGCCCCGCATGCGCGGCAATACCAGCCCCAGCATCAGCGCATAGGCAGGCGGCAGCCACAGTGTCAGGATCAGGCTGTAGATGATGAAGCGCAGGTAGAAATCGCCCGTTGTCTCTGACGAATAGGTCCAGATGCCGAAGAAGGGCGAAATGGCGAGGGCTCCCAGTACCAGCCAGACCATGCCGCGCTGGCCCATCTTGCCTGCCAGGAAATCGCTCAGCGGTCCGGCAATGATCGGACCGATCATTCCGAGTGCCGCCGCCAGCAGGCCGAACTGCACGCCCGCCTGTGCGGGGGTAAGGCCGAAATCGCGGATCAGCAGGCTGGGGGTGAAGCCCATCACGCCGTAATTGATCGCGGTCTGCAAACCGCCCACCACCATCAGCAGGATCAGGGTGGGGCTGAGCATCACCTTGTATGCCGGCAGATCGGTCAGCTTGAGGCTCTGGAACAGGTTCAGCACCACGAAGGCACCGAAGGCCGCCACACCCCATTGCAGCACATGCGGATCGAGTTGCAGCCCGTAAATGTCGAGCGACGGTCTTGGCGAATAGGATTGGGTCAGGCTTACCAGCGCGTAGGCTGCGCCCAGGATCAGGGCGAGACCGGCAAGGTTGGTGACCCACTGGTCGCGGCCCGCATCGCGCCGCCAGAGGTAGAACCAGTTGCTGCCCGGCACGACCGAACCGAGCACGTTGGCACTGGCCTTGAAGGGAGCCGGGTCGGGCTTGGTGACGATCCCGTCCATCGCGCCGCGCACAGGCTCTTTCAAACGATAGATGAGATAGGCGAGCGGGAAGCCGGGAAGGGACGCAACGATGAAAGCGAATTGCCAACCGGCGAAACCCAGAGGCGCATTGCCATCAGCGTAGCGCACGTCCCACCATTCGGCGACAACGCCGCCCAGCGTCATCGAAAGGCCCAGACCCAGCGCCAGGCCAATGCCCAGCCCGGCCATGCCAATGCCGCGGCGGCTCTTGGGGAAGGTGTCGAAGATGATCGAATTGGCGGCAGGCTGCGTTGCGCCCTCACCAATGCCCACGCCGAGGCGCGAAATGGCGAGCAGGGCGAAGCCGCTGGCGAAGGCGGCCAGGCCCGCGAAGAAGGACCACACGGCAAGGCAGATCGCCAGAAGTTTGGTGCGCGTCCAGCCATCGACCAGGCGGCCCAGCGGCAACGAGAACAAGGCGTAGAAGAGCGCGAAGACGGTACCGTAAAGCAGGCCCAGCTCGGCATCGCCGATCCCCAGGTCCTCGCGGATATCGGTGGCGAGGATGGAAAGGATCTGCCGGTCGAGCAGGCTCATTGCCTGCGCGCAGGAAACCAGCGTCAGCGCGTACCAGCCATAGCGGCTGATCTTCTTCGCCTCGGGCATGTTGGTATCGGCAGTTGATGCCATGTGAATCTCTCTCCCAGGTCCCGGTGTGTCAGGCAGGCCCTGCCACCAGCAAGAAATGGTTGTCTGACAGGGGCAGGCTCTCTGTCAAAGTCAAATCGCCAAATGCCAGCAAGCGGTTGAACTCCGCCTCGGTCCGCTCACGCCCGTTCCACAGCATCATCGTCATGTCGCCATAGAGTGCAATGGCGTGGTCGGCATTGGCATCGACAAGCTCGGGCATGAGTTTCTCGATCAGCAGCACCGTACCGCCTGATGCGCGTGCTGCGGCGCCAAGCTGCTCGACGATGCGCCGGGCGTGTTCATCGTCCCAGTCGTGCAGGATATATTTGAGCACATAGGCGTCGGCGCTGCGTGGGAACGGCTCGAAGAAACTTGCGTCGACAAACTCCGCGCGGGCGTCCACGCCTTCGGCTGCGAACAGTCGTTCCGCTCCTTCGCGAGCGTGGGGCAGGTCGAGCACCATGCCTTTCGCTTGCGGGGCAGCCTTGAGTAATTCTCCCAGCACAGCTCCGTAGCCACCGCCGACATCCATGATCGTGGCGAATCGGGTAAAGTCATAGGCGCGTGCAGCCTCCGCGGCGAAGCGGCGCGAATTGTCGACCATGGCCTGGTTGAAAATCGCCGCAGCTGCCGGGTCCAGGTTCAATTCAGCGAAGCCGTCCGGTCCATATTTGATGCCTTCAGGCGGCCTGCCTGTGGCAACGCATTGGTGCAGCTCGGCATAAGCAGGCGAGAGCTGGGTGCCAACGTGCAACGCCATGCCTTTCAGGCTTTCGGGGTGGTTCGAGCGCAGGCGTTGGCCCATTTCGGTGAGGCTGAAACTTCCGTCGCCGTGATTGGTGACGATTCCAATCGATGCCAGAGCGCGCAGGAAGCGGTGGAGGTTTCCAGCATCCGCATCGATCCGTTGCGCCAGGTTCCCGGCCAGCATCTTCCCGTCACCCAGCACGTCTGCCAGTCCCAGCCGCGCAGCCGCAGTCACGGCCAAGGGCTTCCAATAAGAAGCGATTAGCAAGCGCAGTTCATCTTGCGCTTCGCTCACAGCTTGAACAGCCTCTCCGCGTTGGTCTGGTAGAACTTCTTCATCGTGGCGGCGGGAAGATCCATGTCATCCAGCAGGCGCACTTCGTCCGGCACATATTGGTATGGGTAATCCATCGCATAGAGCACGCGGTCCTCGCCCATCACCTCCATCATCAGCCTGATCGATGCGGGGGAGGGCAGGCCGCTGTTTGTGCCCCAGACGTTGTTGCGCAGATAGTAATGCAGCGGGTGCTGCAGTGGCTTCAAGCGCTCATAACGCTGCGAGCGGACGCCAGCGTTGAACATGTAGTTGAGTCGGTCGATCCAGAAGGGCAGGCCTTCGCAGCCATGGCCCAGCGCCAGCTGCAACGCAGGATAGCGATCGAACACGCCCGTCGTCAGCAGGCGCAGTGCGTGATAGCTGGTCTCCACCGCAAAGCCGAACACCGCGCCTTCGAGCCCGGCCTCGACCATGCCGCCGATCATCCCGTCGGGCGGTCCTTGCGGATGGATATAGAGCGGAATGTCCATCTCCGCGCAGGCGCGCAGGATCGGATCGAACTGCTCCTCGTCGAGATAGTGGCCATGCGTATGGCTATTCACCTGCACACCGGCAAAGCCCAGTTCCTCCTTGCCGCGGCGCAATTCTTCCACCGACCATTCCGGGTCCTGCGGGCAAATTGCGGTCATGCCGATGAAGCGGTCAGGGTATTTCTCGCAGGCGGATTTGAGGTGGTCGTTGGCGCGGCGCGCGATGCCCTTGGCTTCCTCCACATCGTGGATTGACTGCACGCCCGGACTGGTGAGCGCGAGGACAGCCTTGTCTATACCGGCATCATCCATCGCCTGAATGCGCAAGGGCCCCAGGTCGAGCAGGCGCTCACGGATGAAGGTGGTGCGCTCCGAAGGGCTTGTGCCGTAAAAGCCCCACAGCGAAACCGTGCCCTTGTCCGCGCGGCCTTCCTTCACCAGCCGCAGGATCGCGTCCATCTGCTCCTGCGTGGCGAAGGCTTCCTCGGTGGCGATGCGCAGATAGCCGCGGTCTCCGCCGGTCTTCAGTTCATGGGTCAAGGGTCAGGTCCTGTTGCGATAGGCAGCGGGCCAGATGCCCTGCTTGCCGGGTGAAAGAATGCCATTGGGATCGATGCAGTCCTTGATCCTCTCGGCAAGACGCCGCTGGGCGTTGTTGTTGAAGTCATAGAGCGCGGCGACCTCGTCCATGAAATCGACATGGCTGCGATATTCGCCGTAACCGAGCTTGGCGGCCGGTTCGAGCATGGCCTTGGTTGCGGCATATGCCTCACGCGTCTGCGCCTCGTTCTTGGTGTCGAACACGATCAGCGCGACATGGATCATGGCCCTTTGGGTGACGATGATCGCCGCCGAATAATCGAGATTGCGTTCGTCCAGCACCTTGCGGGTGAGGTCGCGGATGGCGCAGCCGTCCTTGCCGGTGATGGGCATGGCGCAGGAAAAGCCGATATGCCCGCCTTCCTCGCCGCCATACCAGCGGGTCATCTGGTCGAGCGCCATCGACGGGATGCCCGCCTGCACCACATGGTGCGGGTTGGTCATTTCGCGCAAATTGTGCCCGTCATACTCCTCGAAAATCACAGATCCGCCCGGAATGGACGTCAGCGCCTTTTCGATCTTGGCGCGGTTGTGCGCAACCACCGGGGCATCGCCCTGGACGGCAAAGCGCATCACCCAGCGGCCGAAGCCAGGGGTTGCGGCGATCTTGTCGAGTATTTCCTCGGGGATGGAGTCCTCACCCTCATACCATTCCCTGCGCTCGCCAAAGGCGCTGGCGGCGCAGACGGCATTGATGATCATTGGCTGGTTGGAAATCGTGCCATCGATCATCAGCGGGCGGAGGGCGTCGAGAAAGGTGCCGTAGTGCTCCTCATTGTCGAGCATGAACCAGCCGGGGCAATAGACTTCGGGGGCATGCATCAGGGCCACGCCCATCTTGGTGACGATGCCATAGTTCGACTGGGTGAAGATGCCGTCCCAGCTCGGCCCCGCGGCATGCGGATAGACCAGCCAGTTATGCGGGTTGGACATGCCGCCCATGCCGGTGCGCAGGATTTCGCCATCGGGCAGCACCACTTCCATGCCGCAGTGCTGGCCCCAGTGATCGCCCAGCGGCGTGTAGCCCACCCCGTGTTCCAGCGCATTGCCGATGATCGAACCGCCGCCCAGATCAGGGCAGGACATCCACAGCTTGGAACCGATCGCACGCAGGTGGTCGTAAAGGTCGAAGAAGCGCACGCCGGGTTCGACCAGCGCCATGCAGTTGTCCTCGTCCACTTCGAGGACGCGGTTCATGCGGCGGAGCGACATGGCAAAGCTGCCCGACACGCGCGGGGCGCCGCCGCCATAGCCCTTGTTGCGGCCCTGGCTGCTGGTCCAGATGGGCGTGCCGTGCGCATTGGCGATGCGCAGTATGGCCTGCACTTGCTCGACGCTGCCCGGCATCAGAACCGCGCCGGGGTGATACCATTCCCCCGGTGGCGCAAAGGGATCGCCGTGATCGGCCATGCCCGCTGCGTCGCGGATGACATGTTCCGCGCCCATTGCCGCTTCCATATCGCGGATTGCGGCGTCGAGGCCTCCGGAGGGAATCGTATGCTGATCCATGCTTTCTCCCTTTTCCGGAGAGCTTATCCTTCGTGGACGGCCTTGAGAACCATACAGGCGCGCACGCCTTCGGGGCCGTCTTCGCTGCCGTGGCCGGACCATTTCACGCCGCCAAAGGGGGCATCCGCTCCGCCAATCATATGGCTGTTGATCCCGACCATGCCTGCCTCCAGTTGCGCGGCCAAGCGGCGCTGGCGCTGTACGTCATTGGTCCAGGCATAGGCGGCGAGACCATAGGGCAGGCGGTTCGCTTCCGCGATCATGTCCTCCTCGGACTTGTAGGGATTGACGATGGCGACCGGGCCGAAAGGCTCCTCGTTCATGATCTCTGCATCGAGCGGCACTTCGGAGATTACGCTGGGTGCGTAGAAGAAGCCCTGGTTGCCGATACGCTTGCCCCCTGCGCCCAGCTTGGCGCCCTTGTCCACGGCATTGCCGATCAGCCGCTCCATCGCTTCGGGCCGGCGCGAGTTGGCCATCGGGCCCATGGTGGTGCCATCGACAAGACCATCGCCGATCACCTGCGCCTTGGCCCCGGCGACAAAGCCGTCGCGGAATTTCTCGAACACATCTTCCTGCACGATGAAGCGCGTGGGGGAGACGCAGACCTGGCCGCAATTGCGATATTTCCCGCCCACGGCATTGGCCAGCGCCTTGTCGACATCGGCATCGTTGAACACCAGCACCGGACCGTGCCCGCCCAGTTCCATGGTGGTGCGGATCATGTTGTCCGCCGCCAGCTTGGCCAGATGCTTGCCGACCACGGTGGAGCCGGTGAAGCTCAATTTGCGGATGATCGGGCTGGCGAGCAAATGGCGGCTGACCTCGTCCGGCACGCCGAACACGGCTTGCGCCACTTCCTTGGGCAGGCCGGCATCGAGCAGGCACTGCAATATGGCCAGGGCAGAGGCGGGGGTTTCCTCGGCGCTCTTGAGGATGACGGAGCACCCGGCAGCTACGGGTGCGCCCAGCTTGCGGCCGGGGTTGCCAATGGGGAAGTTCCACGGGGCAAAGGCGGCAACCGGGCCAACCGGCTCCCACCGCACGGTGGAACGCATGCCTTCAGGCCGCACCAGTTCGCGGCCATAGAGGCGCGAGCATTCGCCGGCATAGAAATTGAACAGGCCGACATTCATCATCACTTCGATGCGGCTTTCGGCCAGCGGCTTGCCTTCCTCCATCGTGGCGATTCGGGCGATCTCTTCCTGCCGCTCCACCATCAGGCGCGCCGCGCCCTGCAGCACATGCGCGCGTTCCTGCGGAGTGGATTTGCGCCAGATCTTGAAGCCCCTGTCTGCCACTTCCAGCGCCCGGTCGAGGTCGGCGGGATCGGCCAGCGGCAGTTCCGCCAGCGTTTCGCCCGTCACCGGATTGACCACGTCGAAAGTTCGGCGGCCACCGCCGGACACCTTCTCGCCGTCGATGATCATGTGGAGCGAAGGATAATCGGTCATGTCATTCTCCCCTGGCCCACCAAGAAGGTGGGGGTTTCGGGTTGTCTAGATTGTCGGATGAGTCGGCGCAAAGGGCATCAGCCCTTGGCCGCTTCTCTTTCAGGATCGCGCTTGGCATCTTCTTCCCGACACTGCGCCACCATTTCCTCGCCGGTGATCGGATGCTTCATATGGAAAGGCTGCAGCTCCTGCGTCGGCCACGCTCACTTCAGACATTCACGATTCTCCCAAATTCGTAAGTGATGCTTACAATTGCGGGAGCCCGTCTGGCAAGGCGTTAGAGCGAGCTAGAGGCCAAGCGACTCCAGCCGCCTTACTTCCTCGCCATAGGGCTTGATCGCGCGCCACATGAAGAAGGTGGCAACGGGCATGAAAGTGGCCGCGACGATCAACAACGCCTGCCACAGCTTGGCCGGATCGCCCACGATGACATCGCTGACCGTGCCGATCACCCAGCTGCCCATTGCGCCGAAGAAAGTGTACATGAACAGGTAGAGCGCGGTGACCTGACCGCGCATTTCATTGGGCGCGATGCGCTGGATCGCGGCATTCTGGGCCGGAGCGCCCGCGAGGCCGAACAGGCTGGTCATGGCCATGCAGCCGATCGCCAGTTCCGCACTGGGCATCAACGGCGCACCGATCGCGAAGACGGTGGTGCAGGTAAAGATCATGGCGGTGGCGCGGATATTGCCGTCCTTGTGGCGCTTGTTCATCCAGGTGACGAAGATATTCCCCAGTACCAGCCCGGTGAGGCTGGCCACCAGCAGGACCGGCGCCATGAGGTTGCCGATCTCGCCCTCGTCCCAGCCGAAGGTACGGGCGAGGAAGGGCACGCGCCAGGCGGGCAGGCCCTGGCTTTCGACGGCCGACATGGCGAGCGCACCGAACAGCGGCCAATAGACCGCGCCGCGCACATTGATCGCCTTGAGGGCATCGAGGCCGGTAAAGCCCAGCAGCTTCTGCCCCAGCGTCGCGCTTCCCGGCACCAGCGGTGCGGCGCCGGGCGGGTTGCGGCGCGCCGGTTCCTTCACCAGCAGGAACATCAGCGATGCGAGCAGGCCCGGCAGGCCGACAAGGATCAGTATCCACTGCCAGTTGAAGATGGTCAGCCCGATAATCTGCGTGCGCTCGGGAAGGCTGTCGGTAAAGCCCAGCATGGCCCCGCCGCCCCAGGTTCCGGCGGCGTTGGCTGCGATATAGCTCAATTGCATCAACGCGAAGACCAGCGGAATGCGCATGGGCCGGAAATAATCCGCCATCATGGAATAGCTTCCCGGCCCGTTGGCCGCCCCGCCTGCTCCCACGAACAGGCGGCTGCCGACCAGCTGGCCGAAGCTCTGCGCCAGGCCTCCGATGGCCGTAATCGTTCCCAGCACGGCGATGCTGGCGGACAGCACATATTTGCGCGGGTACAAATCGACGAGGCGCGACAGCGGGATGCCGACAAAGACGAAGGCGACCACGCTTGCCGGACCGAGGACGAATCCCAGCGCGCTGTCCGACAGGTTGAAGCTGCCCTTGATGCGTTCCGCCAGCATGGCGAAAACAGTGGTGTCGAAGAAGTTGAGGAAGGTCGCAAAGATGATCACGGAGAGGGCGAAGAAGCCCGATCGTTCCGATGGCCATGGCAATGTGGAAACTTGCGCCTTGTCGCTCTCTCCACTCGCGCTGCCCGCCAAGGGTGCTACCGCCATATTTGCTGTCCTCTCCGCCTGCACAGATTTCGCTACGGCCATGAACCGGCCATGCCTGCTTGCACTCTTAGCTATGCCACAGATAAGGAATGATCGAAGTCAAACACATGTCTCCAATTGTCGCAGGAAAGGCGGCGACGCGAGGCAGGCCAAGGGAGAATGCCATGTCGTCCTATCCGGACAATTACGCCAAGGACCGCGCCGAGATTGAAGATCTGATGGCGCGATACCTGATGGCGATGGATTACAATGATTTCGATACATACGCCGATACCTTCACCGAGGATGGCACGCTGGATTATGCCACCGGCACGGTGACCGGCCGTGAAACCATCCGTGCCGAAGCCAAGGCATTCAAGGAACGTGTGGGCAAGATGTTCACCGATATCGATGGCAAACCTTCCCTGCTGCGCCACGTGCTGTGCCATTCCGCGATCCGCGTGGAGGGCGACCTTGCGTGGCACACCGGCTTCTGGTTCGAGTTCGACAACGGGGGCGAGCGCAACGCCGCCGGGCGCAAGACCATCCTTATGGGCACCTACGGCATTTACGAGGACCAGCTGAAGCGCGTGGATGGTGAATGGAAGTTCTTCTACCGCAATATCCGCAACGAATTCCTCGAAGGGCGTGAAAGCGGCAGCGTGAACCCGGTGCTGGCGATGGATGCCAAGGCAGAGGCGACAAAGGGGTGAATGCTGCGTTCAGCTTGGCGCGTACAGGATGGGCAGGATGAAACTGTCTGCCCTTCCTGTCGCTGCGCTGTTGCTTGCTGCGCCTCTTTCCGCACAGGACGTTGCGCCGGAACCAGCCCGCCTGACCCTTGAACAGCGCATGTTGGTGCGTTGTTCGGTGGCTTTCGCCATGACTGCCTATGAGCAGGACCAGGGTGACCCGCTCGCGCAAGCATATCCGCCGCTCGGCGAAAGTGGACAGGAATTCTTCGTCCGCTCGAGCGCGCAGGTGATGGACGAGGCGGGCCTGGATTTCGAACAAATGGCCGCCGAGCATGAGCGCGAGGCGCTTGATTTGCGAGACAGCGGGCAGATCGGCGAAATCATGCCCGTTTGCCTGCAATTGCTGGAGCAATCGGGATTGTAGAGTGGCGCCGCTTGCGGCAATAGCAAAGCATCCATGTGGCAACTTTTCCAATTCCCCCTCTGTCCCTTCAGCCGCAAGACGCGCCTTGCCTTGAGCGAGAAGGGTGTGGGCTATGATCTGGAGCATGCCTATCCCTGGGATGCGGGGGACGATTTCTATGCCCTCAACCCGGCTGGCCGCACGCCGGTCCTGCACGATCCGGCCAAAAGGCTGACACTGATCGATAGCCAGGCGATCTGCGAATATTTCGAAGAGACGGTCGACAAGACGCCGCTGATCCTTGGCAATGCCCTGCAGCGCGCGGAAATCCGCCGGCTGGTTGCCCTGTTTGACCAGAACTTCTTCGCCGACGTCACCCATCCGCTGATGCATGAGAAGATGAAGAAGCGGCTGGTGCTGCGCACTTCGCCCGATTCCGGAACCTTGCGCAGCGCCATGCGGCTGGCGCATGAGCATCTCGAATATATCGACTGGCTGGTGGGCAATCGCCGCTGGCTGGCCGGTGCGCAACTGAGCCTGGCCGATTTTGCCGCCGCGGCGCAGATTTCCGTTGCCGATTACCTCGGCGGGATCGACTGGACCGGGCACGAGGAGGCGCATGGCTGGTACCGCGTGATCAAAAGCCGCCCCAGCTTCCGTCCCTTGCTGACCGAGAAGATGGAAGGCCTGCCCCCGCCGCGGCATTATGCGGACGTGAATAGTTGAGGAGGCACTGATGCCTGACAGAATGGACCTGACCGAGGAGGAATGGCGCAAGCGGCTCAGCCCCGAACAATATGCCATCCTGCGCCAGAAAGGCACCGAAAGGGCCTTCACCGGCAAGTATGAGCAGAACAAGCAGGCGGGCATGTACGCATGCGCGGGTTGCGGGCTGCCGCTGTTCGTCAGCGATAGCAAATATGACAGCGGATCGGGCTGGCCCAGCTTTACCGCCCCTGCATCGGGCGGTGCGGTGGACGAACATCGCGACATCAGCCACGGCATGGTGCGCACCGAGGTGACCTGTGCGCGCTGTGCGGGCCATCTGGGGCATGTCTTTCCCGATGGGCCGGGCGAAAACGGGCTGCGTTACTGCATCAATTCCGCCTCTCTGGACTTCACGCCAGAGGATAAGTGAGCCTGACCGGACGCCTTGGCGTTCACCCTGCGTTACGATTGCCCTATGCATGGCGCATTCAGGATGACGGGTGATTTGCGCCCGGTAGCGGGGTTGTAAGGGCCGATATGGCGAGAAAGCGGAACATCGGGTCCCGAGCACCAGGCGAGAACAGGAAAGCGTCCCCGCCGCGTGGCAAGCCTGCGCGCGGTCCGAAGACGGACTCCTTCCTGCGCAGGTGGTTCAGGCGCACAATGATCGGCGGCGTGGCGCTGGGCGTGCTCGGTGCGATCGCTCTGTTCACGGCAGTCTTTTTCGCTGCGCGCGAAATGCCTTCCTATTCCGCATTGATGAGCAGCCAGAACGGCCAGACGATTATCGTTCGCGCCCGCGATGGCACGGAGATCGTGGCGCTGGGCCCCTCCTACGGCGAATGGTTGAGCTCCGGCGAAATCCCCCAGGTGATGAAGGATGCGATGGTTTCGGTGGAAGACCACCGCTTCTACATGCATTTCGGCATCGATCCGCTGGGGCTTGGCCGAGCGGTCTATAACGCTTTCAGCGAGGACCGGCAGGTTTCGGCCACTTCCACCATCACGCAGCAGCTTGCCCGCAACGTCTTCCTCAACTCCAACCGCACGCTTGGACGCAAGATCAACGAAGCGGTGCTGGCGATGGCGCTGGAGTGGAATTTTTCCAAGGACCAGATCCTCGAACTTTATCTCAACAAGGTCTATTTCGGTGGCGGCGCCTATGGCATCGATTCCGCCAGCCGCCGTTTCTTCAGCCATTCCGCGCGCGAGCTGAGCCTGGAGGAGGCGGCGATCATCGCGGGCCTGGTCAAGGCACCCAGCCGCTATTCCCCCACCGCCGATATCGATGCCGCGGTCAGCCGCGCCAATGTCGTGGTCGGGCAGATGGTGCGCTATGGTGATCTCGATCCGTCGCTCGCGCGCAACGTCGATATCTCGGCTGTGCGCCTGCGTGAACAGGTGGGGCAGAATTCGGTCCGCTATTTCACCGATTGGGTGTTGCCGCAGCTCGATCTCCTGCTGCCCAATGACGTTTTCGAACCGATCGAGGTCTGGACCACGATCGATGTCGGGATGCAGTCGGCCGCGACCGCCGCGGTGCAGAATAATGTACCCGAAGGGTCCGAAGGTGCGCTGGTCAGCCTTGACCGCGATGGCGCGATCCTGGCGATGGTGGGCGGCACCGATTACGTCACCAGCAATTACAATCGCGCCACCACATCGGTGCGCCAGCCGGGTTCGGCGTGGAAGCTGTTCGTCTACCTGGCGGCGCTCGAGGCGGGATACACGCCCAGCTCGCCAGTGCGCGACGTGCCGGTCACCATCGATGGCTGGAGCCCGCGCAATTCCAACGGCAGTTTTTCGGGTGATATCGATGTGCGCACGGCCTTTGCCTATTCGGTGAATACCGTGGCGGCGCAGCTTGGCAATGAGGTCGGCTTTTCCAATGTTGCGAACATGGCGCGGCGCTTCGGCATCACCACGCCGATCAGCAGCTATCCGTCCATGGTGCTCGGTTCCAACGAGGTGCGCGTGATCGACATGACGCGCGCCTTTGCCGCCGTTGCCGCACGCGGGCGTTCGGTCGAACCCTATGGCATTACCCGCATCACCACGGCGGATGGCGACGAGCTTTACCGGCACAAGGATGCACGCGCCTACACGCTGGTGCCCGATTATGTCGCGGCGGGGATTACCGACCTGCTGCAGACGGCGGTCAATACCGGCACGGGGCGCGCGGCGCAGATCGGCCGCCCGGTTGCGGGCAAGACCGGTACGACAAGTGACAACAAGGACGGCTGGTTCCTCGGCTTTTCCAGCGGCATTACCACTGGCGTTTGGATGGGCCGCGACGACAATGCCCGCGTCGCGGGCATGAGCGGCGGCGCCGCGCCTGCGCGCGCCTTTGCTGCCTTCATGCGCTATGCGGTAAAGGACCGTCCGGCAGAGGAGTTCGATACCGAACTGCAGCTTCCCGAATGGCAGCTGGAGCCGGATGACGAGTTCTATTACGGCGATCCGGGCGACTATTACTACATCGACGAGCAGGGCAATCTGGTCGAATCCGGCAGTACCGGCCTTGATGGAGGTTCCGGAGGTTTCGACGTCGAGGGCGAGTACGGAAACGATCGTAGCGTCGAAAGCATGGGCCTGCCTCCACCGCCTGCAGCAAACGACGATTTCCTCGAACAGGCGACGGGCGGCGAGGTGGACCGCCAGGGGACCAGCCCCCGTATCGTCAATATCCGCAGAGGTGTTAACCAGCCGGGCGGGGCCCCGTGACGGGAAGTGAAGGCGCCTGACGCAGAAAAGGCCGCCCCGGCAAGGAGGCGGCCCTTCTCGTGCCCGCAGTCGAAGTGCGGCCTTAGTTGTTGCGCAGGCGGACCGGCACGGTGTGTTCCGGATCCTGGCGATTGTTGATGCGCATCAGGATCGCCGCGCGCTCATCTGCCACCACCGCGTTGACCTGGGCTTCCAGGTCGGCGGGTGTGGACAGTGCGGCATTATTGGCTGACAGGATGATCGTCCCGCGATCAATGCCCCTGCGTGCAGCGTCGGAATTGGGGTCGATGGCGGTGACCACCAAGCCAGGCTGGTTGGGTCCAACACCCAGCTGGCGGGCGATCTGCGGGGTGATCGCGATCACCTGCAGGCCCAGTTTCTCCTCGATCACGCCGCTGCTCTTGCCCGGAGTCATCGGATCGGCATTTTCGTCATTGGGATTGAAAATCTGTGAGCGAAGTGCGTCCTCGCTGGGACGGCGGCCGACGGTCACATTCACCCGGCGACGTTCGCCATCGCGGATGAATTCGACCGGAACGGTCCTGCCGGGGGCGATATTTGCCACCAGATAGGACAGGCTCTGGTCGCGGGTAATGTCCTCGCCATTCACCTTGGTCACCACGTCGCCTGATTGCAGGCCGGCGGCTTCCGCCGCCTCGCCGGGCTGGACCGACTGGATGAACTCGCCGCTGTTCTCGGGAATACCCAGCGCTGCCGCGAAATCGCGGTCGACCGGCTGGATCTGCACGCCCAGATAGCCGCGCTCGATTGACTCGCCGGCGATCAACGCCTCCACGATGGGCGCGGCATATTCCGCCGGAATGGCGAGGCCGATACCCACGCTGCCGCCGGACGGTGACAGGATGGCATTGTTGATGCCGATAACATTGCCGCGCATGTCGAACAGAGGTCCGCCCGAATTGCCGCGGTTGATGCTGGCATCGGTCTGCAGGTAGCGGTCATTCGCGCTGCGGCGGCCGGTGCTGCGGTGCACGGCAGAGATAATGCCGCTGGTCACTGTGCCATCGAGGCCGAAGGGGTTGCCGATCGCGAGCACCCAGTCGCCCACGCGGGCACCTTCGGAATTGCCGAATTTGACGAAGGGGAAGGGCTGGGGCCTCGAGACCTTGAGAACGGCGATGTCCGATTGCTCGTCCGTGCCGACCAGTTCCGCCTCATATTCGGTGCCGTCGGGCAGGGTGACGGTCACTTCCTCCAGCCGGGCACGGCCATCGGGGCGTACCACGTGGTTGTTGGTGACGACATAACCGTCGGCCGAAACGAAGAAGCCCGATCCCAGCGATTGCGCCTCGCGCGTTTGCGTACCGCCGGGATTGCCGAACATGTCGGCAAAGGGCGTTCCCGCAAAGGGATTGGCGTTCTCTATGGTGATGCTCTGGCGGGTTGAGATGTTGACCACCGCCGGCATCAGCACTTCGGTCAGATCGGCAAAGCTCGCGGGAGCGCCCGCCACGGGCACCGCGTTTTCGATCTGGAGCCTCTCGTTCTGGGCAACTTGGGCGCCAGCCGGGTATCCGGTAATCAGGGTGATGGCGGCGCCGCTGGCTAGCAGGGCACCGGTGATGCCGTAAGAATATCGCACTGGCTTCACGTCCTTATCGATCCTCTTGTCTATCTTCTGCCCGGTACTCGCGGGCAGGTTCCTGTTCTTGCGTCCCCTTTGCCTTTTCAGCGCAAGGGGCCTGAATGTATTTTGAACGACAGTTGTAATCGACGACCTATCGACGTCCCATGAACTGCCGCAAATACTCGTTGTCCTCGCTCATGATGATCGCGCTCTGGCCCTCGCCGGTCTCGAATGTGCGGCGATAGGACTGCATGGCCCGGTAGAAGTCATAGAAGCCCGGGTCCTTGCCATAGGCATCGGCATAGATGCGCGCGGCTTGCGCCTCTGCTTCGGCGCGGATGATCTGCGCGTCGCGGCGACCGCCTGCGCGGATCGTGGCCGCTTCCTCTTCACGGTCGGACCGCATGCGGTTGAATGCGGCGGCCAGCGGCGTGCCATCGGGCAGGTCGGCGCGCTTGATGCGCACGTCGAGTATCTGCGCGCCATATTGCCGTGCCGAGCGGTCAAGCGCGGTGGTGATATTGGTCATCGCCGTGGTGCGTGCATCGGACAGCAGGTCCGCAAAGGTCCGGCGCCCCAGTTCCTGCCGCAGTTCGGACCGCAGGATCGGTTCAAGCTGGGCGCGCACGCGGTCCTCGTCGCCCGCGCTTTCCACCATCAACACCGGGTCGATGATGCGGAAGCGGGCATAGGCATCCACTTCCAGGCGCTGCTGGTCATTCGCCAGCACCTGCTCGCGTTCCATATCGAGATCGAGCACACGGCGGTCGACCATCTGGATGCGTTCGTAGATCGGGATGCGATAATGCAACCCCGCGCCCGTCTGGCCATAAGGCTCGTTGGGGTCGAAACGGTTGATCGTGTAGACCGGTTCGCCCGTGCGGATCTTCACGCCCTGGTGCGTCTCGGGAACGATCACTATGGTGCTGAGCGCCAGAACGGCGGCCGCAATAACCGCCACGATGATGGACTTGTAGGTCTGCAACATCTTACTGCCCCCCCGTCTGCACTGCGGCGCTTTCGGCAGCGCGGCGCCTTACTTCGGGAAGCGCAAGATAGGGCGTCACGCCATCTGCCTCGATGATGGTCTTGTCGGTGTTGGCGAGCACGCTTTCCATTGTCTCGTAATAGAGGCGGCGGCGCGTCACTTCGGGGGCGAGCCTGTATTCCTCATAGATGTTGTTGAAAGCGGCGGCATCGCCCTGTGCCTGGGCGATCAGTTGCTGTTCGTAGCGGCGCGCTTCGTTGAGGTCGCGTTCGGCATCCTGCCGTGCGGCGAGCACGTCGTTGAAGGCCTCGATCACCTGCTGCGGTGCGTCGGTCTTTTCGATTTCGATACCCTGCACGGCAATGCCCGATTCCAGCGCATCGAGCACGGCCTGCATGTTGGTGCGGACGTTGAGCTGGATGTTGGCGCGGCCTTCACCGGTCAGAACCGTATCAAGGTCCTGTTCGGCAATGGCGGCGCGCATGGCGGCTTCGGCCACTTCGGTCAGCGTGCCTTGGGGGTCGGCGAGCTGGAAACGGAACAGGGTGAGGTCCGAGATGTTCCAGCGCACGAGATAGCTGAGGTCGACCAGGTTCTGGTCGGCGGTGAGGATCAGCTTTTCTTCATTGTTTCCTTCGGGAATGCGTTCCTGCCGGATCTGGCTGACATTCTCGATATCCACCGTCTGCAAGGGCCACGGGAAGGTGAAATTGGTGCCCGATTGCAGCGTGCGCGAATATTTGCCGCCCATCCAGGTCGCGATACCCTGCTCGCGCGGCTGCACGAAATGGACGCTGGAGACGAACAACCAGATTGCGGCCACCGCCAGCAGCGCAACCGGAAACCAGCTCTTGCCGCCCGCACGCTGGGGCATGCGGAAGCGCGGGCCGCCTGTTCCGCCACCGCCACCGCCAGCGCGGCGCGGTCCTTCGGGGCCGCGGCTCCTGAAGATATCCTCTATCGAGGCGGAACGGCGCGGGCGGTCTCCCGAACCAGAGCCGGGCAGCCAGGGATTGCGCGGACCGTCCGATCCTTCGTCACCGCCGCGTGGCTCCTCGCCAGCGCCATCAGAGCCGCCATCGCCATCACTGCCCGAAGGCTTTCCCCAGGGGTTGCGCTTTCCGGCCATTGCCAGTGCGATCCTCTCTATCAATCCGCCCATTTTTTCCATGACACCATGTATAGGGGCGAAATCGGCAAAAAACAGGGGAGGCGCGCGCAATTTTCGCTGCATCGCGTGCAACAAGCGTCTAGCAGGGGCCCTATGAGTAGCTCCGAAACAATACAGAACGCCATTCCTCCTGAAATCCGCTCCTTGGTCCGCTCGGTGAAATTCGCCGATGGCGTGGCCACGGTGATTGCCGATGCCAGCGGGCTGGGCCGCAGCGCCGCCGCGCAATTGGCGAAGGAGATCGAGCAGGCTGCCAGCGCGGTGGAAGGCGTCAACGAAGTGCGCGTGGCGCTGATGGCGGACAAGGTGAAGCGCCGCATCATCGTTGTCGGATCGGGCAAGGGCGGTGTCGGCAAGAGCACGCTGGCCGCCAATCTCGCGGTCTCGCTCGCAAATGCGGGGCGCAAGGTGGGCGTGGTCGATGCCGATATCTACGGCCCCTCGCAGGTCATGCTGCTCGATCCCGATCGCCAGCGCCCGAAGGCCGAAGGCAATACGCTGATCCCGGTGGAAACCCCGTTCGGCGTGAAACTGCTGTCGATGGCCCAGCTGGTGGAGGGCGGCAAGGCGATTGCCTGGCGCGGGCCGATGGTGGGCCAGGCGCTGACGCAGATGATGGAGGCCGACTGGGGAGATGCCGAATTGCTGCTGGTGGACCTGCCGCCGGGAACGGGCGATGTGCAGCTGACCATGCTGCAGAAGTTCAAGCCTGCTGGCGCGGTGATCGTCTCCACGCCGCAGGATCTTGCCCTGATCGATGCCACACGCGCAATCGACCTGTTCCGGCAGGCCGATATCCCCGTGGTCGGCATTGTCGAGAACATGGCCGGCTATGCCTGCCCCAAGTGCGGCGAGATTTCCGATCCCTTCGGTTCGGGCGGGGCCGAAGCGGCGGCGCGCGCCATGGGGCAGGAATTTCTCGGCCGGGTGCCGCTGTCCATGGCGGTCCGCGTGGCGAGCGACACCGGAACGCCGCCTACGGCCAATGACGCCGAACAGGCGCAGACGTTCAATGCCATTGCGGACAGGCTGAGTGCATGGCTGGACGGGCAGGCCGGCTAAGAGCATTCTGGCAGCAAGCGAGAGGATAGCAGGCGAGTGCAGCTGACGCGGCGCAATATTCTGGCAGGGGCAGCCATTGGCGGCGGCTTGCTGGTCGCCTGGTCGCTTGTTCCGCGCTCCTATGACAGTCCGCTTGATCCAGGCGAGGGCGAGACCGCCTTCGATGCCTGGCTCAAGATCGGGCGTGACGGCGTGGTGAGCGTGGCCGTGCCCCAGATCGAGATGGGGCAGGGAATAACCACTATCCTGCCGCAAGTCGTGGCCATGGAACTGGGCGCGGACTGGCGGCAGATGGCTGTCGAGCCCGCGCCTGTCAGCGGCGCCTATGCCAACCTGCCGCTTGCCGCACATTGGGCGCCGCTGTGGCGGCCCGCCATTGCCGGGCTGGCCGACGAGCCTGACGATTTCCTCGTGCGCCGCTGGGCCGAGGGCAATCGCTTCACCGCAACGGCGGACGGGCTGAGCCTTGCCGCTTACGAAATGCCCTGCCGCCTTGCGGCTGCCTCGGCGCGGGCGATGCTGGCGATGGCAGCGGCGGATCGCTGGGGTGTCGCCTGGGAGGAATGCACCACCGCGATGGGCTTTGTAGCGCATGGCGAGAACCGCCTGTCCTTTGGCGAACTGGCGCAAGAAGCAGCTGACTACAGCGCCCCAAACCCGCCGCCACTGCGGTCTGAGGAGCCGCGCGATCCATCCTTTGTATCGGGCGACGAGGGCGGAGAGGCCAGCGAGGAGCTGGCATTCCCCCGGCTCGACCTTCCTTCCAAGGTGGATGGCAGCTGGCTGTTCACCGGAGATGTACGGCTGCCGGACATGGTCTATGCCGCGATCCGTCATGGTCCGCGCGATCGTGCCGAACTGGTAAGCTACGAGCTTGAAAGGGCAGGGCGTATCGCCGGTCTTGTCGGCGTTGTGCCGGGCAAGCGCTGGCTGGCCGCTGCGGCAACCAGCTGGTGGGCTGCCGAACAGGCGCTCAACGCCATGATTCCGCGCTTTGCTGCCGACAACCCTGTTCGCAGCGAGGATATGCAGGTCGCGCTTGATACCGCTGTCCGGCGCGGTGAAGCGCAGCTCGTGAACGAGCGGGGTGATGGCGATAGCAATTATCAACCCAACTTCGCCCTGCGTTATGACATCGCGCCCGGAGTTCACGGGACGATAGAGACCGCAGCGGTCACAGCGCGCCTCAACGGTAACCGGCTCGAACTGTGGATGGCAACGCAGGCCCCGGAGGCCGCGCGCGCGGCCGCCGCCAAGGCCATCGGCATCTCGCTGGGCAATGTGGTTCTCTATCCAATGCCCGCCGGTGGCAGTTTCGACCGCAGGCTGGAACATGAGCAGGCGATAGAGGCCGCGCTGATCGCACGCGAGATCGGCAGGCCGGTGCAGCTTGTCTGGTCGCGCGCGGAGGAACAGCTGGCACTCAATCCGCGCCCGCCAGCTGCGGGGCTGATCGGTGCCCAGGTCACGGCCGACGGACGAATCCAGGCCATGCGAGCGCGTGTCGCCACGCCTTCCGCCGCGCTGGAATTCGGGCGCCGCCTGTTCGACAATTACACCGGCTGGGCGGCTATCGAGGAAACCGCTGGCGAGGTGGATCCAATGGCGCTGGAGGGGATGGACCCGCCCTATGCCATCCCGGACCTGGCGATCTATCACGTGCCGGTAAAACTGCCGCTTCCCAGCGGGCGCATGCGCGCCAACGCCCACGGGCTGAGCTGCTTCATGACCGAAAGCTTCATCGACGAAATCGCCCAGCGCCACGGCCATGAACCCATGTCCTACCGCATATCCATGCTGGGCGGCGATCCGCGGCTGGTAGAATGTTTGCAGCGCTCGGCCCGTATGGCTGCCTGGGATGGCGGCGCACCCGGAACCGGCCAGGGCATCGCCTGCCACCGGATGGAAAGGGGCGATGCTGCCGGTCGCATAGCCGTAGTGGCCACGGCGGTTGCGGGCGAAGGCGGAGTGCGGGTCAACCGCATCTCGGCAGCGGTCGATATCGGGCGGGTGGTCAACCGCGACATTGCCCTGCAACAGATCGAAGGCGGTCTGCTGTTCGGGCTCGGTCTCGCGCTCGGTTCTTCCAGCGCATATGATGAAGGCATGCCCACATCGCGTCGCCTGGCCGATCTGCAATTGCCGACACTGGAGGACTCGCCGCAGATCTTTATCGACCTGATCGAAAGCGGTGAGCCTGCCTTCGATCCGGGCGAAATCGGCGTGCCCGCCATCGCACCTGCCATTGCCAACGCACTCTTTTCGGCAACGGGGCTTCGTCTTCGACGCCTACCGCTGCTATCGGAAGGGTTATGACCTGGCAGAATCAGCAGCTTCCCGACGGACATCCCGGCGTGAAGAGTGGCGGCGTCGGCGTGCTGCTGGTCAATCTCGGCACGCCCGATGCGCCTACGCCAGCGGCGGTAAAGCGCTATCTGGCCGAATTCCTCTCCGATCCGCGCGTGGTGGAGATACCCGCGCTGCTGTGGCAGCCGATCCTGCGCGGGATCATCCTCAATACCCGTCCGAAGAAGAGCGCGCATGCCTACCAGCAGGTGTGGACCGAGAAGGGATCACCGCTGGCCAGTATCACCGCCGAACAGGCCGAAGGCTTGCAGATGCGGCTGGGCGAGAGTGTGCGGGTCGATTGGGCCATGCGCTATGGCAATCCTTCGATTCCGGCAAAGCTGCAGGCGATGATGGATGCCGGGTGCGAGCGGGTGTTGCTGGCGCCGCTCTATCCGCAATATTCGGGGGCGACCACGGCCACTGTGGTGGACAGAGCGGGCGATGCGCTCAAGGCAATGCGCTGGCAGCCGAGCCTGCGCATGCTGCCACCCTATCATGACGATCCTGCATATATCGATGCGCTGGCGAAGGATCTGGGCGCCCAGCTCGATTCCCTCCCATTCACACCCGAGGTCTTGCTGCTGAGCTTTCACGGCATGCCGCAAAGGACGCTCGATCTGGGCGATCCCTATCACTGCCATTGCCGCAAGACCGCGCGCCTGCTGGAAGCGGCACTGGTTCGTCCCCATATCCGCATGGTGACGACTTTCCAGAGCCGCTTCGGCCGCGCCAAATGGCTCGAGCCGGCAACAGATTCCATGTTGGAGGAAGAAGCGCGGGCAGGCATCAGGCGAATCGCCATTGCTGCACCAGGCTTTTCCGCCGATTGCCTTGAAACGCTGGAAGAACTTGCCATCCGCGGCAATGAACAATTCACCCGAGCAGGCGGGGAGCACTTCGCCGCGCTGGCCTGCCTCAATGCCAAGCCAGTGGGAATGGACATGCTCGAAACGCTGGTCCGCCGCGAACTGGCGGGGTGGAATTGAGGGTGCCCTGTCCGGGCGAGCAGCAGTGAACGAATATCTCCTTCTCTTCCTCGCGGTCTTCGTGCTCAACCTGCTGCCCGCGTTCGGGCCGCCGACATGGTCGGTGATCGTCTTGTTCGGGCTCAATTCCGATCTGCCGCTTGCGGGTATCGTGCTGACGGGGGCCGTGGCCGCGGCTTTGGGCCGCTACCTGCTGGCACACGGATTTCGCCTGTTCTCCTACCGTGTGTCGGACAAGACCAAGGCCAACCTGGGTGCGGCGCGTGCGGCATTCGAGCGACGCAGGCACCACGGCATATTGGCGCTGGGACTGTTTGCCTTGTCGCCGATGCCGTCTGCGCAATTGTTCGGTGCCATCGGGCTGACGGGCGTGCGGATACTGCCTTTCACGCTGGCCTTCTTCTCCGGAAGGCTGGTGTCCTATTCCATCTATGCCGGATCGGCGGAAGTTGTTGAACAGACGAGTCTGGCAGATGCCTTCCGTGACAGCTTCTCGAGTCCCTGGGGCATTGCCCTGCAAGTGGCGCTTCTGGTGATGTTGGTGGCGCTGGCCAAGGTAGACTGGGCGAAGCTGTTCGGCCCTGCCGACAAGCAGGATGACGACCAATAGGCGTCAAAAGTCGATCGCGATTCCGTCTTTCACCCAGTCGCCATAACGCGTGGGGCTGAGCTCGTCCCTCTCACGGCCCTTGGCGGGCTTGGGAGCGGGCTCGTTGCTCCAGTGATCGGGCTTCACGAATTTTTCGGGCCGCTTGGTCGCGCGTTGGCTCATGCTGCTGGCAAGATGGCGACACTGGCGCTGCAATGCAATGGGCCCTAAGGGCTGGCGACGATGGCCAAGCTTCCCAACTTCCTTTCCGATACGCCCGCCGGCCTGCCCGCGCGCCGTGCCGCGCTCAAGCTGATCGATGCGGTGCTGCGGCGGGGGGAGACGCTCGACATGGCTGCCCATGCCGCCATGAAGGGTGTGGATGCCCCGGCGGACCGCGCACTGGCCCGCGCGATTGCCGGAGAGGTGCTACGCTGGATGCCCGATCTTGATGCGCTGATCGACAGTGCCACGCGCAAGCGCCTGCCCGACGATGCCAAGCCGCGCATGGTCCTGCGCATGATGCTGGCGCAATGGCTGCGACTGGACACACCGCCGCACGCCGTGGTTGCCACCGGCCTGCCGCTACTCGACGGCGGACCGCGCCGCCTGGCGCATGGCGTCTTCTCCACCCTGTCCAAACGGGAGGTGACATTGCCCGATGCGCCAACCTTACCCGATGGCGCCTGGGCGCGTTGGGGGGAACTGGCCGATGACGTTGCTCCGGGCCTGGCCGAGCCGCCGCCGCTGGACCTGACCTTGCGCGATCCTGCCTCCACCGAAGACTGGCTGGATCGTCTTGGCGGAGAGAGCCTTGCCCCCGGCCATATCCGCCTGCCGCGCGGCATGGCGGTCGAAAAGCTGGAAGGCTTTGCCGAAGGCGCCTGGTGGGTGCAGGATCTTGCCGCTTCGATTCCCGCGCGCCTGCTGGGGCCGGGCGAGGGCAGGCGCGTGCTCGACCTGTGTGCAGCGCCGGGCGGCAAGACATTGCAGCTCGCCGCCGCCGGCTGGAAAGTCACCGCGCTTGATATCAGCGACAAGCGGATGGAGCGCCTGCGCGAAAATCTCCGGCGTACGGGGCTGGAGGCAGACATCGTCATCGCCGATGTACTGGAATGGCAGCCCGGCGCATCCTTCGATGCGATACTGCTCGACGCGCCATGCAGCGCCACGGGCACCTGCCGCCGCCATCCCGACGTGCTGTACCGAGTCGGCATGCGCCAGATCGCCGAACTGGCGCAGCTGCAATCCGCAATGCTCGAACGGGCACAAGGCTGGCTCAAGCCGGACGGGGTCATGGTATTTGCAACCTGCTCGCTCGAAGAGGCGGAAGGAGAACGGCAGGCTGAAAAGGTAGGTTTACGAACTGATCCGATTCTGGCTGAAGAACTTCCTGCCGGGTTGCAGCCGGATTCCCATGGCTGGCTGCGCACCCACCCCGGCATGCTCGCAGAAAAGGGCGGAATGGATGGATTTTTCATCGCCCGCTGGCGCGCTGGCTGAGGCATGAACCTGGCGTAAAGGTAAACGTCGCCCTAACCATAGACGCAAAGGCTATCATGACGACCTGGGCCTAACAGGGGCGTCATGTCTCTTTCGGCAAACGCATATTCCGGCCTGACCCACCTGCAAGATCCCGCCGATTTTGCAGACGATGGCTATGGCAGCCTGATGGGTGCTGGCGGCCCGAAGAAAAAGAAGAAGCCTGTCCTCGTTCTGGATGCAGACGAGCTGGAGCAGGCGCACCTGGCCATTGCCATGGGCGGCCAGCATATCATGGAAGCGGAAGACGAGCCCGAAGCCATGGAACGCATCCGCATGCCGAGCTCCATGCTCGGCCTCGCCCCCATGGGCAGCGTGGCCGAAGAGGACGAGGCGGATTACGGCCTGTCCGAAGTGGATATGGGCAGCTTTGCCGATCAGGAGCCGGAGGACTATTCCGAGGAAGGCATGTCCGAAGAAGAGGAGGTAGAGGACGATTCTTCCCTCATCGGATCGAGCCTCGAACACCTGCTGCGTCCCGCCTCGCGTGTGGAAGTCGAGGACGATGACGAAGAATCGATCCCCTCGATCGAAGAGCAGCTCAAGAAAATGCGCGCCTTGCCGATCCAGCCGGAAGAGCCGCTGGACGAGGTTGAACCCTATTCGTTCGATTCCGCGCCGGAGCCGGACGAGCCGGTGGCTTTCGAGCCGGAGGATGAGGGATCGCTCCACGCAGAACCTGAACAGATCGATCCGATCTCCTGCGAGCCCGAAGAAGAGCCCGAAGCAATGGAGTGGGAAGAGCAGCACTTCGAGGCTGAAGAGCGCCGCTCCGCTTCAGACGAGCCTATTGCTTGCGAGGACTTGCAGCCTGGAACGCTCGCCGGGCAAGACTCCAACGACTGGTCCGCTCCCGAAGCCGAAGCGGAGCCTGAGCAGGATGCTCAACAGGAACCGGAGTCCGAACCGGCTCCCGAGCCCGAGCTTGACAGCGAACAGGATTCGAGCGCGGTTGAAGAGGCTGCTCGGCCCGATCAGACTGACGAGCCAGCAATTGCACGCGCTTCCGAACTGCCTGAAATCGAATGGACCTTCGCGGCCGAGGATGCGCCTCTGGAGTTCGCCGAAGACGCTGCCATCGAAGAAGAACCCGAACTCGCACATCTGTCCGAGGACGCGCATCCGGTCGATTCGGTGGACGAGGCTCCGGTGCCGGAGGCTATGTTCCCGCCTGTCGAGGACGAGGACAGCTGGGATACTCCCGAGGCCGAATGGCCCCAACAGGCAGTCGCGCATGACGACCCGGTCGAGCTTGCGGTTCCGGCGGTAGAGGAAAGCGATTTCAACGAAGATGCGCCCCTGTCCTTCGCATCCGAAGATGTGGTCGAGGTCGCGGCTTTCGTGCCTGAACCGACACCTGAACTGCCGCCGCGTCCGCAAAACTCCCTGCGCGCGCGCGTCTACCAGATGGAAGAAGAGCGGCAGACCCGCGGCCCCAGCCTGCTGGGCAGGATCTGGAATCGCCTGTTCGGCCGCTGATCGGCGGACCTAGCCCTTCACCCTGCTGGCAAAGCTTTTGCGCAGCTTCATCAGCTTGGGCGGGATCACCGCCAGGCAATAGGGGTTCCTTTGCCCTTCACCCTGCCAGTATTCCTGGTGGTAATCCTCTGCCGGATACCATGTTGCGGGGCCTTCGATCGTGGTCACCGCCTGTTGCCCGGCATGATCTGCATTCCAGCGAGCGATCGCCGCTTCGGCTTCGGCGCGTTGTTTATCATCGAGCGGGAAAATAGCGCTGCGATATTGCGTGCCCACGTCATTGCCCTGGCGATTGAGCTGCGCCGGGTCATGCGTGCCCATGAACATGTCGAGCATATCGGCGTAGGAGAGTTGCGCCGGATCGTATGTCACGCGCACCGCTTCGGCATGGCCGGTGCTGCCCGAGCAGACCTGCTTGTAGGTCGGGTCCGCAACCGAGCCGCCGATATAGCCGCTTTCGACTCCGGTCACGCCGATCACATCGTTGAACACCGCTTCCGTGCACCAGAAGCAACCGCCGGCGATGATCGCCTCTTCTCTGGACATGCGCATTCTCCTTGCTGTTGGCGAAGATGGGGATCGAACAGTATCTTGTCATCCACTCCCAGACGGATAGACTCGGGCGATCAAGCTGATCGAGAGGATTCCCATGCGCGCCCTTACTTCATGTTTCGCCGCTGCCGCCATGCTGGTTACGGCTTCGCCCGCCCTGGCGCAGAACCAGTCCACTGGAGAAAGGGTGCTGCGCGGCGTGCTGCAGGGCCTGATTGGACCTGAGGAACAGCCGCAGCAACAACCGCAGCAGCCGCAGCAGCCGGTGGAGCAGACGCCGCAGGTTCTGACCGATGCCCAGCGCTTGCAGCAGGTGCTGGCCGACCCGCGCCGCGGCGATGAAGGTGCCCGAGACCGCTATCGCCACCCAGCCGAAACGCTTGATTTCTTCCAGGTAAAGCCCGGGATGACCGTGGTCGACTACATGCCCAATGGCTGGTGGTACTCCAAGATACTGGTACCCTACCTGGGCCCGCAGGGCCGCTATATCGGCATGAACCCGGACGTCTCGCGCATGACGGGCTATCTCCACGATACCTACAGCGACGTCGCCGGAAAGCTTGCGGCGGCTCACGCCAACTGGGCCAGCGCGGGCGATGCGCAGGTCTTCGGCTTCAACACCCAGGATTACCCCGAAGCGCTGGACGGTACGGTCGACCGCGTGCTGTTGATTCGCGAGATGCACAACCAGCTGCGCTTCGGCTGGCTGCATGCCGACATGCTGGCGATCCGGCGCATGCTCAAGCCCGGCGGGATGGTCGGCCTGATCGATCATCGCATGTACGAGGACGCGCCCTATTCCATGACCGATGGCAACAAGGGCTATCTGCGTCAGAGCGATGTGATCGACCTGATGGATGTCTATGGCTTTGACCTGGTCGCAAGCAACGAAATCAACGCCAACCCGCTCGACACCAAGGATTATGATATCGGCGTCTGGGCCTTGCCGCCGAACCTGGCCGGGGCAACCAACCGCAACCGTGCCCAGCGCCTTGCCATCGGCGAGAGCGACCGCATGACGCTGCTTTTCCGCAAGCGCGACTGATGCGGCCGACGGTTCACGTGGACTTCGCGTGCCCGCGGAAGTAATTGCCCCGGCATGACCACGCTATCCGTCGCCGCACTGCAACTCCCGCTGGGTTCCTGGGACGAGCAGGAGAATATCGCTGCCGTTTCCGCGCTTGTCGAACAGGCGGCGGGCGAGGGCGCGCAGGTAATCCTGCCGCCCGAGCTTTTCTCCGGCCCCTATTTCTGCCGCGAGGAGAAGGACGAGTTCTTCGCTCTCGCGCGCCCGACGGCGGAGCATCCCTCCGTCATTGCCATGCAGGCACTGGCCAGAACGCTGAATGTTGCCATCCCCACCAGCTTCTTCGAGCGTGAGGGGCACCATTATTACAACACGCTGGCAATGATCGATCCCGATGGCGAAATCATGGGCACCTATCGCAAGAGCCACATTCCCGATGGTCCGGGTTACGAGGAAAAGTTCTATTTCCGTCCCGGCAATGACGGGTTCAAGGTGTGGGACGTCTTCGGCGCGCGGATCGGCATCGGCATCTGCTGGGACCAGTGGTATCCCGAAACCGCGCGGTGCCTTGCGCTGATGGGCGCACAGGTGCTGTTCTACCCCACGGCCATCGGTTCCGAACCCAAGGATGCGGAGATGGACACCAGCCGCATGTGGCGCCGCGCGATGGTGGGCCATGCGGTATCCAATTGCATGCCGGTGGTGGCCGCCAACCGCATCGGCACCGAGGACGGCCAGCGCTTCTATGGCCACAGCTTCATTTGCGATGAGTGGGGCGATTACCTGGCCGATTATGGTGCGGAGGAGACAGGCGTGCTCTCTGCCACGCTGGACCTCGACGCCGCGCGCAGGCACCGGGCGAGCTGGGGCTTCTTCCGCGATCGCCGTCCGCAGCTTTATGGCCGGATCGCGGAGGATATTTGAGCACCGGTTATTACCTGATCGCGCTCGGTTCCAACCAGCGCCACCCGCGCCTTGGCTCCCCGCGCGAGATGGTGTCGGCGGCGATGGACTTGCTCGATGGCGCGCTGGGCGAAGTTCTGGCGCGCTCGCCGATCATCGACAGCGCACCGGTCGGCCCTTCGCAGCGCCGCTATGCCAATGCGGCGCTGGTCATGGAAAGCAGGCTCGATCCGGCCGAAATGCTCTATTCGTTGCAAGAACTGGAGGCGCAATTGGGCCGCGTCAGGCGCGGCCAGCGCTGGCGTGCACGCGTGATCGACCTCGATATCATCCTGTGGAGCGGCGGAATTGTACACGCCCCCGGCCTTGCCATTCCGCACCCTCTGTTCCGGGAGAGGGCCTTCGTCCTGGGACCGTCTGCGGCCATAGCGCCCGACTGGCGCGATCCGCTCACCGGGCTTTCCCTGCTCCAGCTACATGCACGCTTGACCCGTCCCCGCCCCACCCCTAGGTGAGCCCGCGGTGAGTGGGCCCTTAGCTCAGTCGGTAGAGCAACTGACTTTTAATCAGTAGGTCGCTGGTTCGAGCCCAGCAGGGCTCACCACCTTTATTTCCAGAAATCCGGTGTCGTTTTGTCGCGCTTCCCCTTGCCGGGCAGGCGTTCTCCGGTTGCCGGAAGGCTGTCCGTATTTGTTACTAACTGGATGTTAACCAGCCGTCCTGCATAGGGTCCCTATAGGGGAGCCAAAAAGATAATGGATGACCTGCTTTCGGAGTTCATAGCCGAGGCGCAAGACATGCTTGGCGCATTGGCTGGTGAGATTGTCGCCTGGGAAAAGGACCCGGGTGACCGCGCTCGTCTGGACACGATTTTCCGCTTCTTCCACACCATCAAGGGCAATTGCGGCTTCTTCGATTTCACCGAGCTCGAAGCGCTGAGCCATGCCGCCGAGGATGTCCTGTCGGACGTCAGGGCAGGGCGCCGGCATCCGGATTCCGCACTTGTCGATGCGGTTCTGGCCGTGATCGACCGCATCTCCGACATGATCACCGCCATCGAGAATGGTGAAACGCTGGCCGACAAGAATGACGCGCAACTGATCGCCGCCCTCCAGGGTTGCGGCGAGGACGAAACCATAGTCGTGTCCGAGGAAGCCGAGGACGAGGTCGTCCTTGAGGACGAGCCCCGCAAACGCAGCTCCAGCGCAACTGCAAGGCGCCGCCGGTCGATCCGCTTGCCGGTTGAATTGCTCGACCGGATCATGAGCGGTGTTTCCGACATGGTGCTGGCGCGCAATGACCTTGCCCGCCGCATCAACCAGCATGACGGCTTTGCCGACCTGGAAGCCCCCTTCAACCGTTTGGGATCGATCCTGGACGATGTCCGCGATGCGATCTCGCGCACGCGCATGCAGCCGATCGATACGCTGTTCTCCGCCTTCCCGCGCATGGTCCGCGACCTTTCCGCCGAACTGGGCAAGCAGATCATGGTGGAAATGGAGAATGGCGATGTCGAGCTTGACCGCGAGCTGATCGAAGTCATTCGCGATCCGCTGGTGCACGTGATCCGAAACGCGGTGGATCACGGCATCGAGACGCCCGCCGATCGCATCGAACTGGGCAAGCACGAGATTGGCCTGCTCAAGATCTCCGCCCGGCAGACCGGCAATGAGATTCGCATCGGCGTGATCGATGATGGACGCGGTATCAACACCGACAGGCTGATCGAAAAAGCCATCGCCATGAAGCTGATCAAGCCCGAGGATGTGGACAAGATGTCCCCGCGCGAGCGCAATCTGCTGATTTGCGCACCGGGCATGTCGACCAGCAAGGAAGTGACTTCGGTGTCGGGTCGCGGGGTCGGAATGGATGTGGTCCGCGCGAACCTGGAGCAGATCGGCGGGTCGCTGGTAATCGATACGACGCCGGGTTCCGGCACGCGCATCATGCTCAACGTTCCGCTGACACTGAGCATTGTCCCCTCGCTCACCATCGATGTCGGCGGGCAGAAGTTTGCCATTCCGCGTTCCTATGTGGAAGAGGTCGTGCGCATCGACAGCGAAGAGGCCGACCTTTCCCACGTGGGAAGTGCCAAGCTCCTGTCGGTCCGCGACAAGCATATTCCCTGCGTGGCGCTGGCCGGCGTCCTGGGCATCGAGAACGATCATTCGGAACAGATGCTGGTTGTCATCCGGCTGGTCGGTGGCGACCAGGTTGGCCTGGCCGTCGACCAGGTCATCGAACACGAGGAGCTGGTGGTCAAACCGCTGGCACCGATCGTCATGGCGTGCGGGTTCTTTGTCGGTAACACGCTGATGGATGATGGCAGCCCCGTCCTCATGCTTGATGTTTCGGGTATCGCGCGTGCCGCAGGCATGATCCGCGAAGTGGAACGCTCGCAGTTGATGCGTGTCGAGGAAGAAGAGCGCAAGGAAGCCGAAAAGCGCAGGGTGCCGGTCTTGCTGTTACGCGGTCTGGATGGCGAAAAGCGCGCTGTGAACATGCAGTCCGTTCTCAGGGTGGAACGTGCTGCAAGTTCCGCCATTCGCAAGGCGGGCCTGCATTCCAAGGTCGTCGTCGACGACGCGATCTACCCGATTGCAGGCATACCGGTAGGCTACGAGCTTCCCAAGACGGTCAACATGCTGCGCCTGACCGACGGCGTGGAGCAGGTGGCTTATGCCTTTGCCGAGATGATCGACATCGCATCGATCGAAGCCGAGCTTGCACCGGACAAGGGCAGCGACGAGAACGCCGGGATTGCGTTGATAGAAGGCGCCCCGGTCGAGGTGCTCGATTGCCACCAATTGTTCTCGCAGGTGGGCAGCGGGATGCCGCGCGATTTGCGTCCGACCTGCCACCTCGATTCCGATGACCGCTGGGCGCAGGAATTCCTCCGCCCGCTGGTGGAAGCCGCCGGCTATTGTGTCGATGACACTGGAAATGCCGACCCCGACCTTGCCATCATCATGGATGACAGCGAGGCAGAGGTCGCCCAGCGCGCCTCTCACAGTATCCGTCTCCACAGCAAGACGAATGGCCCCGCAAAAATGGACGGATCCATCTACCGCTATGATCGGGAACGCCTGCTGGAAGCCCTGCAGGCCGTGAAGAAGGTGGCCGGCGCATGAGCACATTGTTCCTCCTCGCATCGGTTGGCGGGCACCGGATCGTTTTCCACGCTGCCAGCATCCAGTCCGTCGTGGAGCTGGAGAAGCTTACTCCCGCGCCAGGGACCCCGCCCCATATTGCCGGACTGGCCGCCTTGCGCAGCCGCCCCATGACCGTGATCGATTGCGCACTTTCGCTCGGGCTGGATGAAGGGTGCGGGGCATCCAGAAAGGCTGTTGTGGTTGAACAAGGAGCCTATCTCTACGCCTTGAGCGTGGACCGGGTGGATGATGTCATTTCAATGGAAGAAGAAATCGAGCCAATACCATCGGAACTCGCGCCGGGTTGGCAGCGTGTCGCTCGCGGCATGATCCGGCACGAAGGGAAGATGGTGCTCCTGGCCGATCCTGCGGGCTTTATCGATGGCCCGCAAAGAAAGGCCGCATAAGCCGGCTGTCGCCAATAAACAGACTATGGGTTGGGAATAGAGCAAATGAAAAAATGTCTTATCGTTGATGACTCGCGGGTCATCCGCAAGGTCTCTCGACATATTGTCGAGACGCTTGGCCTTACCGTTGATGAAGCCGAACATGGCCAGGAAGCCCTGAACCGCTGTTCGGGTTCGATGCCGGATGTGATCCTGCTCGACTGGAACATGCCGGTGATGAGTGGGATCGAATTCATTCGCCTGCTGCGCAAGGAGCCGGGTGGTGAAAACCCGAAGGTCGTGTTCTGCACGACCGAGAACGACCTGGAACATATCCGCGAGGCGCTGGAAGCCGGCGCCAACGAATATGTGATGAAACCGTTTGATCACGACACGCTGCAAAGCAAGTTCCAGCTCGTCGGCGCAATCTGAGGTATTCGCGGAATGGGCGACGCTACCCCTGTCAATACGGCGGGCAGACCTGTGCCGATCGGCACACGCAAGCCTGTGCGCGTGCTTGTCGTCGATGATTCCATCATCGCGCGCGCTGTTTACAATCGCCTGATCTCCGCTGAGCCTGACATGGAGTTTTCCGGTCAGGCGAGCACGGCCGAAGAAGCGCTCAAGTTGCTGGAAACGGTCCGCGTCGATGTGATCCTGCTCGATCTGGAAATGCCCGGCATGGGCGGCCTCAAGGCACTGCCGAAGATAATCGCCACTTCGCACGGTGCGCAGATACTTGTCGTGTCCTCGCTCACGGAGGCGGGGGCGGAACATACCATGACGGCACTTGCACAGGGCGCGGCGGATACCTTGCTCAAGCCATCCGGCGGCCAGTTCGACAGGGAATACCGCACCGGCCTGGTCGAACGCATACGCGTACTCGGCCCCTTCCGTTACGGTCACCAGATTGCCAGGAAACCGGCTGCAGATTCGCGATCGGCATCGAAGAAGGCTGCACGCATGATGGCCATCGGTGCTTCGACCGGCGGCATCCTTGCCCTGCGCCAGTTCTTCGAGAACATGCCGGCCGAGACGGGCATGCCCATTCTCCTGACCCAGCACTTGCCCGAATCCTTCCTTCCTGCCTTTGCCGAGCAAATAGAACGATTTTCCGGCAGGCGAGCCCGCCTGGCCGAACAGGGCATGGAGATGCGCGCCGATGAAGTGCTGATCGCACCCGGCAGCGCCCACCTTGAGGTGGAGAACATGGGCGGCCGCTATTTCGTCCGCCTGAACCGGGAACCGTCCGGCAATGGCTGCATGCCGTCGGTCGATGTCATGCTGTCCTCGCTGGCGCAGGCGACCGGGGGGGAATGTGTTGCCGTTGTCCTGTCGGGCATGGGCCGTGACGGGGCGAAAGGCGCGCAGATGATCGTCGATGCGGGCGGGACGGTACTGGTCCAGGATGAAGCCACCTGTGCGGTTTGGGGAATGCCCGGATCGATCGCCTCTGCCGGTCTGGCGACCGCAGTACTTCCGCCAGACAAACTGGCGACCAGGGCAGTCCTTGCTAGGAAAAGCCGATGACACAGCTTGATGAATTGAGTTTTGGAGTGATTTCCAGCCTGCTTCAGGCACGCACTGGACAGGAACTTACCGAAACCCGCCGTTGGCGCGTGGGCACGGTCCTGTCACCTCTGTTTCGGGAGCACGGAATTACCACCAGCAGCCAGTTCCTGGCCAAGATTACTGAAGATGAAGAGGGCGCATTTGTCGGCGACATGATCGACGCATTGCTCAATAACGAAACCTATTTCTTTCGCGATCCGGCCGTGTTCTCGACCATCCGGGCCCAGGTGCTGCCGCAGCTGGCGGCCAAGCTGGCCCATCGCCGCAGCCTGCGCATCTGGTCCGTCGGCTGTTCCACCGGCCAGGAAGCGCTGTCGCTTGCCATGATCTTCGCCGAATCTCCGGCCACATGGGATGGCTGGACGATCGAGGTGGTTGGGACCGATGTCTCTGCCAAGGCGATCGCTTCTGCAAGACGCGGAATCTATTCGCATTTCGAAGTTCAGCGCGGCCTGGCGATCGGGCAGATGCTGCGCTTCTTCGACGAAACGCCGATGGGCTGGCGGGTGAAGCCCGAACTGGCGCGCATGCTCCAGTTCTCCGAAGAGAACCTGCTCGACAGGGTGCCCAAGCCGGGCTCATTCGATCTGATCCTGTGTCGGAATGTCCTGCTCTATTTTGACCTGGCAACGCGAACGCGCGCTTTCCAGCGCCTGGGTGAGGCCATGCATTCGCAGTCCCGCCTCTTGCTGGGCGGCGGTGAGACTGTGGTTGGGCAGACGGGATATGTGAAGCCGGACGATTCCGTTCCGGGCCTTTTCCGGCTGGCCAATTCGGGTGACGATGGCTGCAACCGTCAACTTGCTGCATCCAGCTGATTGGAAGCCCCTGAATTTGCTTGAGATATAAAGGTTTCCTGCAAGTTTACTATTGCGCAAGTCTTTGCCCCTATTCCCATAGCAACAAAGGGTGAGGAATGGGTCGTGCCAGAGATTTGGGATAGGGCGAATAGATCGCGCCTCTCAGTAATTGCGCCAGTCGCCGTGCTTTCGGCGATGTTTCTCTTTCTTGTCTTTCTCTTTCTTGGCGGGACAGACGGGGTCGTAAAGCTCACTTCTTGGCAGATCGTTGGCGGTCTTGTGATCTATGGCGTCGTCGCGGCGCTCACGGTCAAGTTCAGCCTCAACAATCTGCGGCGCCTCGAACTCCTCAGCCTGACCGACAGTCTTGCCAATGTTCGCAACCGGCGCGCCTTGCACATTGATGTGCAACGTATCGCAAGGCCCGATGACGAGATTTCCCTGGCGATGATCGATCTGGACGGATTCAAGGCCGTCAACGACCAGTACGGGCATTTCGTTGGCGACAAGCTGATCAAGGAATGCGCCAACATTCTGGGCGAGATCTGCGGCAAGGATGCCCGCTACTATCGCCTTGGCGGCGACGAATTCGCAATCCTGGTTATCGGCCCGATCGCGGGCAATATACTGGAAGGCATCTGCCACAATCTGTTGACGCGCCTGCAGCGCCCCATCCAGGTGGAGGATCGCCAGATCACCCTGGGTGCCAGCATCGGTCTTTCGCGCAAGGGGAAGGATAACAACCTGAGCTCCTCCGAGCTTTTGCGCCGGTCGGACGTTGCCATGTATGTCTCCAAGGAAGCGGGCAAGGGGCGCACGACCTGGTTCAAGGAACAGTTCGACCAGAGCCGGGAGGAATACCAGCAGCTCGAATCGGACATGCGCAATGCGCTCAAGAAGGACGAGTTCCGGGTACACTACCAGCCACTGGTAGACGCGCAGACCGCACGCATCGTTGCTGTCGAGGCGCTGATCCGCTGGGAGCGCGAGGACGGCCTGCGTGTCGGTCCCGATGTATTCATTCCGATTGCCGAGGAAAGCGGCCTGATCGATCCGATCGGCCTGTGGGTCCTGCGCCGCGCATGCGAGGATGCGCTTGACTGGGGCGGGATCAAGCTGTCCGTCAATGTATCGGCGGCCCAGCTGCGCAATCCCGATTTTCCCATCCAGCTGGGGCATATCCTCGAAGAGACCGGCTTCCCGTCATCCAGGCTGGAGCTTGAAATTACCGAAACATACCTGGTGGGCGACCCGCTGGTTGCCGGACGCAGCCTGGAAATGATCCGCAATTTCGGCGTTGCCGTGGTGCTGGACGATTTCGGCACCGGCTATGCCTCGATCGGCTTCCTGCGCAAATTCCGCTTCGAAAAGCTCAAGCTGGACCGCAGCATGATCGTCGATTCCGCTACCGATGACGGCTCGCGCGCCATGCTGGTTTCCAGCATCGCTGTCGCGCGCGCCATGCACATGGATGTGACCGCAGAAGGTGTCGAAACAGAAGCGCAGGCGGCCATGGTTCGCGCCGCCGGATGCGACCAGATGCAGGGCTGGCTTTACTACCGTCCGGTCGCCGCCTGTTACATCGGCGCGCTCGTCGCGAATGACCAAAATCGAGATGGTCAACCAGTTGTAAACCATATGGCAGGTAAACAGCCGTAACGAAACTCCAACAAGCAGAAAGCTGCAGGGTAGTGATATGTCAGAGGGTCCGAAAAGCTTCGATTGGTTCTTGCGTGGGTCAATTGCGCAAAAGATGAGGTGGCTGTTTGGCGCCTCCACCGCGCTCACCCTGGCACTCGCCTTTATTGCCGTGGCCGGGTTGAACTGGATTGGCAATCGGGCGAATGAATCGGCGGTAATATCGCAGGGCATGCGCGACCTCGGTGAGATCGATCGCGCCGTCTATGACGCCCAGGTGACCTATGGTGTCTACCTTGCCGATGGCCAGAGGAGCACGCTCGAGTCGGCGCAGACCACCCTCGATGGTGCGGTGCAGGCCACGCAGGAGCTGCGCGCTGCTGTGGCTGCAGAAGACTATATGCCCGTTACAGAGATTGACGGGCTTGCTGCCGCCATTGCCGAACTCGACCGCACTTTCGTGGACATCGGCCAGGCTGATGCCATGGCTGACGATTCCTATGCCGCCAATGTGGCGGTTTCGGACCTGAACAATCGGGTCATGGAGCAGTTCGGCAATGTGACTGCCGATTTGGAAGGTTCCGGCCTGTGGCTGATGAACCTGCTCTTCGGCGCGGTGTTTCTGATCGGTCTGGGCGCCGTTGTGAATGCGCTGGTAGGGCGCAGGCTGGTGCGCGACCAGTTCGTCACGCCGGTTGAAGGCGTCAGCGCGGCCATGCTCGAACTTGCCAAGGGCAATCGCGAAGTCGAAGTGCCTTTCATGGACCGGGCAGACGAAATCGGAGACATGGCGCGGGCGCTCGAGGTCATCAAGAGTGCCGCCCACAAATATGACCAGATGCGCCACGAGCGCGAGGAATCGCGCGGCGAGCGTGATCGCGTCCTCAAGGATCTGGCCGAGAAGTTCGAACGTTCCGTCAGCGAAGTGGTTGGCGGTGTCGCAGCAGCGACCAGCCAGCTCCAGGCCACCGCCACGGAAATGGCCGAAGCGGCAGATCGCGCAACGCACCAGACGGGTGAGGTTTCCAACAGCATTGGCGAGGCTTCTGCCGGCGTCACGGCTGCTGCAGCGGCCAGCGATGAGTTCGCCATGTCGATTGGCGAGATCAGCCGCCAGGCCTCGACCTCTGCCGAACTGGCACGCAAGGCCACCACTGCCGCAGCAAATGCCGATACGACCATTTCCGCGCTGACCGAATCTGCCGCGCAGGTCGGACAGGTCGTCGAGATGATCTCGTCGATTGCCCAGCGCACCAACCTGCTCGCGCTCAACGCCTCGATCGAGGCGGCTCGCGGCGGCGAGGCAGGGCGCGGCTTTGCGGTTGTTGCATCCGAAGTGAAGGAGCTGGCGACGCAAACCGGCAAGTTCACCGAAGAAGTGGCCGAGCAGATCCGCTCGATGCAGGACAAGACGACCGAGAGCGTCACGGCGCTGCAAGCCATCATGAAGCAGATCCGCGAACTGGAAGAGACTTCCATTTCCATCGCGGCAGCCGTGGACCAGCAGTCGATCGCCGGCCAGGATCTGGCACGCAGCATCGATCTGGCCGCGCGCAGCACCGAAGAAGTGTCCGGCAGCGTCAGCAAGGTCCAGCAGACCTCGCAAACCACAGGCGTTGCCGCATCGCAGGTGCTTTCCTCCTCTACCGAGCTGGAACAGCAGGCTGCCGTGCTCAAGTCACAGGTTGAAGGCTTCCTCGCAAGCATTCGTGAAGCTGCCTGAGAGCAGCCATAATCCGGGCATTATTGCCTGACATAGGCAACGTCCTATGTCTTGAAAACTGACCTCCTCCCCTGCAGGGATCGTCCAACCGGGCGATACCGGCAGGGGAGAGTTTTATGGCGAACTTCAGGCGGTGCCGCGCGGCGCTTTGTGCTGCGGTGATAATGGGGGCATTTGCGGCCTGCGGTCAGCAAGGCGGGCACGAAGGCGCCGCCGGCGAAGCGCCCAGCCTGCTCAACACCGGGGAGAGGCAGGCCTATTTCGGCGACCTCCACCTCCACACTTCCTACTCGCTCGATGCGGCGGCGGCCAAAACCAACACCACGCCCGACGATGCCTATCTTTATGCCAAGGGCGAGGAAGTCGATTACCTCGGGCGCATGATCCGGCGCAATGTGCCGCTCGACTTCCTGGCGGTTACCGACCACGCCGAATATCTGGGCAATGTCCGTTCGGCCATGGCTGGCGAGATTGCCCCGCCGATCGACGATGCGGAATGGGCGCGCCTTATCGCGCATGAAGGCGGCGACGCGATGTTCGAATTGTTCGGCATCGCCGTGGCCGGCCTGCGCGGTGTGCCGACAGAAGGCCTGACCAATCCCGCCCGGACCTATCACGCCTGGCAGGATATCATCGCCTCGGCCGAGCGGCACAACGACCCGGGCAGGTTCACCGCTTTCGTGGCCTACGAGTATTCGCCGACGGGCGGGGCATCGGTGGGCCATATGCACCGCAATGTGATCTTCCGCGGGCCCAATTATCCCGCCATGCCCTTTGCCGCGACCGACAGCCCGCATCACGAGGGCCTGTGGGCCTATGCCGAGGACAACCGCGCCAATGGCATCGACAGCGTGATGATCCCGCACAATACCAACCTGTCTGGCGGCAATGCCTACAGCTATCTGGATACATTCGGCGCGCCGATGAGTGCGGACTATGCCGCCCGCCGTGCAGCCAATGAGCCGCTGGTCGAAATCAGCCAGATCAAGGGCACCAGCGAAACGCGCCCCGAACTTTCGCCCGATGACGAGTTTGCCGGCTTCGAACTGCTCGATTCAAGCGGCGATCTTGCCGGCAACTATGTGCGCACCGGCCTTGCCCGCGGCATGGAACTGGCCGAAGCGCTCGGCATCAACCCGTTCGAGCAGGGCTTCGTGGGCGCATCGGATTATCATTCGGGCGCTTCTTCGACAGAGGAAGACAATTATCCCGGAGCGCTCGGCCTGTCGGACGACCACGCCAATGCGGCCATGATCCTGCAGGAGCTCTCGCCTGTTTTGGGCAGCCCCCTGTCCAATCTTTCCGCCGCCGGCCTGACGGGCGTTTGGGCGGAGGAAAATACGCGTGATGCGATCTTCGCGGCCTTCCAGCGACGGGAGACCTTCGCCACATCGGGTCCGCGCCTGCGTGTCCGCCTGTTTGCCGGCTGGAGCGACCCGTCGGGCTTTGCCAATGCCCCGGACTGGGCGACGCAGGCCTATCGCTGGGGCGTGCCGATGGGCGGAAACCTCGGCGCACCGGGCGCAAGCACAAGCGGCCCCACCTTCATTGTCCAGGCGGCCAAGGACCCTGCATCGGGCAATCTCGACCGCATCCAGATCGTGAAGGTCTGGCGCGAGGGAGGCGAAAGCCGTGAGCGCATCTTCGATGTGAGCTGGAGCGGCAACCGCGCGCCCGGCACAAATGGCAAATTGCCCGCGGTGGGCAATACGGTGAATGCCGCCACGGCCACCTACCAGAACACCATTGGAGCAGCCGAACTGTTCGGCACCTGGACCGATCCCGATTTCGATGCGGATGAACGGGCGTTCTATTATGCCCGCGTGATCGAGATCCCGACGCCGCGCTGGGCCACATATCTTTCGGTCGCCAGCGGCATAGCCCTGTCGGAAGGGACGAGCCCGTGGCTACAGGAAAGGGCCTGGACCTCGCCCGTCTATTACACGCCTGCCTCGGGGAATTGACGATGAAGAAATCCGCCTGCCTTCTGGCCGCCACGGCAATGTTTGCCCTGGGGGCTTGCGACTCCGTGACCAATGCCCCTGCCGCCAATACGCAGGATGGCACCATTGCCGCTGTCGATCAGCGCGCCATGCCGCAGGGCGATCGTGTGCTGCTGTGGGGCGATACGCATGTGCATTCGATCAATTCGGTCGATGCCTTTTCCAGCGGCACGGCCAATGCCGATATCGACAGCGCCTATCGCTTTGCGCGCGGCATGCCGGTGATCTTCCCGCGCACCGGCCAGCACGTGCAGATCGATCGTCCGCTCGATTTCCTGGTCATGGCAGACCACGCCGTGGGCCTGGGGCTTTCCACCCGGATTGCAGCGAATGATCCGGCGCTGCTGGAATTCCCCATCGCCCGGCGCATGCGCGAGATGTTCCTCAACCAGGGTGGTCGTGCGCTCACCACCGCCATCATGGGAGGAAGCAATTTCACAAGCGAGGAACTTGAGGCTTTCAACCGCGACATGCGCTCTGACGAGGTGATGGCTGCAAGCTGGCAGGGGCAGATCGATGCCGCCGAACGCCACAATCGTCCCGGCGAATTCACCGCCCTGATCGGCTGGGAATGGACCTTTGCGCCGAACCTGCGCAACATGCACCGCGTGGTCTTCACCAACGTCGGCGGCGATGTTGCGAACCAGTTCCTGCCGCTCGCCAATTACCAGACCGACGGACCGGAAGACCTGTACAATTATTTCGAGCAGACGCGTGCCCGCACCGGCGCGGATTTCGTGGCCATTCCGCACAATTCCAACCTGTCCGAAGGTCGCATGTTCGAGCTGACCGACAAGAACGGCAATCCCTTCGATGCCGCCTATGCCGAATTGCGCGCGGCGTGGGAGCCGGTGGTGGAGATCACCCAGTACAAGGGCTCGTCCGAGACGCATCCCTCGCTTTCGCCCAATGACGAATTCGCGCGATTCGAGCTGCGCAATATGCTGCTCACCGGTGTGCCGACCGAAGCGCTGGGCGGTTCCTATGTCCGCAGCGCATTGCTGCGCGGGCTGGCTGAAGAAGCACGCATCGGCGTGAACCCGTTCCAGTACGGGATTGTCGGAGCGAGCGACAGCCACACCGGCTTCTCCTCGCAACTGGAAAACAATTTCCTCGGCAAGCTGGGCGAGGACTACCTGCCGGCAGACCGGCTGGGCCCCGATGCGGTAAACATCATCTTCCCGGCGGCGCAGATGTCTGCTGCGGGCCTTGCCGGGGTCTGGGCGGACCGCAATGACAGGCAATCGATCTTCGATGCCTTCCGCCGCAAGGAAGTCTACGGCACCTCCGGCCCGCGCATGAGCGTGCGCCTGTTCGCCGGATATGGCTTTGCCGCGGCCGATGCGGACCGGCGTGACTTTGCCGATCATGGCTATCGCATCGGTGTGCCCATGGGCGGCACTCTGGCCCCCGGCAATGGCCGTGCGCCGCAACTGGCGATCCGCGCCGTGATGGACCCCGAGGCCGCGCATCTCGACCGGGTCCAGGTGGTCAAGGGCTGGATCGACAGCCGGGGCGAAGTGCATGAAAAGATATTCAACGTTGCGTGGTCGGGCAATCGCGCCCTTCGTTCAGACGGTTCGCTGCCCGCGGTAGGCAATACGGTGGACCTGAGAACGGCGCGCTATACCAACAGCATCGGTGCGCCCGAGTTGACTACCGTCTGGACCGATCCGGAATTCAACCCGCGCCACCGCGCCTTCTACTATGTGCGCGTGCTGGAAATTCCGACGCCGCGCCATCACCTGTTCGATGCGCTGGCGCTGGGGATCGATCCCGCCACGATCGACATCACCCCGACGATCCAGGAACGCGCCTGGTCTTCGCCGGTCTGGTATACTCCGTGAGCTTCAGGAGCTGGCTCCGCGAGCCGCTGGTCCATTTCCTTGCCGCAGGGGCGGCACTGTTCCTGATCGCAGACTGGATCTGGCCCGCGCCCGAAGCGGGGCGCGTCATCACGGTGGGCGACGAACAATTGCTCGACCACCTGCAGGCGCGCGCGCAGCTTTATGACCAGGCGGGTTTTGCCGAACTGCTCGCCAATATGAGCGCGGATGAACGCGCCCAGCTGGTCCGCGATGCTGCCGTATCAGAGGCGCTCTATCGCGAAGGACAGGCGCTGGGGCTGGCCGAGGCCGACCCGCTGGTGAAGCAGCGCGTGATCCAGCAGATGCGGTTGATGCTGATGGAAGAGCAGGCAGCGGATGTGGAGCTGTCTGAGTCTGATGTGCGCTCCTACTACGGCGCCAATACCGCGCGTTATGCCGAAGGCGCGCGGGTGAGCTTCACCCATGTCTTCCTTTCGAAGGAACGCCGCGCAGCGGCTGCCGAAGGTGCTGCACGGACAGCGCTGGCGGACCTGCGGCGCAATGCCGTGCCGTTCTCCGATGCCAGCCGATATGGCGACCGTTTCCTTTACCAGCTCAACTATGCCGAAGCCGCCACGCGCGAGATTGCCGGGCAGTTCGGGGATGATTTCACGCTTGCGCTCTTTGCGCTCGAACCGGGCGAGGCGTGGCAGGGGCCGCTCGAAAGCGCCCACGGCTGGCATGTGATCGGCCTGCGCGCCAAGGAAGAGCCGCGCGTGCCGCCGTTCGAGGAGATTGCGGGCCGCGTGGCCGAAGACGCTCTGGCGGAAGCTCGCTCGGCCCGCGCCATCGCCGCGATCGACAGCCTGATGGAGAAATACGAGATCCGCGACGAGGCAGGCGGGCAATGATCCGTCTCTTCGCCGCAATGCTCGCGCTTGCTGCCGCGCTGGCGGCGCTTCCTGCATGGGCTGATGACAACAGGCCGCTGACTGTGACGATCACCGAAGAAGGTCGGGGCCTGTTCGATGTGGCGTGGAAGATACCGCCCAATGTCGAAGCGCCCTTCCTGCCGGAGATTGTCGCCCCTGACACATGCGTGGCCGGGGAAATGACGCGCAACTGGTCCGACTCTCTCGGTCACTGGCGGCAGCGCGAATGGACCTGTCCTCAGGGGTTGGCCGGTGCCGATATCGCCATCGATTACCCGCTCGCCAATCCCAATCTGGCGACCATCGCCCGCATCCATCCGGCAGAAGGCGCAATTCAGACGCTGCTGCTGCAACCGGGCGACAATATCCTGCACGTGCCCGCAGCCGAGGAAGCACAGGCAAGGGGGAGCACTTTCGTCGAATTCCTCAAGCTTGGCTTCGAACACATCTGGGAGGGAATCGACCACCTGCTGTTCGTCACCGGGCTGATCATCATTGCCGGCACTTGGCGGCGCATATTGGTGACGGTGACGGGTTTCACCGTGGCGCATTCGATAACGCTGGCATTGGCTGCGCTCGATGTGATCCGCCTCAATACCCGCGCGGTGGAGGCGGTGATAGCGCTCAGCATCGTTTTCCTCGCGGTGGAGATCGCGCGGGGCAACCGCCAGACGCTGACCTGGCGCAGGCCGGTAGCGGTCGCCGCCAGCTTCGGCCTGCTGCACGGCTTCGGCTTTGCTTCGGTCTTGCGCGAGATCGGCCTGCCCGATGAGGGGCTGCTGACCGGCCTCTTCGCCTTCAACGTCGGCATAGAGATCGGCCAGGTGATCTTTGCAGGAGCGCTGATCGCGGCATGGCAGCTTGCCCGGCGGATTCCGCCCGTGCCGCAGCAGGCGGTTTCCTTGCAGAAATTCGCCTCCTACGGCCTCGGCATCACTGCCAGTTACTGGATGATCGAACGGATGAGTTCGGCCTGACCCCTGATGCTCAATCGTTCCAGCCGTAGTGATCGGCCAATTGCTGCGGCGTCCAGCCGAAGCTGGCAGCGTTGGGATCGGTCAACATGTTGGCGTTCCACGTGTTGTGGGCCGTCTTCAATTCCTCGAAAATCTCCGGCATGCGGTCCTTCAGGTTCCCGCGTTCGAGCGGGTCGGCCACGATATCGAACAGATACTCATTGTCGTTGATCTTGAGGTATTTGTACTGCCCGCGCCGTGCCGCCTTCTGGTCCTTGTTAAAGAAGCGCCAGAACAGTGTGCGCTCTGGCGTGTCCTCCCCGCGCAAGGTGGCAGCGAGGTCCATTCCGTCGCTGGGATAATCGGGATGCGCTGCGCCGCCTGCAGCGGCCACGAAGGTGGGCAGGAAGTCCATCGACAGCGCCGGGGTTGCGCTGGTCGAACCTGCTTCGGTCAGTCCCGGCCATTTGACGATGAAGGGCACGCGGATGCCGCCTTCGAGCAGCTCGGTCTTGATGCCTGTAAACGGCCAGTTGTGGCTGAAGCGCTCGCCGCCATTGTCGCTGGTGAAGACGACGACTGTGTCCTGTTCCATGCCGAGTTCGGCGAGCTTTTCCAGCACGCGTCCGATATTGGCATCGAGGCTGGTGACCATCCCCGCATAGGTTTCCATGTCGCCGCCGTCATAGTGCAGGATGCCCGATCCCTCTCCCTGCTCCTGGTTGGCGATGCGTTCGCTTTCCGCCCGGCCCTTGTCATTGTTGGCTTCCCACGGCCAGTGCGCTGCGGTGAAATGGAGCGAGAGCAGCCACGGCTTGTCCGGCACTGCAGCACGGCCGTCGAGGAATTCGATCGAGCGCTCGGCGAGCAGGTCGGTGTAATAGCCGACCTCTTCGATGCGCACATCGCCGTCCCACAGGTCGGCATTGCCGAAGGCCTCGTGCGTGAAATAGTCGACGCCGCCGCCACGGTTGCCCCAGAATTCGTCATAGCCGCTCTTGAGCGGGCCGAAATCGGGCAGGCCGCCCAGATGCCACTTGCCGACCAGGCCGGTGTGATAGCCCTGCTCCTTCAGCAGCGATGGCAGGGTGGGGTGCGAAGGATCAAGCCCTATGCCCGCGCGGCCGATCGGTTCCTCCAGCCCCGCGGGAATGCGATATTGGTAGCGACCGGTGATCAGGCCCACGCGCGTGGCCGAACAGACAGCCGAATTGGCATAACCATCGGTGAATCTCATGCCCTCTGCGGCAAGCTGGTCCAGCACCGGCGTCTGGTATTCCTGCCGCCCGTAGCAGGAGAGGTCGGCATATCCCAAATCGTCCGCCATGATGAACAGGAAATTGGGCTTGCGGTTGCGGTCGCGCCCTTGCTGCCGGGCACAGCCAGGCAGCGTGATCGCCAGTGCCGCCGTTCCCAATGCGCCGCCGATCGCGCCGCGCCGCGTAATTCCTGAATTCCGACTGGTCATTCTTTCATCCCTCTCCCCAATTCCCGAACGAACTATACTGCGATTTCAGCCGTGTTCCACGGAGAATAAGATGCAAAAACGTTATCTCTTGAAACTAAAATACCCCTCAGAGCACGTGGCGCCCGCTGGCGATAAGCGGTAGGATCTGCTGATGAGCGAACCGGTGATGAGCACCTCCACAGGCAGGGGCGGCGGGTATAATCCGCGCCGCCGCCTGCGCTGGTGGCTGATCCTTCTGATAGCGCTTGGCCATCTGGCGGCAGGTGCGCTGCTGGTGCGCCTACTGGCACCCGACTTGACTGCCTCCATGATCGAACAGGCCAGAGCGCAGATCACCGTCTTCGTCACAACTCCCGCTGATCCGGAAAACGAGCCCGAACCTGTCTTGAACGAGCAGCCCGATGAAGGCGCGGCAGCGGCCGCGGGCCGCGATGCCCAGGCGCGCGAGCAGATGGCGCCGGACAATCCGCTGCCCAGTCCTACACCCATTCCGCAGGCTGCCTCGACCGGAAATGCCAATGCCGCAGGCGCGACCGATCAGGGCGAGGGGACGGGTGCCGCAGGCGAAGGTATTGGTACCGGCAGCGGCAGGTCGGGCCAGGGGCGCGGAGGCGTGCCGGTAACGGGGCCATCGGTGCGGTCGGGCAGCATCGATTCCGCGCGCGACTTTCCCATTCCCGAAGGCGGGCGGCGTATCAGGGAGGGGACATCGGTAACAGTCGTTTTCACCGTGGGCGTGGATGGTCGCGCCCATGATTGCAGCGTGCGCAATCCCGGGCCGGATCCGGCCACCAATGCGCTGGTCTGTCCGCTGGTGGTGGAACGCATCCGTTTCAATCCGGCGACAGATGCACTCGGCAATCGCGTTCCGGCACGTTATGGGTGGCGGCAGGACTTCTTTCGTCGCTAATCTGGAGCCGATATTTCAGTGACTTTGATCCACCCGGTCATCCTGTGCGGGGGCAGCGGAACGCGGCTTTGGCCGCGCAGCCGCAAGCCCAGGCCCAAACCTTTCCTGCCGCTGGTTGGGGATCGGACATTGTTCGAAGCGACGCTGGATCGCTGTGCTGATGGCACAATTTTCGCTGCGCCGGTCATCGTGACGGGAGCGGACCACCTTGCACATGTCGAAGCGCAGCTTGCCGGTTGTGCCGATGCAAGGGTGATTGTGGAGCCCGTGGCAAGGAATACCGCGGCCGCCATCGCGCTGGCCGCCGCGCGCTTGCCCGATGATGCCGTGATGCTGGTCTGTCCCAGCGATCACCATATTGCCGATGTGGAGGCATTTCGCATGGCTGCCTGCGCTGCTGCTGCCCTCGCCGCGCAAGACTGGATGGTCAGCTTCGGCATTACCCCAACCGCGCCCGAAACCGGCTTCGGCTATATCCAGCGCGGCGAGGCGCTGGATGGCGGTTTCAGGGTGGACCGCTTTGTCGAAAAGCCCGATCTGGAGCGCGCCAAGGCCTTCCTGGCTGATGGAGCTTACAGCTGGAACGGCGGCATCTTTGCCTTCCGCGCCGGTGCTTTCATGGAAGAGTTGCGCGCCCATCGCCCGGATATCGCCGAGGCAGTGGAACAAGCCGTTGCAAAGGGGCGGGAGGAAGGCAAGGCTTTCCACCCGGACCCCGCTACCTTTGCTGCGATCGACGGGGAATCGGTCGATTATGCGGTAATGGAAAGGACTGCGCGGGCCGCCATGGTGCCCGTATCGATGGGCTGGTCCGATATCGGCAACTGGCAGGCGCTGCGCGACGCGCGCCAGGGCGATGCCAATGGCAATCGCGTCCGCGGCAATGCCGAACTGGTCGATTGCCGCAATGTGCTGGCCGAAAGCGACGGTCCGCGCATCAATGTGATCGGGCTGGAGGATGTGGCGGTGATCGTCGACGGAGACGAAGTGCTGGTCACCACCATGGAAGGCGCTCAGAAGGTGGGCAAATTGCGAGGAGCAGCGAACCAGTGATTGCACAGACCATCCAGCTCGCGCTTGCGCCGGTCTTCGTGCTGGTGGCGATCGGGTCGATCATGAACATATTGTCCGGGCGGCTCGGGCGGGTGGTGGACCGGTCGCGCGACCTGCAGGCGCGCCATGCGGAAACCGAAGGGGCGGAGCACGATGCCATCGTTCGCGAGATCCGCATGGCGGATTCGCGGCTGGCGCTGCTCAACCGCGCAATCCTGCTGCTGGTCTCTTCGGGCATCTGCATCGGCACGACCGTCGCGCTGCTGTTCCTCGAGGAGTTTGGTCACTGGGGCCTGCAGCCCTTCGCGGCGGGCGTCTTCATTGTCGCCATCGCCTTGCTGATGATGGCCCTGCTCTTGTTCCTGAAGGAAACGCGCGAAGCCGCCGCAGCCTTGCGCATCCCGCGCAGCTATCTGGAAATCGACAGGACGCTCTAACCGGCTTTGGGCGGAGCCAGCAGACGTTCGCCCTGCTGACGGATGGCGCCTTCGACGATCGGCTTGATGAAGCCCAGTGCTGCGGGCAGGTCCACCACGAAGGTCACCTGGTTGTCGGCGATATCGACGTGGCCGGTCAGCGACTGGCCCATCGCCTGGATGTCCATGTTCATGCGGTCGTCGCTCGGCCAGCTGGTTGCAATCTCGGCCATGCCGCCCGGCACGGCATTGGCGAATTCATTGCTCGAACCCCTGAGGCGACGGCGCACCTCCTCGCGGTCCAGCTGGTGGGGAATGGCAACCTGCATTATCTGTTCTCCAGAGGGGGAAGCCCGTCGGCATCCCCGAACTTGTAATCGAGATAGCGCGAGCGGATCGCCAGGTCGTCGAGCGAACCTTCGGCCAACTGGCGCGTGACGTGATCGATTTCCTTGCTGATCTTGCCCAGGCTATCGACAAGTTGCTTGTCCGGCGTTGAACCGGCGCGCTCCTCGCGGCGCAGGTGATCGGGGATCTTGCGATAGCTGTCGATCATCTCGGGCAGCACTTCGCCCACCAGCTTGCGCGTTTCACCGGCGGCGGGGTGGGCAGGATCGACATGCTGGAGCTGGGTCCCCAGCGCATCGAGCTGCACGCCGATATTCTCGACTATTCGTACGGCGGGCGGGGGCAGGGCGGGGCGCTGGCTTTCGAGCCATAATTCGGTGCGAGCGACCAGTTGCCGTGCATCCTGCGTCCGCGTCAAATCCATGCGGCTGGGCAACTTGGCCTTGGGCCATTTGCCGAAGATAAGGACCGCCGCGACCATGGCGAGGAAAGTCACCATCACGCCGACAAAGCCGATCCCGTCGAGGATGATCCCCGCGATCGATGAACCGACGACGATGGCAAAAAGCGAGAGTGCGATCAGCTTGATCCGCTTCATCAACGAACCGCGCTTCAACCGCCGCGACCCTTCGCCGATCGAGCCGCCCCTGCGGTGCCTGCCGCCATCCTGGTTGTCGCGCAGCAAAGAGCGACCTTCCGCGATCAGGCGCTCGCTCTGGCGGGTAAGGTCTTCTGCCATCAGTTGTCGAGACTCAGCAGCGAGGGTTCATTGGCGGCGCGGGAAGCCTGGGCCTGGCCTTCGGCGCGGGCGATATAGCCCTTGGACTTCTCGACCTCGTCGGACAGCACTTCCACCGTCTGCTTCATGCTGGAAAGCGCGCGGACCTTGAAATTGTCTACCTCGTCCATCGTGTCGTAGATGTTCTGGAAGGCGCGTTGCAGCGTTTCCATCGGGATGGTGCTGGACGCCGCCTGCTCGTGAATCTGCGCTGTGTTCTCACGCAGCAACTGGCCGGTGGAATCGATGATGCCCGCCGTGGTCTGGTTGAGTGCGGTGATCTGGCCCAGCACCAGCCGCTGGTTGGTCATCGCTTGCGCCACGGTCACTGCGGTGCGCAGCGCGCCCACGGTGGTGGTGCTGGCGCGATCGACGCCCTTCACCAGTTCGACATTGTTCTTCTTGACCAGGTCGAGCGCGAGATAGCCCTGCACGCTCACGGCCATCTGCGTCAGCAGGTCCTGCGTGCGCTGGCGGACATAGAACAGTGCGGTTTCGCGGATCGCCTTGGCCTTGGCCGGATCGGAGGCATCAAGGTCTGCTGCCCGTTCCTCCAGCCGTTCATCCAGCGTCCTGGATATGTGGATCATCTGCTCCAGGTTGCCCATCGCTTCCCACAGCTTCTGGCGTTCCACATCGATGGCGGCATTGTCCATCAGCAGCTCGTCCTTGCCGCTGGCAAGGCGCGCCAGGATGGCCTGGATATGGCCCTGGGCGGAGGTATAGCTGTCAAAATAGTTCTTCAGCTTGTTGCCGAAGGGAATGATGCCGAACAGCTTGCGCCCGGTCATCTTGCCCTTGCGGCCGGGATCGAGGTCTTCCACCGTGCGGCGCAATTGCGCCAGATCGGAACCCACGCCGGTTTCCTGGTCCATCGCGCGAACGGGACGGTCGAGGAAACGGTTGGACATGCCTGCGGCCGCCATGATTTCCTTGCGGCCCATGTTAGTGATCTGGTCCACCTTCTTGCCGAAATCGGGTGATTGCGCATCCAGGGAGATCAGTTCGTCGACAAAGCCATCGACCTTCTGTTCAAGCTTGGACTTCTTTTCCGCATCCACCGGCACCAGGCCGGAGGCCTTTTCGGGTGCAACAACCGGCACCGGATCGGGCGGCGTCAACTCCAGTTCGGTTGCCACCTTGGTCGTTGTATCATTGCTCGTAGCCATAGCTGCGCCATCCCTCCTGAAACACACCCACTGTATTAGGGATGCAAGACACGCATTTCAAGCGTTCCCCTTTTCCCTTGAACCTCATATACCTTGCTTTGGGTCAGGAGGCGAACAGAGATGGCAAGTGAAGCGCCTGGTGCGCAAAGATTTGATTTTGCAAATGTGCTAACCAGCTGGCGCCATTGGTGGCGTACTGCCGTAAAAGGCACGGTGGA
>JAHEBH010000048.1 GCA_024642335.1 Erythrobacter sp.
AGCCGACCGATTCCAGCATCGCCGCAGCAATTTCGGCAGGGCCAGTGTCGCGGGACAAACCAAAGATCGCCCCGCGCACATTCGGAAGCCAGTGCGGTGCACCAAGGCCTGTGAGCGCCGGTACTAGGAAAACACCCGAATCCAGGCTTCTCATGCTAGCAAGATGTGCAGTCTCAGATGCCGCCTGGATCAGCCCCAGTCCGTCGCGCAGCCATTGAACGCCGGCCCCGGCAATGAAGATCGATCCTTCAAGCGCATAGGCCACCTGCCCGCCGATGCCATACGCTACAGTAGAAATTAGCCGGTTCGAAGAGCGGACGATTCGGTCGCCCGTATTCAACAGCACGAAGCCGCCGGTTCCATATGTGGCCTTAGCCTGCCCCGCGGCGAAGCAACGCTGGCCGATCAGCGCGGCCTGCTGGTCGCCGGCAATGCCGCAGATAGGCAATTCGCTATCGACAAATGCGGGAACGGTCCGGCCGAAGGCGTGATCGCAGTCGAAAACGTCCGGAAGCAGAGCCACCGGCACGTCGAACAGTCGCAGCAATTCCTCGTCCCATTGCATTTCGCGAATGCTAAACAGGCTTGTGCGCGAAGCATTGGTGACGTCGGTGGCATGAACCTGGCCGCCTGTCATCCGCCAAAGCAGGAAGCTGTCAATTGTGCCGCAGGCAAGCCGGCCAGCGGTAGCCGCTGCCCGGGCACCGTCGACATTGGCAAGTATCCACGCAATCTTTGTCGCCGAAAAATAAGGATCGATCAGCAGACCGGTGCGCTCGGTCACCAGTGCACTGGTAGCCGGGTCCGAGAGGCCGGCGCACTGCTGTGCCGTTCGGCGATCCTGCCAGACGATCGCATTGTGGATCGCTTTCCCGCTTTCGCGGTCCCAAACGACCACGGTTTCGCGCTGATTGGTGATGCCAAGTGCGCTAACCTGATAACCTTGTGCCGTAGCCTCCGCGAGTGCGGTGCGCGCGGTTTCGACGACCGCTAACCAGATTTCTTCCGGATCGTGTTCCACCAGTCCATCGGCCGGGAATATCTGACGTAGAGGCAACTGCCTAGAACAGATGGGGCGCATCGCTGCGTCGAAGACGATTGATCTGGTCGAAGTGGTCCCCTGATCGATGGCCAAAACTGCGCGATTCACAAGGAAATTTCCTTAAGTTGGTGGTTGCGCTCAGCGCATGATCAGCAGTGTAAACACCACTGCCGAAACGAGGCTGGCCAGCGTGGCCCCGGCGACCGGGATTGCCGCACGCCAACCAAGCTGCTGGATCAGATCGGTGCGGGAACGAAGCGCGGTAGCGGTGACTGCCAACAGCAGCAGCACCTTTGTCACGGCACTCGCAGTCTGGGACACAAGCGGCGGCACGGGTGCCAGAGAATTGACAATTGCCAGTCCCAGAAAGCCAAGGATGAACCAGGGCGGGGCAAGTTGCCGCAATCGCGAACCCTCGCCGCGCTGGTGGGAGCCGCCCAGCCAAAGCGACACCAGCAAAACTATCGGCGCGAGCAGCGCGACCCGCGTCAGCTTGATGATCGTGGCTTCGGCGCCGGCAGCGTCCGAATAGGAATAGCCGCCACCAATCGCCTGAGCAACGTCGTGCACCGCTGCCCCTATAAGGAAACCTGCAGCCCGGTCGTCCAGTGCCAGCTGCGCAGCGATAATCGGATAGATTGTCATGGCGGCGGCGCTGGCAAGGGCGACACAGAGCAGCGTCAGTGCGAACTGCGCCTGCGAGATACGATCCTTGCCGATAATGCTATACAGCGCGAGTGCTGCGCTTGCGCCGCAAACCGCGGTTGCGCCGCCCGCCAGCACACCGGCGTTGGTCGATTGTCCCGAAATCCGGGCGCACAGCACACCACTGGCGAATGAAAATGTCATGATCGCCAGCAAGGCCAGAAATGGCGCAAGGCCGATCTCGGCAATCTGCGATAGCGTAATCTGCAGCCCAATAAGGACGATACCTGCACGCAGCCCTCCCTGGGCTGCAAGATCAAGACCAGCATGGGCCCGCTTGTCGAGCGCGGCAAAATTCAACGCTAGTCCCAGCAACAAGGCGATGAGAATGGCGGGCATCGCATAATGTTCGCTCAGCCAAGTGGCGGCAATCGCCAGTGTAATGCAAAGCGCGAGTCCGCGCAGGAACCTCCTGACTGACCTTGCCCCGCTGGGAATGTCAGTGGCGGTCACTTCTTCGCCTGCACCGCCGAGTTGGCAATCGTGATCATCCAGCCCTGACGCCACCTCCAGGTGCTCCATGCCCTGCCATCCTCAGTTTAATGTCCTACGGTGTCATATCTATCGGATGCAGGAAGAGCGTGCAAGGTGGTAAATGCCGCAGCAGGTGCAAAGCAGTGATTCAGGGGAACAGCGATCCATCATTGAGATGCACGAAAAAGTATCCCCGCACGTCGTCCATCTGATCGCCAGGACAAATCCAGCGGCAGAACTTCAGCAATTGTCGATCGCATTTCTCTGGAAGTTCTCCGGAATGTTCTCGCGGGTGATAATCACGAAGGGAACGACGCCGTCTCGGGGTTTGGCATCGAAGAGCCCCAATTGCTGCAGGACAAGGTCCACAGCCCGACGCGCCAACGTCTCAGGGGCGGAATCGATGACGAAATCGAGCAGTCCCTCGGCCAGAAATGCGGCGTTGTAATCGCTCAAGGCGTGACCGATCCACATGACCTTGCGGGCCGTTCTTCGGAGCACAGAGGCGACCGCAACGCTGGCTGCACCAGCATTGTAGACCCCGATCACCTCGTCCTGCTCACGGATCGCCGCCTGTAAGACCCGGGTCATGATCGCATCATCGTCAAAGCCGAAGCAGATCAGTGGGAATTGATGCTGCGGCAGGCCCTGCCCGGCGAAGAAATCTGAGAAGCCGCGGACCCGCTCACGGTGCAGCCAATATGCACTACTGTGCACCAATACGATAAACGACCCGGCCTTTTGAGCCTGCATCCGCGATAACAACATGGCGGCGGTTCGACCTGCGGCGTAGTTATCGATCCCGACAAAATTCTCCTCTCCCGGATCGACACGGGTCAACAGCTGCACCACAATGACTCCGCTTTCCCGAGCCTTGGCGACCGCCTGGGTGATCGATGGATGATCCTGCGCCAGCAGGATCAATCCGGCTCGTGGGAATGGGGGCGCTGCAATATAGTCCACTAGGGCCTCAACATCGCTGTCGGCAAATTCGGTGCGATGCAGGGCTATGTCTTTGTCCAACACCGCCGCAATCTGGCTAAACTCGGCATTGAGCCGTTCGAACACACTGATCTCGTTGCGCAGATGGATTACTTCGATATGAGTTGTTTTTCGGTGCGCATTGAATGCTTGGGCACCGTAACCAAGGCGATTGATCGCATCTATGACCTGCTCAATCAGGTCAGGCTTGACCCCGCCGCGGCCGTGCACAACCCTGTCGACCGTGGCCAGACCGACCCCGGCAAGTTCGGCAACATCCTTGATGGTTGGCTTTGCCAAATGCGCTCGCCCTACCATTTTGGCCAGAGATCAGCCGTTCGCGCCATATACCGGCGGCCGCTGCCAACAGCGTATTGGCCGTCGGAACGTTATGTTTAGTAGGCGAGCGACGGGATCACAGTCAATAATGTCATGCGGTGTCATATTTCCTTTGTTTTGCAGCGCACAGCCGTTAAGTATCGGTATGGTTAGGGTCACAGACCGCGGCGGAGGGGAATTTGATGCATATCGGACTTACCGAACCGACAGCTGATCCAGTGCTGCTGCGCGCACGTCGGCTGCTGATCGCCTTGTTGTTCTTCGGAACGATCATCAACTATGTTGATCGTCAGGTGCTCTCCCTGCTCAAGCCGACGATTTCCGCCGAATACGGTTGGGGTGATGCCGAATTTGCCCATTTCGCCTCGGCCAGCCAGCTTGCAGCAGCGGCCGCCTTGCTGGTGGTGGGCTGGATTATCGACCGGTTCGGCGTCCGGCTGGCCTATGGCACAGCGGTTGCCTTCTGGTCGCTGGCGGGCATTGCCCATGCCGTAGCAGCAACTGTCTCGCAATTCGTCATGGCGCGCGTAGTGCTAGTGGCGTTCGAGGCGGTCAACACGCCGGCAGCAGTCAAGTCGGCGGCGCTTTACCTGCCGCTCAGGCAACGCACGATGGCGCTGGGCATCATCAATACCGCGCCCAATCTTGGTAATATTATTGCCCCACTCGCAGTGGTGCCTTTTGCGGTCATGTTCGGCTGGAAGGCCGCCTTCATCGTTACCGGTCTACTGGGATTTGTCTGGCTGGCGTTCTGGATCAGTGGCACTCGCAAGCTGGTAGTTGTGCCGCGTGCTTCGATTACCGAAACAAGCCAGCCGAAATCGTCTTATCGCGAGGCGCTTGCGGACCGCAGGACCTGGGCAATCGCCGGGGCCAAGGCGATCACAGACATGTTCTGGTGGTTCTTTACTTTCTGGCTGCCCGACCTGTTTAACAAGGTTTTCAGCCTCTCCCAATCAGAGCTGATCGGGCCGACTGCGCTCGCTTTCACCATGGCCGCAATCGGAGCGCTCAGCGCGGGGCATGTCTTCGGCATGTTTCTGAAACGGGGCCGTTCGGTGAACGCTTCGCGCAAGCTGGGCATGTTGGTTTATGCCTGTGCAGTGCTGCCGATGCCGTTCGCGCTGCTTGTCGACAGCGCATGGGCGGCAGCCGCCATCATCGGCCTAGGCCTATTCGCTCATCAGGGGTTCGGCACCAACATTTTCGGCCTGGCGGCTGACGCCATTCCCGCGCGCCGCGTGGCGACCGTCATCGCGATTGGAGCCATCGCGGGCAACCTGACCGGCTTTGGCATTCAGGAAGTGACCGGCTGGCTGCTGACGGCGGGCTACGGCTATGCCCCACTGTTCTGGGCCGCCGCCGTTGCCTACATGCTCGCGCTTGCCTGGGTGCACCTGCTGGTGCCGACGATCGTGGCGGAGGACGAGGGGAGCGTTTGATACTGGCGGCGAGCGGGAACGCCGCTATCCGGCCGCCGAAGCCCGTTCAAGGGCAGCGGCCAGAACCGGCAGTGCCAGCGCCGTCATGGCAGCATAACCCGCGGCGTTGGGATGCACCCCGTCATGCGAGAACCGGGGGTCTAACGCTCCGTCATCGACGACCGTCGCAGCAAAATAGTCGATCAGTTCCAGTTGGCCATGCCGGGCGAAGTCGCGCAGCCAGGCATTGGCTTCGCGGATCGCGTCTATCGGCTGGGTCATTTGCCGCCAGTAAAAGGTGATTGCCGGTGGGATAGTACCCAACACGATCTGCACGCCAGAGGCCCGCGCCAGCTGCACCATTGCCTGCATGTTCTCGCAGTAGCTGGCCAGATCGACCGCTCCGGCGTTCTTCGCGATATCGTTGGTGCCCACCAGCAAAAGAATAACCTTCGGGCCCAGAACCACCGCATCCTGCCGAAAGCGCAACAGCAGTTGGGCCGAGGTCTGGCCACCAATGCCGCGATTGACCGAATTGTGCGCAAAGAACTGCGGTTCGGCCCGCGTCCAGGCTTCAATAATCGAATCTCCAATCAGGACCAGCTCTGGCCTGCAGGCCGTTGCGGCAAGCGCTGCATTGGCTGGCCGGTAGCGGAGAAGCCCCGCCCAGTCGGCCGGTTCGGCTGCTGGTTCAGGAGCTGGGCTGGCCCCGTCACCGCTCGGCTGGGATTTCTTGGCGGGCCATGAAGAGTGATCCTTTCCCTCGCGACAAGCGACCAGCGCGGCATTGGCGACGGCATCCGTGGCTTCTCCGCTGAGCGACCACGCCACCACCTTCCGTTCGCTGTGAACAGGAGGGCCCCCAACGCCGAGGGATGCCGCGGCGCTTGGGTGCCTTGCGGGGAGCGATGTTCGTTCGTGCCGTTGGGTGAAATGTTTCCCAAGTGCGGCAACGAACATCATAACACGGTGGGCATTGGCCATCCGACTGCGCCATGATCGAAGGAGGCTTGATCAAATCTCGCCTGGTGGCCGCGGCCCTGCAAAAAAAAGGGCGGGGCCGGTCAAATGACCTGACCCCGCCAAACATTCTGAGGATGGCCCTTAAAACAGTTTGGCCCTCAGACTGACCCCGACATAGCGATCAGCATCACGTGGCAGCTGCAAGCGCTGCCCGTTGCTGACGTTGAGGAGCACGTAGCTATCGTCGAGAATATTGTTGATATGGAATGTCAGCCGGTAGCGATCTTCAGGGTCAGAAATGCCGATCGAAGCATTCCACACGCCATAGGGATCTATCGGCCCTTGTTCTCCAAGGTCTGAGAATTGGCTGCTCGAATGCCGATAGTCAGTGTTCACGTACAGTAGCGCTTTACCGATGTCGGCCGTGTAGTCTGCTCCCAGCATATAGGTGAATTCTGGGGCCAGCGGCAATACTGTTCCGTTGCGCGCGTCTGGCGCATTGGTCGAAGGGTTGGGGTTAAATTCCTTAACCCGCGCGTCGGCATAGGCGACATTCGCGCGCAGATTGAGTTCGTCAATCGGCACGGCAAGCAGGTCGATCTCGAAACCCTTGGTTTTCACCGTCCCCGCATTGGTGAGGTTGGTCACAACCGCGCCATTCAGATTGACGAAATTGTTTGCCTGGAAACCGTCATACTCAACGCTGAACGCAGCCGCATTCAATTGCACCCGGTTGTCAGCGAATTGCGACTTGAAGCCGAGCTCGAAAGCGTTCGACGTCTCTTCGTCGATCGGGATCGCATTGGTCGGAGCTGTGTGGTTGAAGAATACGTTGAAGGCCGGTCCCTTGTACCCGCGGGTGTAGCTTCCATAAAGCATCAGGTCGTCGGCCGGCGTAATCTGGACGACTGCCCGGCCCGACAAATTGCCGTTGTTAGCGCTGCCGCTGGAAGTGTTCGTACCATTGCCTCCAGAGGCCAGCGTTCCGCCTGCCGGGCTACCGGAGATTCCGGGACCAGTCAGCGGCAAGCCGGTGGTTGCATTGACACCCGGTGCACGAGTGTGGACATAGTCCAGCCGGTCCCAAGTGTAGCGCAATCCGCCGACCAGCGCGATCAAGTCGTTAATCCGATAGGTGGCCTGGCCGAACATCGCGTAGTTGCTCGAATTCACATCACTATCGGAATTCGACCGCGGAAATGTTGTGTTCACAAGATCGCTCAGGTTGCACGGCTGGCCACCGGTGATCGGATCGACCGGTAAGGTGGAGGTAGAGCAGCTGATATCTTCGCGCAAAAACTGCTGCTGATTGTCCGAATGCCAAGCGAAGGCGCCGACCTGATAGAAGAACGGTTGCGACTGATCGGATGCGAGCCGAACCTCTAGCGAATACTGCTTGGTTCGGTCCGTGCCATTGTCGTGCAGCTGCGCGAAGCCGACTAATGCACGGGGGAGGAAATCGCCCTCGCGCAGCTGCTGACTTTGCCAGTCGCGATAGCCTGCGACGAAGCTGAGCACGTGGCTGGACAATACGTCGAAGTTGCCGGAAAGAGTCGCGCTCCATTGCTGATCGTAGGTCTGGCTGATGAGGTTGTGATTGATGTACCGCTGGTCTTCACCTTGGGCCGCGCCTCCGGGCAGGCCAAGCTCGGCATCCACCACTCCGCCGCGGCTGACTGCGGTGACGTCGGCACAGCAATCGTCGTTGGCTTCCATGTAATCGACGATGAAGCGCAGGTCCGAAGAGCCACTATTGTAATCGATGATCCCTCGCGCGCCATAATGCTCATAGCCGTTGACATAGCCCTCCTGGCCCGGATTCACATTATAGATCAGCCCGTCATAGCCGCTGTAAAAGCCCGTCACGCGGGCGCTGAGATTCTCGGCCAGCGGCCCGGCTAGCGATCCGCGCAAGCGGAATTCCGAACGATCGTAATAGTCAGCGCGAACTTCGGCTTCGAACGAATCCGAACCGCCGCGCGAGACAATGTTGACCAGACCAGCAGAGGCATTCTTGCCGAACAGCGTCCCCTGCGGCCCGCGCAGAACTTCCATCCGCTCGATGTCGACCAGATCAAGGAACGCCTGCCCCGACCGACTCAGAACCACGCCGTCGACCACGGTCGACACGCTCGGTTCGGCGGCAATCGAGAAACTGATTGTACCGACGCCGCGCATGAGGATGGTGCTGGCTGAAGTGGTCGTGCCACGCCGGAACGTTACCGACGGAACGATCCGGCTGAGCGTATCGAGACCCACCGTACCGGTTGCCTCGAGCCGGTCACTGTTAATCACCGAAACCGCGATGGGCACGTCCTGCACATTTTCGGCCACCTTCTGCGCGGTAACGACGATGACTTGCAAGCCTGCTTCGTCCTCGGCCTGTGTTTCAACGGCCTGCGCCAGCGCGGCACCCGAAGGCAGAATCGCGCCTAAAGCACATCCGCACCACACCAGAACTCGAATCGACCGCTTCATTGGCTTGCTCATCAAAAATCTCCCATCCAATAAACCCGATCTTCCGCAATTCGGCGGTGCCGGAGCCTTCTTCAATGGTTAGAATGTCGAGCGTATAGCAAAATGTCAAGCGCTGTCATAAAAATCTTGAAGGTCCGGCCATTGTGGTGCAATTACGAGGCCTGAAAGGATGTTTTCGGGATGGAATTGCGTTTCAACGCGGTTGAGGACGGTTTCGAACTGTGGTTCGGGTCGATTCTGGTACTCAACCACCGCTCACTATGTCCGTCGGTAGTCACAGGGCGTGGCGCGTGCGAAATTCTCATGTACCGAGGCAATTTCAAGATCACCGACGCATTGGAAGAAAGCGGCTCGGGTGACGCGATCATCAATGGTCTCAACCGTGTGATCCTGGTTTCCGAGGGAAAGGAACTTGTTCGGCTGACCATCGAAAGCAGCGCCCTACTCGTCGAATCCATGGATCCCGAACATAATCGCCTGTTCCTGCATTTTCATGCGGAGCGTGGCGAGACAGTGTGGGGCGGCGGCGAACAAATGAGTTACCTCGCACTCAACGGGCGCAATTTCCCGATGTGGGCCAGCGAGCCGGGAGTAGGACGCGACAAATCTACCGAGATCACCCGTATCATGGACGAAGAGGGGATGGCCGGTGGCGACTACTTCCACACAAACTATCCGCAGCCCACGTTCCTGACCTCGCGCTGGCTGGCGGTGCATTGCGCCGAGAGCTGCTACACAGCGCTCGATTTTACTGACCCTGCTTTCCACCGCGTCGAAGTCTGGAGTAACTCCGCCCGCTTCGAATTTTTTAGTGCCACCGACCCAAAGGAACTTGTCTCACAACTTTCCGCCCGCTTCGGTCGCCAGCCGCAACTGCCTGAATGGGCAATTGCGGGCGCCATCGTCGGGCTGAAGTCAGGCGAAAGCAGCTTTGACCGGCTTGACGCCTACATCGATGCGGGGGCCGCCGTTTCGGGCCTGTGGTGCGAGGACTGGGCCGGTATTCGGCAGACCAGTTTCGGTCGGCGCCTGTTCTGGGACTGGCATCTGGGCGAACGAAGTGCCCAGCGTTATCCAGATCTGGAAAGCCGGATCGCCGAACTCGGCGAACGGGGAATTCGCTTCCTTGCCTACGTAAATCCCTATCTCGCCGTCGATGCCGACCTTTTTACAGAGGCCGCGGCATGCGGGCACTTCTGCCAACAGCTCGATCACGACGAGCCGCATCTGGTAGATTTTGGCGAGTTCGATTGCGGTGTGCTGGACTTTACACGCGAGGCAACGCGCGAGTGGTTTGCCGAAAGGATCCTCGGGCGCGAGTTGCTCGATCGCGGGGTCATGGGATGGATGGCGGATTTTGGCGAATATCTGCCCACCGACCTGCGCCTCGCGGATGGCTCCGATCCGATGAAAATGCACAACCGCTGGCCGGTGCTGTGGGGCGAAGTGAATGCCCGCGCGGTGGCGGGTCGCGGCAAGACCGGCGAGGCGGTATTCTTCATGCGCGCCGGATTCTCGGGCGTGCAGACGCATTGCCCACTCTTGTGGGCGGGCGATCAGTCGGTCGATTTCTCCCGGCATGACGGGATCGGTACGGTCATCACCGCAGCGCTTTCAGCCGGGCTGGTCGGTAATGCTTACAGTCATTCGGACTGCGGCGGTTATACGTCGCTGCATGGAAATGTCCGTAGCGCGGAGCTGTTGCAGCGTTGGTGCGAGATGGCTGCCTTTGCGCCGGTCATGCGCAGTCACGAGGGCAACCGGCCGGACGACAATCTGCAATATCACAGCACGCCCGAACTGCTCGCCTGCTTCGCCCGATGGAGCCGGGTCCATGCGCATCTGGCGCCCTATGTCCGCAGCCTTTGCAGGATTGCGGAATACTCCGGCCTGCCGCTACAGCGTCCGCTGTTCCTCGAATATGCGGACGATCCCGCGCTGTTCGCGGTGCAGGATCAGTTTCTCTATGGCGCGGATCTGCTTGTGGCACCGGTGCTTGAGGAGGGTGCACGTGAACGCTCGGTAATTCTGCCTGGGAAGACGCCGTGGCGTCACGCTTGGACCAGCATAGACTTCGCGCCGGGCAAGCACATTGTGGCTGCCGAGCTTGACCATCCCCCAGTGTTCTATCGGCCGGAAAGCGCCTATGCAGCGCACTTTACAGAGCTGCAGAAGGTGTTGTGGGCATGAATGAACGGGCAAATATCCGGGACGTGGCGGATCTTGCGGGCGTGGCGGTAAAGACTGTCAGCCGGATGATGAACGGACATCCCTATGTTCGCGAGGAGACGCGCGAGAAGATCGAAAGGGCGATGAAGGAGCTGGACTTCCGGCCCAGTGTTGCAGCCCGTATACTCTCGGGTGCCAAATCCAACCAGATCGCGCTGATCTACGATAATCACAGCCCCTACTACATGTTCCAGATCCAAACCGGCTGCTGGGACTTCTGCAAGGAAAATGGCATCCGGCTGATCGCTCAGCCAGTAGATGTGAATGATGACGATGTCGGCGATCAGGTGCGTGGGTTGATCATGGAAACGCATGTTGACGGCATCATCCTGTCTTCCCCGGTGACCGACTGCGAACCCGTGCTGAGGACGCTTGATGCGCTGAATATTCCGTTCGTGCGGATTTCACCCGGAACCAACCACGCCCTGACCAGCTCCGTATTCATGGACGATGCGCAGGCAGCAGACGATATCACAACCCATCTGATCAATTTCGGCCATCGCCGCATTGGCTTTATCAAGGGCCATGGCAGCCACATGGCCAGCGACGAGCGGATGTTCGGCTATCGCAGGGCGCTGGACCGCGCGGGTATCGCATTTGAACCAGGTCTCGTGCACGAGGGTGAGTTCGATCTTGAGAGCGGCATTCGCGCAGCAAGCAAGCTGCTGTCGATGGCGAAGCCGCCAACCGCCATCTTTGCCTCCAATGACGATATGGCAGCCGGCGTTCTCGCGGTGGCACACGAGCGTGGCATCACGGTACCTGACTTGCTGTCAGTGGTCGGCTTCGACGATACCCCGCTGGCGCGAACGGTATGGCCGCCGCTGACCACGATCCACCAGCCCATGGCCGACTTGGCCCGGACAGCAACTGCAATCCTGGTTGGCGGTGGCGACATCACGCACACGCGCCTGCCTCATCAACTTATCGAGCGCGCCTCCGTCGCTCCCCCTAAGGATACTGAATGACTGAATTGCGATTGCCTGGAGAGACGCGAAAGCTCGGAAACAGCAATCTTGTCATTGCCCCGCTGGCATGGGGGATGTGGCGGTTTGCGGACAACAACCGCTCCGTCTCGGATGCTGCGCGACTAGTTCATACGGCCCTGGATGCAGGGATCACCTTGCTCGACACCGCCGACATCTACGGGTTCGACGGCAAGGGCGGTTTCGGCGATGCAGAAACGCTGCTGGGCAAGGTTCTTGCCGAAGAACCGGCCCTCAGAAGGCGCATGGTGCTGGCAACCAAGGGCGGTATCCGGCCGCCTTTGCCTTATGACCAGTCGCCCAAATATCTGGCCGAAGCAATCGACGCTTCCTTGCAGCGATTGCAGGTCGAAACGATCGATCTATACCAGATCCACCGGCCCGATATTCTCAGCCATCCACAGGAAGTCGCGCAGGTGCTGGACGGCGCGATTGCGGCGGGCAAAATCCGTGCCATAGGAGTGTCCAACTTCACGACGGCGCAGATCGAAGCGCTATCCCATTTTCTGACTGCGCCGCTGGTTTCGACGCAACCGGAAATCAGCCCGCTGCGGATCGATTGCTTCGAGAATGGCGAACTTGATCAAGCCATGCGGATGAACCTGGTCCCGCTGGCGTGGTCGCCGTTGGGAGGGGGCCAGCTGGTCAACCCGGAAACCGAGCGCGAGCTAGCGGTTGCCACGGCACTGGATCGGATCGCCGAAACGCAAGGCAAAAGCCGCTCGGTCGCCGCCTACAGCTGGCTGATGGCGCATCCCGCAGGGATCGTGCCGATTATTGGCTCGCAAACCCCAGAGCGGATTGCAGAGGGGGCCGAAGCACTCACCATGCGCTGGACCCGACAAGAGTGGTACGCGGTGTTGGTGGCCGCAAGAGAAGAGGGACTTCCCTGATGAGCGAACAACAATGCGAGATCGCGTGGTTCTCTGCGCTGTGCGACGACGACTACGAATTTCTTGGCGTGCCCGATCAGCAGCTTGCTTCCAGCTGGGAACATTGCCGCAATATCGTGCTGCGGGCCGAAGAAGGCAAGTTCGACAATATCCTGCTTCCCTCCGGCTACCAGCTAGGCTTGGACACCACTATTTTCGCCGCGGCAGTGGCGCCCTACCTTGAGCGGATGAAGCTCCTTTGGGCAACGCGCATGGGCGAGGATTGGCCCCCCCAGCTCGCGCGCCGGATCGCCACCCTCGATCGGATCTTGGGCTGGAACGCGGACAAGACTGCCGGCCGGCTCAATGTCAACATTATCTCGTCCGATCTGCCGGGACAGAAAATGGAGAGCGCCCCGCGTTATCGCCGCGGGACGGAGATAATGAAGATCGTCCGCACCCTGCTCAATGGCGAGCACCTCGATTTTCAGGGCGAATTCTACCAGATGGAACTTGATCCGGCGCGGATTACCACCCTGTCAGGCAAGTGCCCGCCGTTCTACTTCGGAGGCCTCAGCCACGAAGCCCGCGAATGTGCCGCTGAAGCTTGTGACGTCTACTTGATGTGGCCCGACACGATGGACAAGGTGCGCGAGAACATCGCCGACCTTACCGATCGCGCGGCCAAATTCGGTCGGACTCTGAAATTCGGCTACCGCGCCCATGTCATCGTTCGCGAGACAGAAGAAGAAGCGCGCGCCTATGCCGACCGCTTGCTGTCCAAGCTTGATGATGATGCGGGCAAGGCGATCCGCGAAAAGTCGCTCGATGCCAGGAATTACGGCGTACAGCGACAGCAGGAACTGCGCGGTGCGGCCGGCGGGGATGGTTTCGTCGAGGATAATCTATGGACGGGCGTAGGCCGGGCGCGGTCAGGCTGCGGCGCGGCAATCGTCGGCAATCCCGACCAGGTGCTGGCCAAGCTGCGGGCCTATCAGGCCGAAGGGATCGAGGCGTTCATCCTGTCGGGCTATCCGCACACGACAGAGGCCGATCTGTTCGCCCGACACGTGTTGCCGCAAATCGATCACGGACCGCTGCGGTTCTGACATGAATGACCGCGCCAATCGTTCGACAGTTTACGACGTCGCTATTGTAGGCGGCGGCATCAACGGCTGCGGGATTGCCCGCGATGCGGCGGGACGTGGCGCAAAGGTACTGTTGCTGGAATCAGGCGATCTAGCCGGCGGCACATCTTCGGCCTCATCGAAGCTGATCCACGGCGGATTGCGATATCTCGAACATTACGAATTCGGCCTTGTACGTGAATCCCTAGCCGAACGTGAACGGCTGTGGACCATCGCCCCACACTTGATCCGACCGATGCGCTTTGTGTTGCCGCATGTACGTGGATTGCGCCCCCGCTGGCTACTGCGGCTGGGCCTGTTTCTTTACGATCATATAGGCGGTCGCGACGCTTTGCCAGCCACGCAGAGCGTGCGGCTGGCGCAGCACCCAGCTGGATCTGCGCTCAAGACCATGTTCTCACGCGCGTTTGTGTATTCCGACTGCTGGGCCGACGATTCCCGACTCGTGGTCTTGAACGCACGCGACGCCGCCAACCGAGGGGCGCACGTGCACACCCGGTGCCGGGTGACCGGGTTGGTACGCGAGAGCGGATTGTGGCGCATCACCGCCGGGCAGCGCAGCTTTCACGCCCGTACAGTCGTGAACGCAGCAGGACCGGGTGTTCTCGGAGTGCTGGAGGCGGGCGGGATCGCGTACGAGCGCCAGATTCGACTTGTGCGCGGTTCGCATATCGTGGTGCCGCAATTGTTCGCGCACGACTGCGCTTATTTCTTTCAATTGCCCGACGGGCGCATCTTTTTCGCCATCCCCTACGAGGAAGACTTTACGCTTATCGGCACTACCGATGTCGAGCACCTCGGCAGCGCTGATAGGGTAAAGCCGAGTGAGGAGGAGATCGCCTATATCTGCAACGGTGCGAACCTGTTCTTTAAGCGATCGATTGCGCCCACCGACGTAGTTTGGAGCTATGCTGGTGTTCGTCCATTGCTCGATGATGGCGCAGCCAAGCCGGAAGCGGCGACGCGCGGCTATCGGCTTGCCTTGTCGCCGCCAAGCGAGGGAGCGCCATTGCTTAACGTATTCGGCGGCAAGCTTACAGTCTACCGTCATTTGGCAGAGGAAGCGGTCGACCTGCTCGCCCCGCACATCGACCTGGAATCCGAACATCATTGGACCGATTGCGAACCACTACCCGGCGGCGATTTCCCGCGTGATAGCATCGCTAGGCTGATCAACGAAATAGCGGATGCCTATCCCTTCTTTGACCAGCGGACTGTTCGGCGACTTGCCCGTTCCTATGGCGATCTCTGCTTTGCCATCTTTGGTAAGGTGGAAAGTCTGTCGGCATGCGGACACTGTTTCGGTCATGGCTTGACGCAGTGCGAGGTTGATTATCTGCTGGCAGAAGAGTGGGCTGTGGACGCAGATGATATTCTCTGGCGACGCAGCAAGCTCGGTTTGCGGTTCACCCCGCCGCAGGTGCAGCAGCTGAGAATATTTCTCAAAGAAAGGAAAGTCGCATGAATGTTCGTGTCGTCGCGATCGGTGGAACGGTGAATCCTGGCAGCACTACCGAGTCGGCATTGCGCTATGCTACTCGTCCCCTGATCGAAGCGGGGGTGCAGGTTTCGGTGTTTGGCGGCGAGTATATCAACGCGCTGCCGCATTACCGCGGGGCCGGATACCTGCCGGAGACGGGAAAAGAGCTGGTCGCGGCAGTGCGCGAGGCCGACGGCATACTCATCGCTGCGCCAGGCTATCACGGAACCGTGTCCGGACTGGTGAAGAACGCGCTCGACTATCTCGAAGATTTGGCTCGCGATGACAGACCCTATCTCCACGGTCGCGCCGTCGGCCTAATTGCCACCGCTTATGGTGATCAGGCAGCGATGGGGACGCTTTTGACGCTGCGGAACATCATTCATGCCTTGCGCGGATGGCCAACCCCGATGGGGGTTACCGCCCGCACCTATGAAGGCCTGTTCTCGCCCGAAGGAGAATGCCTAGACGATCGCATCCGGATGCAGCTTACTCTAGTCGGCGAACAGGTGCTGCAGGGTGCGCGCGCGTGGAGTAAGGCGGCAGCGGCATGAACGATAACATCGGACCTACAATCGACGCGGTTGCGCGCGGGGAGATGATTATCCTAACGGGAGACCAGCTCCGCGGCGGGGATATCGATTTCTGCGTTGCAGCCAGCCTGGTTACTGCCGAACATATCAACTTCATGGCGAAACATGGCCGCGGCCTGATCTGCTTGACGCTGCCGCGCGAGCGCGCTGTCGGGCTTGGCATTCAGCTGATCAATGCGTCGTCGGACAGGCAAACGGGTAGGCCGTTCGGCAATTCGATTGAAGCGCGGGAGGGCGTGACCACCGGGATTTCCGCCGCCGATCGCGCGCACACGATCCGGACTGCTGTGGCTCCGGGGGCGAATAGCAACGATCTGGTGAGCCCCGGTCATGTTTTCCCTCTGATCAGCCGCAGTGGCGGTGTCGATAGCCGGATGTCGGCCACCGAAGGGTCGGTCCATCTTTGCGAACTGGCGGGCGTTGGCAGCGCCGCGGTGATCTGCTCGATCATGCGCGACGATGGCGAGATGGCGAGAATGCGCGACGTCCAACATCTGATCGAAGAATTTGACATCAAGATCTGCGACATTTCGGGACTTCGCGCTTCTTCAACATCCGGATCGCAATAGTCTGGATGTCGTACCAGCAGCTCGTACGCTGATTTCCTCTGAGGGAGCCTTGCCGACAGATTTGAAGGCAAGGCCCATAGCCAATCCGCTAGGCTTTTTGACCGTTGTCATTCGCCTTCCTAGTGAAGGCGCTGACACCTCAATTCGATTTAGCTTGCGCCCGTTTCGCGCGCTGCTCAGCCAGTTGCTTTCCGCGCTCCCGTAAGCGCGCTTTCATGCGCAGTTCTGCTTCCTTCGAGCCATCATGGAATGTGCCAAACCACTTGTCGAAGGGGATACTACCTCCGCCATAATTACACTCGAAGAATTTGTGATGGAGGTAATGGAGATACCCCGTCGCATCCATGTAGCGATTCTTGCCAATCTTGAATTTGTAGAACCCAGCATGTCCCGCGAGCGGAGAATAGCCGGCGTGCATCAAGTTGAAAAACATGTGTACCGGATGCGACGGGACGATCCAGTGCACTGCAATACAGCTAAAGTAGAGCAGGTGCTCTATGGGATGCATCGACAGCCCGGAAAAGGGGCCGGGATTTACGTTGTTGTGATGCGTCTTGTGCACCAACTGGTATAATGCCCGCGCATGGATCAGCCGGTGGATCAGGTAAAAATGCAATTCTCGCCATAGCGGCACAAGCGCGAACAAGGCGATGAAATAGAACGGATGCTCCTCGAAGCTTATATAGGGAATGTAGCCATTGGCAAACAGCCATAAGGTCACCACCTCGAAGGCCGTCCAGATCGGAACGCCGCTGAGATATGTCCAGATCAGATTGTCGACGTGCTGGCTCTTGAACAGGAATACCCCGCTCCCCTTTGCTGGCCAGCGGCCGTTGTATTTGAATTCCGTGCCCTGTCGCTTGAACGTGTAGAGCCACAAATGCGTAGCACCGTAGATAACGGTTATCATCACGATGTTGCGCGCAAAGATGTATGCAACCCAACTGATTGCAAACGATTGCATGGTTTCCATGGGAGGCGTCAAATACAACCAGACAAGCACGCCCATGACAGCGTATGCTAGGTGCCACGGAAAGATATATCCCGGAACCGCCAAAATGTAGCGCATCAACCCCAAGGGGTTAGGCGGCCATACGAAGACCGCGGGATATTCGATCAATTTGTCGGGCGCCCACTGCTGGTTGCTGCCCCTCTCACCAAATTGCTCTTCGCTCATGCTTTCCTGCTTCCTATAGGACTTGATCCGGTCATTTTGCGATCAGGTTGCAGAACCCAGCAACGCCGCGCTCATGCAGACATCATCCTGACTAACAGCGGTTACGAAACAACGCATGGATCATGTTGATGTAAAACCATCAACAACTGCAGGCTCTTGGTAAACGGCTTTGCGGGTGCAATTAGCTCAGTGCGAACTGAGGGTGCTGACAGTCATCGAACAGTTAGTCCGGCTAAGATAAAATCTGAGAAGGCCTGGATTTCACATAGATCGCATTATCACCCCGGCCCTTCGCCAACCCGGCAGGTCGCGTACGAAATCGAACCCTCGGTTCCGCTGCGGCATTCAGCCTCATGGCCCCCAACCTCAACGGTCTGAATTCACTAGACTTCCAGTTCTAGAACGCCATGTGTGCTGTCGGCCG
>JAHEBH010000049.1 GCA_024642335.1 Erythrobacter sp.
CGTGTCGTTCGAGGTTGAGCTGATCACGCCGATCGCGATGGAAGAGAAGCTGCGCTTCGCCATCCGCGAAGGGGGCCGCACCGTCGGCGCCGGCGTCGTCTCCTCCATCATCGAGTAAGGCTGCAAACAGTGCGGGTGGACCGGATCGCCGGTCCGCCTGCAAGCCGGTTAGGGGTGTAGCTCAGTTGGTAGAGCGGCGGTCTCCAAAACCGCAGGTCGGGGGTTCGAGACCCTCCGCCCCTGCCACCGGACAAACCAGATCGCAGGCAAATCGGCGCTGCGGCGGAATGTGAAACAGGAACATGGCGAAGACCAATCCGTTCGAGTTCTTTCAGCAGGTTCGCCAGGAAACCCGCAAGGTAACCTGGCCAAGCCGGCGTGAAACCATCATCACCACGATCATGGTGCTGATCCTCTCGGCCGTGGCGGCGCTGTTCTTCCTGGGGGTTGATGCGATTTTGAAGTGGGTCGTCGACCTGATCCTCTTCAGGACCTGAGCGGACGGGTCCGCAGGAGCGCTAAATGACGAAGCGGTGGTACATCGTGCACGCCTACTCGAACTTCGAGAAGAAGGTGGCCGAGTCGATCAAGGAACAGGCCGCAGCCAAGGGGCTGGAGGATCTGTTCGAAGAGGTACTGGTACCGACCGAGGAAGTGGTCGAGATGCGCCGGGGTCGCAAGATTCAGTCGGAGCGCCGCTTCTTTCCCGGTTATGTGCTGGTAAAGATGGAAATGACCGACGAGGCATACCATCTGATCAAGAATACCCCGAAGGTGACCGGCTTCCTGGGCCATGACAACAAGCCCATGCCGATCTCCGAGGAAGAGGCGACCCGCATCCTGAGCCAGGTTCAGGAAGGCGTCGAGCGCCCGCGTCCGACGATCATGTTCGAGATCGGCGAGCAGGTTCGCGTGGCCGAAGGCCCGTTTGCGTCGTTCAACGGCCTTGTCGAAGAGGTCGATGAGGAACGCGCGCGGCTCAAGGTTGCGGTATCGATTTTTGGCCGGGCAACCCCGGTCGAACTGGAATTCGGCCAGGTGGAGAAGCTCTAGGGCTTGTCTGCCTGTATCCGTGTGAACGGTGGGAGGCGAGGGGCGACCCGGACCGGACCACTAACCTCAACGGCCAGCGGCAACGTTGCCAATGGCGAGGGAAAGCAAGATGGCAAAGAAAGTACTCGGCTATATCAAGCTGCAAATTCCGGCAGGACAGGCCAACCCGTCCCCGCCGGTGGGTCCCGCTCTCGGTCAGCGCGGCCTGAACATCATGGAATTCTGCAAGGCGTTCAACGCCGCGACCCAGCAGATGGAAGCCGGCATGCCGATTCCGGTCGTGATCACGGCGTTCCAGGACAAGTCGTTCACCTTCTCGATGAAAACGCCGCCCGCGTCGTTCTTCCTCAAGAAGGCTGCAAAGATCAAGTCGGGCCACAAGGAGCCCGGCAAGGGTTCGTTCATCGGCAAGGTTACGCGCGCCCAGGTGCGTGAAATTGCCGAGAAGAAGATGGTTGATTTGAATGCCCGCGACCTCGATGCCGCGGAAAAGATCATTGCTGGTTCCGCCCGCTCGATGGGCCTGGACGTCGTGGGGTAAACGGACATGGCTCACAAGGGTAAGAGATACGTAAAGGCCGCTGACGGCCTCGACCGCAACAAGGCCTACTCGCTTTCCGAAGCGATCAAGATGGTCAAGGAGCGCGCCACTTCGAAGTTCGACGAGACCGTCGAGATTGCGATGAACCTCGGCGTTGACCCGCGTCACGCCGACCAGATGGTTCGCGGCGTGGTTTCGCTGCCGGGCGGCACGGGCCGTGACGTTCGCGTTGCCGTGTTTGCCCGCGACGCCAAGGCCGAGGAAGCCAAGGCTGCCGGTGCTGACATCGTTGGCGCGGAAGACCTCGTGGAGGCAGTGCAGGGTGGTCAGATCAACTTTGACCGCGCCATCGCCACGCCGGACATGATGCCGCTGGTCGGCCGTCTCGGCAAAGTGCTGGGCCCGCGCAACCTGATGCCGAACCCGAAGGTCGGCACCGTGACCCCGGATGTCGCCGGTGCGGTGAAGGCAGCCAAGGGCGGCTCGGTTGAGTTCCGCGTCGAGAAGGCAGGCATCGTCCAGGCCGGCGTCGGCAAGGCAAGCTTCGACGATGCGAAGATCGTGGCCAACGTGAAGGCATTCGTGGACGCTGTGGTAAAGGCCAAGCCGACCGGCGCCAAGGGCACCTATATCAAGAAGGTGTCGGTGTCGTCGACCATGGGCCCGGGCCTGAAAGTTGATGTCGCCAGCCTGTCGGCTGAGTGAACATAGGGCCGAAAGGCTTGTGCAAGAGTTACCCTTGATCGGGATTTAACACTCCAGATCAAGGGGTTGGATCAGGAAACTGATCCGGACCTGTCCGAGATTGCAGGTGCGAGGGGAAACTCCCCGAGCTTAATTGCCCTAACCAGGCGACCCGCATGAGACAAGGGTACCGGAATGCGACCGGCTCCTTCGGGAGTTGGGGACAGTATGGACCCTCAGTGATCGGAACCGCGGTTTGACCCGGGGACGAGGACAGGCACATGGAGCGCCGCTGGCAAGCGGGTCGTTGCTCCTGGCCTGACAGTCAGGTTGCAGCGCACTTGTCCACCAGCGGCATGGTGCAACCGCCCGGCCATTTCTGGTCAGGGCAAACTGGAGAGAGCTAGTGGATAGAGCAGAGAAAAAAGAGCTCGTCACATCGCTCAACACCGTCTTCAAGCAGACCGGTGTTGTCATTGTGACCCACAATCTCGGCCTGACTGTTCCGCAGATGAACGATCTGCGGGCCAAGATGGCCCAGGCTGGCGGGGCAACCAAGGTTGCCAAGAACCGTCTGGCCAAGCTTGCTCTTGAAGGCACTGATGCTGCAGGCATTACAGACCTGTTTTCGGGCCCGACCATGGTGTCCTACTCGGACGACCCGGTTGCCGCACCGAAGGTGATTTCAACGTTCGCCAAGGCCAATGACAAGCTTGTCATTCTTGGCGGTGCGCTGGGATCTCAGGTTCTCGATGCCAATGGCGTCAAGGCGCTTGCCGACCTGCCGTCGCTCGACGAACTGCGGGCCAAGCTTGTGGGCATGATCCAGACGCCGGCAACCCGCATCGCGGGTGTTACCCAGGCGCCTGCGGCTCAGCTCGCACGTGTCATGCAGGCCTACGCCGACAAGGAAGCTGCGGCTTGATCGGCCGCATCCAATCACTGAACTGGTTCAACTGAATAAACGAAAGACGAAACAATGGCTGATCTTGCTAAGATTGTAGACGACCTGTCCAACCTGACCGTTCTGGAAGCTGCCGAACTGTCGAAGATGCTCGAAGAGAAGTGGGGCGTTTCCGCCGCTGCTCCCGTTGCTGTCGCTGCTGCCGGTGCTCCGGCTGCCGGCGCTGGCGAAGCCGCTGAAGAAAAGACCGACTTCGACGTCGTTCTGGAAGCTGCCGGCGACAAGAAGATCGAAGTCATCAAGGAAGTTCGCGCCATCACCGGCCTGGGCCTGAAGGAAGCCAAGGACCTGGTCGAAGGCGCTCCGAAGACCGTGAAGGAAGGTTCGCCGAAGGCCGAAGCCGAAGAGATCAAGAAGAAGCTCGAAGCTGCTGGTGCCAAGGTGGCCCTGAAGTAATCAGGTCCGGCTTGTGCCGGACCGACGTGAATGCCGGGCGGGAAGCACTCCGCCTCCCGTCCGGTACCTGCAAGCATCGAATGCGCGCGAGCAGGCAACAGTGTGAGGCGTACCGGCGGTTTTCCGCGCGGTCCCAGGCCAAGGCAGCAGGTTCTGCGGCAGGCAAGGGGTCCGCTCGGCAAGCCGCCGCACTGGCTTGATTGAATTGCTCCTGACTGCTGCCCCCCGGCGTCAGAGCCAAAAATGCGAAGGAACCCAGATGTCGCAGACCTTTATCGGCCGCAAAAGAATTCGCAAGTTTTTCGGCAACATCCAGGAAGTTGCCGAGATGCCCAACCTCATCGAGGTGCAGAAGGAGTCCTATGACCAGTTTCTGCAGGTAACCGAGCCCGAAGGCGGCCGCCTCGGCGAGGGGCTGCAGGCCGTGTTCAAGTCTGTCTTCCCGATTACCGATTTCTCGGGTCAGGCGATGCTTGAATACGTGACCTACGAGTTCGAAGAGCCGAAGTATGACGTGGAAGAGTGCCAGCAGCGCGGCATGACGTTTGCCGCGCCGCTCAAGGTCACCCTGCGCCTGATCGTGTTCGAAATCGACGAGGACACCGGCGCCAAGTCGGTCAAGGACATCAAGGAGCAGGATGTCTACATGGGCGACATTCCGCTGATGACCAAGAACGGCACGTTCGTGGTCAACGGCACCGAGCGCGTGATCGTGTCCCAGATGCACCGTTCGCCCGGCGTGTTCTTCGACCACGACCGCGGCAAGACGCACTCCTCGGGCAAGCTGCTGTTCGCAGCCCGCATCATTCCCTACCGCGGCTCGTGGCTCGACTTCGAGTTCGACGCCAAGGACATCATCCATGTCCGCATCGACCGCCGCCGCAAGCTGCCGGTCACGACGCTGCTCTATGCGCTGGGCATGGATAGCGAAGAGATCCTGCACACCTTCTACAACACCGTGACGGTCACGGCGTCGAAGGAAGGCTGGCGCATGCCGTTCGTGGCCGAGCGCTACCGAGGCGTGAAGCCATCGGCAGACCTGATCGATGCCAAGACCAAGAAGGTCATGGTTGAGGCCGGCACCAAGATTACCCCGCGTCTCGCCCGCAAGCTGGCGGAAGAGGGCCTCAAGGAACTGCTGGTTTCGGACGAAGACCTCTATGGCATGTTCATTGCCGACGAACTGGTTGATGCCGCGACCGGTGAAATCCATGCCGAAGCGGGCTCCGAGATCGACGAGAAGCTGCTGAAGTCGATCACCGAGGCCGGCTACAAGGAAATCCGCCTGCTCGAAATCGACCACATCAACGTCGGTGCGTATATCCGCAACACGCTGATGGTCGACAAGGTCGAGAGCTACGAACAGGCGCTGGTGGACATCTACCGCGTGATGCGTCCTGGTGAGCCGCCGACGCGGGAAACCGCCGAAGCGCTGTTCCATGCCCTGTTCTTTGACGAGGAGCGCTACGACCTGTCGTCGGTGGGCCGCGTGAAGATGAACATGCGCCTTGAACTGGATGCGCCGGACACCATGCGCGTGCTGCGCAAGGAAGACATCATCGCCGTGGTCAAGACCCTGGCGGAACTGCGCGACTCCAAGGGCGACATCGACGACATCGATCACCTCGGCAACCGCCGTGTGCGCTCGGTCGGCGAGCTGATGGAAAACCAGTACCGCCTTGGCCTGGTGCGCATGGAGCGCGCCATCAAGGAACGCATGTCGTCGGTCGATATCGACACGGTGATGCCGCACGACCTGATCAACGCCAAGCCGGCTGCCGCGGCGGTGCGTGAATTCTTCGGCTCTTCGCAGCTGTCGCAGTTCATGGACCAGACCAACCCGCTGTCGGAGATCACCCACAAGCGGCGCCTGTCGGCGCTTGGCCCGGGCGGTCTGACCCGCGAGCGTGCCGGCTTCGAGGTGCGCGACGTGCACCCGACCCACTACGGCCGCATCTGCCCGATCGAGACGCCGGAAGGTCCGAACATCGGTCTGATCAACTCGCTGGCCACCTTCGCCCGCGTCAACAAGTACGGCTTCATCGAGACGCCGTATCGCAAGGTGAAGGACGGCAAGGTGAGCGGCGAGGTCGTGTACCTGTCGGCCATTGAAGAGTCGAAGCCGCACATCGCGCAGGCAAACGTTGAACTGACCAAGGACGGCAAGTTCGCCGAGGAACTCGTCACCGTCCGCCAGCATGGTGAAGTGATTTCGGTTCCTGCCGATCGCGTGGACTATGTCGACGTGTCGCCGAAGCAGCTTGTGTCGGTGGCCGCAGCGCTCATTCCGTTCCTGGAGAACGACGACGCCAACCGCGCCCTGATGGGCTCGAACATGCAGCGTCAGGCCGTGCCGCTGGTGCGCACCAACGCACCGCTGGTCGGCACCGGCATGGAAGCCGTTGTTGCGCGTGACTCCGGCGCAGCCATCACCGCTCGCCGTTCCGGCGTGGTCGACCAGGTGGACGCCAAGCGCATCGTTATCCGCGCCACGGAAGAGACCGATCCGACCAAGTCGGGCGTCGACATCTACACGCTGCACAAGTTCCAGCGTTCGAACCAGAACACCTGCATCAACCAGCGTCCGCTGGTGCGGGTGGGCGACATCCTCAAGGCCGGCGACATCATCGCCGACGGTCCGTCGACCGACCTGGGCGACCTGGCACTGGGCCAGAACGTGCTGGTAGCGTTCATGCCCTGGAACGGCTACAACTTCGAGGACTCCATCCTCCTGTCCGAGCGCATGGTGCGCGATGACATCTTCACCTCGATCCACATCGAGGAGTTCGACGTCATGGCCCGCGACACCAAGCTGGGGCCTGAGGAAATCACCCGCGACATTCCGAACGTGGGCGAGGAAGCGCTGAAGAACCTCGACGAAGCCGGCATCGTCTACATCGGTGCGGAAGTGCACCCGGGCGACATCCTGGTCGGCAAGATCACGCCGAAGGGCGAGAGCCCGATGACGCCGGAAGAAAAGCTTCTGCGCGCCATCTTCGGCGAAAAGGCGTCGGACGTTCGCGACACCTCGCTGCGTTTGCCGCCGGGCGTGTCCGGTACGGTGGTGGAAGTGCGGGTATTCAACCGTCACGGCATCGACAAGGATGAGCGCGCGCTGGCCATCGAACGCGAGGAAATCGAACGCCTCGCCAAGGACCGCGACGACGAACTGGCCATCCTGGACCGCAACTCCTATGGCCGTCTGAGCGACTTCCTGAAGGGCAAGCAGGCTGCCGGCGGTCCGAAGGGCCACAAGATCGAAGGCAAGATCACCGAAGCGATGCTGGATGACATCCCGCGTTCGCAGTGGTGGCAGATTGCGCTTTCGAACGAGAAGGCCCTGGCTGAACTGGAAGCCATGCGCCAGCAGTACGACGAGTCCAAGAAGCGCCTTGAAAACCGCTTCCTCGACAAGGTCGAAAAGCTGCAGCGTGGCGACGAGCTGCCGCCCGGCGTCATGAAGATGGTCAAGGTCTTCGTGGCCGTGAAGCGCAAGATTCAGCCCGGCGACAAGATGGCCGGCCGTCACGGCAACAAGGGTGTGGTCTCCCGCATCGTTCCGGACGAGGACATGCCTTATCTCGCGGATGGTCAGCCGGTGGACATCGTGCTGAACCCGCTCGGCGTGCCAAGCCGCATGAACGTCGGCCAGATCCTGGAAACCCACCTGGGTTGGGCCTGCCGCGGTCTCGGCAAGCGCATTGGCGAGATGGTCGATGCCTACCGTGAAAGCCACAAGGCGAAGGAGCTGCGCAAGGAGCTCGAGTTCATCTACGACAAGAACGAGGAAATCGCCTCGCTTGCCGACGATGAACTGGCCAATCTGGGCGACACGTTGCGCTCGGGCGTGGCAATCGCCACGCCGGTGTTCGACGGCGCCAAGGAGGAAAACATCTCCCAGCTGCTTGAGCATGCCGGGTTGAGTTCCTCTGGCCAGGTCACGCTTTATGACGGCCGTACCGGCGAGCCGTTCGACCGTCAGGTGACAGTGGGCTACATCTACATGCTCAAGCTGCACCACCTGGTCGACGACAAAATCCACGCCCGCTCCATCGGCCCTTACTCGCTCGTTACCCAGCAGCCGCTGGGCGGCAAGGCACAGTTCGGCGGCCAGCGCTTCGGCGAAATGGAAGTGTGGGCGCTGGAAGCTTACGGCGCGGCCTACACGCTGCAGGAAATGCTCACCGTCAAGTCGGACGACGTTGCCGGCCGCACCAAGGTCTACGAGGCCATCGTGCGTGGTGACGACGCCTTTGAGGCGGGAATTCCGGAAAGCTTCAACGTGCTTGTGAAGGAAATGCGTTCATTGGGTCTCAGCGTCGATCTGCAGGACACCGAGTAACCGCGAACACCGAAGCGGCCGGGCAGGTGAGGGGGACGCCCCGTTCTGCCCGGCTGGAACTCCGTCCACCATCTCAAAAGGGCCACTTGAGATGGCACCGGCGGCCACAATGAAAGACCTACCCGCCACGGGATCTGCCCCAACCCGATGGCAAAGGATAGAGGTAAAGACATGAACCAAGAGGTCATGAACGTCTTCAACCCGGCTGGTCAGCCGCTCACTTTCGACCAGATCCGGATCGGCATTGCATCGCCGGAAAAGATCCTTTCGTGGTCGTTCGGCGAGATCAAGAAGCCCGAGACGATCAACTACCGTACCTTCAAGCCTGAGCGCGATGGCCTGTTCTGCGCCCGCATTTTCGGCCCCGTGAAGGACTACGAGTGCTTGTGCGGCAAGTACAAGCGCATGAAGTACAAGGGCATCATCTGCGAAAAGTGCGGCGTTGAAGTGACGCTGGCCAAGGTGCGCCGCGAGCGCATGGGCCACATCGAGCTTGCTGCACCCGTCGCCCACATCTGGTTCCTCAAGTCGCTGCCGTCGCGCATTGCGCTGCTGCTCGACATGACGCTCAAGGATGTGGAGCGCGTGCTCTACTTCGAAAACTACATCGTTACCGAACCCGGCCTGACGCCGATGAAGTACGGCGAGCTTCTCACCGAGGAGCAGTACATCACCGCCCAGGACCAGTACGGCGCTGACGCGTTCACCGCCGGCATCGGCGCCGAGGCCGTGCGCGAGATTCTTGCGGCAATCGACCTCGAGAAGCTGCGCGACGACCTGCGCGTGGAGATTGCCGAGTCGACCTCCGAGCTGAAGCCGAAGAAGCTGGCCAAGCGCCTGAAGATCGTCGAGGGCTTCATCGAGTCCGGCAACCGCCCGGAATGGATGATCCTCACCGTCGTGCCGGTCATTCCGCCGGAACTGCGTCCGCTGGTTCCGCTCGATGGCGGCCGCTTCGCGACGTCTGACCTGAACGATCTGTACCGCCGCGTGATCAACCGCAACAACCGCCTGAAGCGGCTGATCGAACTGCGTGCGCCGGACATCATCATCCGCAACGAAAAGCGCATGCTGCAGGAGTCGGTCGACGCTCTGTTCGACAACGGCCGCCGTGGTCGCGTCATCACCGGCGCCAACAAGCGTCCGCTAAAGTCGCTCGCCGACATGCTGAAGGGCAAGCAGGGCCGGTTCCGGCAGAACCTGCTCGGCAAGCGCGTCGACTATTCCGGCCGTTCGGTGATCGTGGTGGGCCCCGAGCTCAAGCTGCACCAGTGCGGCCTGCCGAAGAAGATGGCGCTCGAACTGTTCAAGCCGTTCATCTATTCGCGCCTTGACGCCAAGGGCCTGTCGTCCACCGTCAAGCAGGCCAAGAAGCTGGTCGAAAAGGAAAAGCCGGAAGTCTGGGATATCCTGGACGAAGTCATCCGTGAGCACCCGGTGCTGCTGAACCGCGCACCGACGCTGCACCGCCTCGGCATCCAGGCGTTCGAGCCCGTCCTGATCGAGGGCAAGGCAATCCAGCTTCACCCGCTGGTCTGCGCTGCCTTCAACGCCGACTTCGACGGCGACCAGATGGCCGTGCACGTGCCGCTGTCGCTGGAAGCACAGCTTGAAGCCCGTGTGTTGATGATGTCGACCAACAACGTGCTCCACCCTGCCAACGGCCAGCCGATCATCGTGCCGTCGCAGGACATCGTGCTTGGTCTCTACTATCTCTCGCAGATGAAGGAGAACGAGCCAGGCGAAGGCATGCTGTTCGGCAGCATGGCCGAGGTCGAGCACGCCCTCAACAGTGGGTCCGTCACGCTGCACACCAAGATCAAGGGCCGCTTCAAGTTCCTCGACGAAGAGGGCAACCCGATCTCGCGCGTGTACGAAACCACGCCGGGCCGGCTGAAGATCGGTGAATTGCTGCCGAAGCAGCCGGGCATGTCGCTCGAGCTCTGCAACAAGCTGCTCACCAAGCGCGAAATTTCGCGCATGATCGACGCGGTGTATCGTGCCTGCGGCCAGAAGGAGAGCGTGATCTTCTGTGACCGCATCATGGGCCTTGGTTTCTACAACGCCTACAAGGCGGGCATCTCGTTCGGCAAGGACGACATGGTCATTCCCGACACCAAGGAGAAGCTGGTCAACGAGACCCGCGAACTGGCGCTCGAGTATGAACAGCAGTACATCGACGGCCTGATCACCCAGGGCGAGAAGTACAACAAGGTCGTCGACGCGTGGGCCAAGTGCACCGACAAGGTGGCCGACGAAATGATGGCGCGCATTTCCGCCGTTCAGTACAACGACGAGACGGGCCGCGAGAAGCCGGTGAATTCCATCTACATGATGGCGCACTCCGGCGCGCGTGGTTCGCCGGCCCAGATGAAGCAGCTGGGCGGCATGCGCGGCCTGATGGCCAAGCCGTCGGGCGAAATCATCGAGACGCCGATCATCTCGAACTTCAAGGAAGGCCTCACCGTGCTGGAGTACTTCAACTCCACTCACGGCGCCCGCAAGGGTCTGGCCGACACCGCCCTGAAGACCGCCAACTCGGGCTACCTGACCCGCCGTCTCGTCGACGTGGCGCAGGACGCCATCATCGCCGAGGAAGATTGCGGCACGGAAAACTCGATCACGGCACGCCCGATCATCGACGCCGGCGAAATCATCGCCTCGCTCGGTTCTCGCGTACTTGGCCGTACGGCTGCGGAAGACGTCCGTCATCCGCAGACCAACGAGGTCATCATCGCAAGGGGTCGCGAGATCTCTGAAGATGACGTCGACAAGATCGAGGAAGCCAACATCCAGGAAATCCGCATCCGCTCGGTGCTGACCTGCGAAACCCGCTTCGGCGTGTGTGCCCGCTGCTATGGCCGCGACCTCGCACGTGGTACGCCTGTCAACCTCGGCGAAGCTGTCGGCGTCATCGCTGCGCAGTCCATCGGCGAACCGGGCACCCAGCTCACCATGCGTACCTTCCACATCGGCGGTACGGCACAGGTGCTCGACGAGTCGTTCGTGGAATCCAACCACGAAGGCATCGTGCGCCTGCGCAATTCCAACGTGGTGACCGACAGCTCGGGCCGCATCATCACCCTGGGCCGCAACGTGGCTCTGGTGATCGAGGACGAGCAGGGCCATGAGCGTGCGGTTCACAAGCTCACGCAAGGGTCGCGGCTGTTCGTCAACGAGGGCGACAAGGTCAAGCGCGGCATGCGTCTGGCCGAATGGGACCCGTACACCCGCCCGGTCATGACCGAAGTCGATGGCAGCATCGAGTTCGAGGATGTGGTGGAAGGCGTCTCGGTGTCGGAAGTCACCGACGAGTCAACCGGCATCACCAACCGTGTGGTTGTTGACTGGCGTTCAAGCCCGCGTGGACAGGACCTGCGTCCTGCCATCGTGATCAAGGACAAGAAGGGCGATATCCTCAAGCTGCCGCGTGGCGGTGAGGCCCGCTATCTCCTGTCCGTGGACGCGATCCTGTCGGTGGAACCGGGTTCGGGTGTGAAGGCCGGCGACGTGCTTGCACGTATCCCGCTGGAAAGCGCCAAGACCCGCGACATCACCGGTGGTCTGCCGCGTGTGGCCGAACTGTTCGAAGCCCGCCGTCCGAAGGATCACGCGATCATTGCGGAGATCACCGGCCGCGTGGAATTTGGCCGCGACTACAAGAACAAGCGCCGCATCCGCATCGTGCCGGAAGACGCTTCGCTCGAGCCGGTCGAATACCTGATCCCGAAGGGCAAGCACCTGCCGGTTCAGGAAGGCGACTTCATCGAGAAGGGCGAGTACATCCTGGACGGTCACCCGGCTCCGCATGACATCCTTGCGATCAAGGGCGTCGAGGAACTGGCGACCTACCTGGTCAACGAGGTTCAGGAGGTCTACCGCCTGCAGGGCGTGAGCATCAACGACAAGCACATCGAGGTGATCGTTCGCCAGATGCTACAGAAGGTCGAGATCACCGACGCCGGCACCACGTCGCTGCTCGCAGGCGAACAGATCGACCGGACCGAGATGGACGAGATCAACGCCAAGGTTGAGGCCGACGGCGGCAAGCCTGCCTCCGGTGTGCCGGTGCTACTCGGCATCACCAAGGCCAGCCTGCAGACCCGGTCGTTCATCTCTGCCGCGTCGTTCCAGGAGACAACCCGCGTTCTCACCGAAGCCGCAATCGCCGGCAAGGTGGACACGCTGGAAGGCCTCAAGGAAAACGTCATCGTCGGCCGCCTCATCCCGGCCGGTACCGGCGGCATGCTCGCCCGCTACAAGCAGGTGGCCGACAAGCGCGACACCCTCATCCTCGAGGAACAGTCGAAGATGTCGCTCGGCGAGGCACCTGCGGAAGAGGCAGCTCCGGCTGGCGAATGAGCCTGCCGGCAGTTGCCGCCTGATACGACACTTCAAGCCGCCGCGATCCGAAGCCCGGGCCGCGGCGGTTTCTGTTCCAGCAAGGGGAATGCCAGCGATGTTTCGCAAGAAGAAGGACAAGCTGCCCGTGTTCATGTTGCTGGGGCAGGGCGGTCACCGGCAGGATGGTTCCGAGACTGACGAAGACCGGGCCTATATCGTGTTCGTGGCTGCTGCGGACATGGATGCGGCCCGGCACGCGGCAATTGAGGCACTTGAAGAGCGTGACTGGCACGGCGTTCACCTGCTGCGCGGCGGCGAGGTCAATGAGCGCCCGGCGCAGGAACCGCACGGCACAGCCTGGGCCGAGGCCAGGGAAGGCCGGCGCGGCATCATTGTCTACAAGGCTGGCACGCCTGCCGTTGACTCTGCATAAACGAAACAGGTGCATGCTGTTCAAGTAGCCCGTCACAGGATCGGACGGGCCTCGAGCAAGATGCGCTGATGTATAAAGTGGTGGTGATCGCGGGTTTTGGTGCAGTGCTCGTTGCGTCGGCGTTGATGGCGCGGCCGTTAATGATGGCTGCGTTGTTGCTCTTGTACCTGCTGCCAACCACCTTGCAGTCCGAGAGGCACACTTGCGCGACTATCGAGGAAGCCGCCGGCAGCGGTTTGTATCTGGCGGGAGGCGCCATCGTCTTGTCATTCCTGTTGCTTCTCGGCCTCCGCGACTATGGTGACCTTGCGGCAATGCAGCAGTGGTCTGCACGTCTCCACAACTACATTGTGTGGTCCACTTACTTGGAAAACCGGTACGCAAGCACTGTTCAACTGGAAAGTAAGAGCGTCTCATCGCAAGCGGAAATGATAAGGAACTTGAGGCTTCAGCGTGTCGTATACGCTGCCTACATCACCGTCATCATTGGTAACATGCTCGCTATCCCCGCAGCGCTTGTGCTTTGGCTGCGCCGCGAGAAGCTGTTTGTTCTGTTTCACCGCTCGGCGGGCAAGAGCAATGTCGGACCCGCGCTGTTCTCGACCGCTGCGGTCCTCTCTTCAGTAGGCATGAGCTTGGTTTGCGAGCCACTTGCCGAGTTGCGTGGAGGAGACGTGGCGCACGTCATGGTTGGGTCAATCGGCCCAGTGGTGAAGGTGTCTGTCGCATTTTATGCAGCCTACACGGTGTCCCGGTTGGACCCAAGCACGTACCTGAGCCAGGAAGACGATCAGGCCGGCGCGGGGTGATTGTCTACACCACCGCGCCAGCCTGGTCCGCGAAAGGGCAGGGCGTAGAAGACTAGCTTGCCGCCCGTCCGGCGTCGTCGTGCTGGTCGTAACCCATCATCTGCGCCATGAACTCGGGGTCTGCTTCGCCGGCGCCATCAAGGTTGGCCGGTTCATAACCTGCCAGATCCCCGTCACCCGGCTCGATCAGGCCAATCATGGCGCCGGCAGCGTCGCTGACTATGGCAATCAGGCCAATGCCGGGAATTGGCGTGACAGGGCGGATGACGTCGCCACCGGCATTGACGGCGTCCTGTTCGGCCCGGCCGATGTCGTCAACCTTCATGTAGGTCATCCAGTGGGCGGGGATTCCCTTGAACCGGGGCGCGGTGAGATTGTAGACGCCGCCCACAGTGCGGCCGTCCTTGCGGGCAATCCAGTAGGGTTCGCCGTCGGGCAGGGTGATCTTCTCGAACTGCCAGCCGAGCGTGCGGCGATAGAAGTTGCGTGATTCCAGTGCGTCCCAGGTATTCAGCTCGTGCCACCAGGTTTCGATCGTCTGCTGCATGTCAGACCCCTCCGCGTGTGATTCCCGCCCGTTCTTGTACGCTGGTGCGGGTGATGCCGTCCGTGACAGTAACCGTGAATCACATGCAGGGCAGCGATATGGCGCGAACGGGGCCATTTGGCGGGCTTGCGGCGTGGAATGTGGCGAGGGTGCGTCAAAACATGCTGAAAAATCTGCAATTTGGCTTGATATTCGGATGAATTGAGCCTTGACGATGAGGGGCGTGATGAGTATGTTCCGCCCAGTTTTCAAGGAGGCAAGCAGTAAGCCCTCGCGCTTAAACGTTGCCTGGAAAGCAAGCTGAGTCAGATCGGAACATGACTCTCAGGGCTAAGACCCTGAAAGTCCTCTGGATTTGAGACGCTGGGCACCTTTTCGTAAAGGGTGCATCAGCGTTTGTTGTTATGCGCGCAACGCTTCAGCGGACTTGAGCGCAAGTGAAATTAACGTGACCAGTTCGAGAGATCGAGAACTACATGCCGACGATTAACCAGCTGATCCGCAAGCCGCGTGTTGCGCAGAAGTCGCGCAACAAGGTGCCGGCGATGCAGGAATGCCCGCAGAAGCGTGGCGTGTGCACCCGTGTCTATACCACCACCCCGAAGAAGCCGAACTCGGCGCTTCGCAAGGTGGCCCGTGTGCGCCTGACCAACGGCTTTGAAGTCACGAGCTACATTCCGGGCGAGGGCCACAACCTTCAGGAGCATTCCGTGGTGATGATCCGCGGCGGCCGCGTGAAGGACCTTCCCGGCGTTCGTTATCACATCATTCGTGGCGTACTCGACACGCAGGGCCTGGCCAAGCGCCGGCAGCGCCGTTCGAAGTATGGCGCGAAGCGTCCAAAGTAAGCGTTGGAAGAGGGTAGTTAAGCCATGTCACGCCGTCACCGCGCCGAGAAACGTGAGATCAATCCGGACCCGAAGTTCGGAGATCGCATCGTATCGAAGTTCATGAACAACCTGATGCTCGACGGCAAGAAGTCCGTCGCCGAAAGCATCGTTTACGGTGCGTTTGACCGCATCGAAGAGAAGATGCGTCAGGAGCCGCTCAACGTGTTCCACCAGGCGCTGGACAATGTTGCTCCGGCCGTTGAAGTGCGCTCCCGCCGCGTCGGCGGTGCGACGTACCAGGTTCCGGTCGAAGTTCGCACCGAGCGCCGTCAGGCGCTGGCAATCCGCTGGCTCATCAACGCAGCCCGCGGCCGCAATGAAAATACGATGGTCGAGCGTCTGTCTGGCGAGCTCATGGATGCCGCCAGCAACCGCGGAACGGCCGTGAAGAAGCGGGAGGATACCCACCGGATGGCAGAGGCGAACCGCGCCTTCTCGCACTACCGCTGGTAATTCTATTTGAAGGATCAAGACGATGGCCCGCACGCACTCACTCGAAGACTACCGTAACTTCGGTATCATGGCTCACATTGATGCCGGCAAGACGACGGTGACCGAGCGCATCCTGTTCTACACCGGCAAGAGCCACAAGATGGGCGAAGTGCACGATGGTGCTGCGACCATGGACTGGATGGAGCAGGAGCAGGAGCGTGGCATCACCATCACGTCGGCCGCCACCACCACCCAGTGGCTGGGCAAGCGCCTGAACATCATCGACACTCCCGGCCACGTGGACTTCACCATCGAAGTCGAGCGTTCGCTGCGCGTGCTCGACGGTGCAGTGTGCGTTCTTGACTCCAACGCCGGCGTTGAACCGCAGACCGAAACGGTATGGCGCCAGGGCGACAAGTACAAGGTGCCGCGCATCGTCTTCTGCAACAAGATGGACAAGATCGGCGCCGACTTCGACAAGTGCCTGTCGGACATCAAGGAACGTCTCGGTGCGCGCCCCGTCGCGATCCAGTACCCGATTGGTGCCGAAGACCAGTTCAAGGGCGTCATCGATCTCGTTAAGATGAAGGCGATCGTCTGGAAGGACGAGACCCTGGGCGCTGAATACGTCGAGGAAGAAATCCCGGCTGACCTGCGCGAAAAGGCTGAAACGCTGCGCATGGAAATGATCGAGGCTGCCGTCGAGATGGACGAAGCCGCGATGGAAGCCTACCTCGAAGGCAACGAGCCTGACGTGGCGACCATCCAGTCGCTGCTGCGCAAGGCGGTTTGCACCGTGTCCTTCTTCCCGGTTCTGTGCGGTTCCGCATTCAAGAACAAGGGTGTGCAGACGCTGCTCGATGCAGTGGTGGCTTATCTGCCGTCGCCGCTTGAAGTGCCTGCCATCAAGGGCATCGATCCGAAGACCGACTCCGAGACTGTGCGCAAGTCGTCGGACGACGAGCCGCTCTCGCTGCTGGCTTTCAAGATCATGGACGATCCGTACGGCGTTCTGACTTTTGCCCGCATTTATTCGGGCAAGCTGTCCAAGGGTTCGACCGTGCTGAACTCTTCGCGTGGCAAGACCGAGCGTATCGGCCGCATGGTGCTGATGCACTCCAACAGCCGCGAAGAAATCGCTGAAGCCTTTGCCGGCGACATCGTCGCGCTGGTAGGCCTCAAGGAAGCCCGCACCGGTGACACGCTGTGCGACGTCGCCAAGCCGGTAATCCTCGAGAAGATGGAGTTCCCGGATCCCGTGATCGAAATGGCCGTCGAGCCGAAGACCAAGGGCGACCAGGAAAAGATGGGCCTGGCCCTGGCCAAGCTCGCCGCAGAAGATCCGTCCTTCTATGTGTCGACCGACGAAGAGTCCGGTCAGACCATCATCAAGGGCATGGGCGAACTGCACCTGGACATCAAGGTCGACATCCTGCGCCGCCAGCACAAGATCGACGTCAACGTCGGCGCGCCTCAGGTGGCCTACCGCGAGACCATCACCAAGTCGACCGAGATCGACTACACGCACAAGAAGCAGACCGGTGGTACCGGCCAGTTCGCCCGCGTGAAGTTCATCGTCGAGCCGGGCGAAGAGAACACCGGCCTGGTGTTCGAAAGCAAGATCGTCGGCGGTGCGGTTCCGAAGGAATACCTGCCGGGCGTGGAAAAGGGCCTGAATTCGGTCATGACCTCCGGCAACATCATCGGTTTCCCGATGGTCGACGTGAAGGTGACCCTGATCGACGGCGCCTACCACGAAGTGGACTCCTCGGCCATCGCGTTCGAAATCGCCGCCCGCGCTGCTCTGCGCGAAGCGATCCAGAAGGCTGGACCGGTTCTGCTCGAGCCGATCATGAAGGTGGAAGTGGTGACCCCGGAAGAATACCTGGGCGGCATCATCGGCGACCTGAACTCCCGCCGCGGCCAGATTGCCGGCACCTCCACGCGCGGCAACGCGCAGGTGGTCAACGCCATGGTGCCGCTTGCCAACATGTTCGGCTACGTGAACAACCTGCGCTCGATGAGCCAGGGCCGCGCTGCCTACACGATGCTGTTTGATCACTACTCCGAAGTTCCGCGCAATGTGGCCGACGAAGTGGTCGCCAAGTACGCCTGACAAGGGCAACTGAAACCAACTGCCAAACCCTGATTGAGGGAGACAAAGAAGATGGCCAAGGAAAAGTTTGCACGCACGAAGCCCCACGTGAACGTTGGCACGATTGGTCACGTTGACCACGGCAAGACGACGCTGACGGCTGCGATCACCAAGTATTTTGGTGAGTT
>JAHEBH010000092.1 GCA_024642335.1 Erythrobacter sp.
TCGACATCGACATCGCGCGGGCGAATGCCCTGGTCCGCCGCCAGCGCCGCGCCGACGCCCGCCGCATGACCCGTCAGCCAGCATTGCGGAATCTCGCGCATGAAGCCGTGGCTGTTGGCATCGCAGCTGATATGCCGCCCGCCCACCAGCAGCCCGTCGAGCGACTTGGGCAGCAGCGAACCATAGGGAACGGACACCAGCGGGTATTTGGGATTGATCGAGGGCGAAACGCCCACCTCGTCACCCACCGGATCGGGGTTTTCCCAATCGCCGCGCTCGATCCGCGCGACACCTGCCAGCCGCCGCGTGTGGCGCACGCCGAGCTGGCTGGCGCTCTGCAGCATGTAGGCGTTCTCGAAGCCCGGCGCGTGCTTGCGGAAGAAGTCGCTATGGCCCTGCATCAGCCGGTGGCTGCGGATTTCCACCTCGGTCATATCGTCCACGTCAAGCGCGGACAGCCCCGACTGGCGCGGCCCCAGGAACAGGCCGATATCGGGCCGCCAGCTGACATAGGGCGTCTGGAAGAATCCCAGCGCCTCGCGCCCGCGCGCCATCAGTTCGCGCAATTCGTCCGGGTGGTTTTCCTTCCAGTCGATCCAGCGATCCATGTTGACGCCGCCCAGCACCCAGGCGGTGTTCATCGAATGGTGCGGGTCCTTGGTTTCGATATCGGTGTGATAGTCCGCGCCGCAACGCGCGAACATGTCACCATCGCCCGTCGTATCGACCACCACCTTGGCGAGCAGCGCATTGCGCCCAGCCTTGCTTTCGAAGATCACACCCTTGGTGGTGTTATCCTCCACCAGCGGGCGCGCGGCCCAGGCGTGGAAGACGATGCGTACGCCCGCCTCGAGCAACATTTCCTGCGCGTTGAGCTTCATCCGTTCGGGATCGAGCGTGGGCGCCCATTGCACGATGCCGTGCATGGCGGTGGTGCGGTTGCGCCAGTATGTGACCTTGCTTTCCTCGCGCGCACCCCAATCCTCGCGCGGCGGACCGGCGACACCTTCGGGCGGCATGCGTTCGACGAATTCGCGGGCAAAGCCCTGGATCACCAGTTGCCCGTCCCACCCGGTCATGCGGTCGATCCACATGACGAGGCCGCCGGTGGAAAGTCCGCCCAGGCAATTGTAGCGCTCCACCAGCGTGACATCCGCGCCGGCCTTGGCCGCGGCCCATGCGGCGGCACATCCGGCAGGCCCGCCGCCCACCACCACCACATCGCATTTGTGGTAGATGTCGATCTCGCGCGCTTCTTCGGTGATGGTGCCCGTACCGTTGGGCGGAGGCAGGTTGCGGCGCGTGCTCTCGAACACGTCGGAGGCGAGGATGCGCTCCTCGTTCATCCCCGCCATGCTCTGCATTTTGACTTTGTCGTCGGCCATGTGCCTCAACCTCGTTCGCGTTCCACAGGCGCTAGTGCTTAGCTGCCTATCCATCAAGGGAAAGGAGTCGATTTAACACATTGCAACCAGCCTCCGCATTCGCTACGTGCCCGCCTCCGCGTGGGGAATTGTGAGGCCCGATGGCGGAGTGGTGACGCAGAGGACTGCAAATCCTTGCACGCCGGTTCGATTCCGGCTCGGGCCTCCATTTTCATCCATTGCGCTTGCCGCAAGGCAGCGATAATGGCGCGGGCGTGTGCCGCTTTAGCTCAGTTGGTAGAGCACATCATTCGTAATGATGGGGCCACAGGTTCGAGTCCTGTAAGCGGCACCACTCACTCCCGAAATCGCCAGACTTCTTTCGCGCTCACGCCAGAGCGCCTGTGAGGCCCGCCTTTCTGCGGCCTTTGGCGGGGTCATCATTTCAAGTGGGGTCGTGAGACTGGCGGATCAGGTCGTTCGAGCGGGATTTCCAGCCCCAGTCTCAGGAGGCCGATTTGCAGACCTCACTTGCCTCGGCTCAGTTGAAGCCCAACGCGGCCTTGTGGCTCGACCAGTCCATCGGCAGATCGGCTGTAAGGAGCGCTTTGGCGGTCAGCGCCTGAGGCTGCCGCCCAGCGAGAATCGCATCGATAATCTCCGGTGCGATCCAGGATAGACGAAACAGCCGCGTCATCCTCTTCCGGCATCGGCCGCTAGATGCCGCGATCTCGGCGACAGTCCTGTCGGATGCGGACAGCACCTCTTCCCGGATCGCCATCGCTTCCCGCAGCAAAGAGACCAGTGTCTCATCGCGCTCGGCATCTGTACCGTCGGAGATGATGAGCTTCACTTCCTTGCCCTTGCGGATGCGGGCAACCGGAGCACTGAGGGGCAGGAGGCGTTGCGGATCGACCTCGATCCCAAGGAAGTCGGAAAAGCCGGAATGGGACAGCACGATCCTGATGGCAGAGTCTCCGACATCAATCTGGTCAATGAGAGCAGGAACCCTGGTGCGGCGATGGTAGGTGCTGGCCTGCAGCTGCTCGGCCGTGCGCTGGCATCGGGTGATGGAAGCGGCCAGTCTGCTGGCATCATCAGTTCCGACCAACTTGCGGATGGCTCTCTGGTCCGAGAGGAAGGCCGTGAGCTTGCCGACCACGCTCTTCTCGATGTCGTGCGCCGGCAAGCGCCAGGCAGGGGTGCCGTCAACGATCTCAGATGCATGGGTAACGTAGTAGCGGTAACGCTTACCCTTCCGGACCGTGTGGCTCGGGCTCATCTTGCGTCCCATTCCATCGCAGATCATCCCGGCAAGCAGGCTTGCCTCCTTCGCATTGCGACGCAACTTCCGGTCAACCGTGTTCTCGGCGATTCTGAGCTGGACGCGCTCCCACAGGTCCTCGTCGATGATTGCCTCGTGTTCACCGGGCGAGGCCTCGCCCTTGTGCACCATCTCGCCAAGATAGATGCGGTTCTTGAGCAGATGAAAAAGGGAGCCTCGGGTGAACGGAATATCGCCCTTGATGGTTCCATCCCGGTAGACACGCCGCTTGGTGCGGACACCCTGTTCGCGCAGCTCATCCAGAAGCGGCTGGGCCGCCCTGATCTCGACATAGCGTTCAAAGATATGCCTGACGGTGGCGGCTTCCGCTTCGTCAATGAGCAACTTGCGCTCCTTCACCTTGTAGCCAAGCGGCACTGGGCCGCCCATCCACATGCCCTTCTTTTTCGAGGCAGCGATCTTGTCGCGGATGCGTTCGCCAGTGACCTCGCGCTCGAACTGGGCGAAGGACAGCAGTACGTTGAGCATAAGCCGGCCCATGCTGGTAGTGGTATTGAAGGACTGGGTCACCGACACGAAGCTGGCGCCCGCCCCATCCAGCACATCCACGATGCGTGAGAAGTCCGACAGGCTGCGGGTCAGCCGGTCGATCTTGTAGAGGACGATGATCTGGACCTTGCCGGCCGAGACATCGGCGAGCAGCTGTATGAGGCCCGGACGCTCCATCGTCCCGCCCGAAAATCCGCCATCGTCATAACGGTCCTTCACCAGCTCCCAGCCCTCGTGAAGCTGGCTCATGACATAGGCAGCACAGGCCTCGTACTGGGCATCGAGGCTGTTGAACTCCTGTTCCAACCCTTCCTCGGTCGACTTGCGGGTGTAGATCGCACAGCGCATCTTCCCGCCGGTCCCGGCTACCGCTTGGCTAGCCATTGGCTGTCTGTCCGCGAAGACCGAAGAAGCGAGGACCAGACCAGTGGCTGCCGGTCACCTCGCAGGCGATGGCCGAGAGCGAAGGATATCGCCGATCCTCGAACACAAACCCTTCGCGTTCGACCTCGACCGAGATGGTTCTGCCATTCCAGCTGCGAACGAGGCGCGTCCCGGGCTTGATGGCTGGCTGCCCTGCCCTGGTCTCATTCAACTCGGCGATGGACGCGCGAGAAAGACCGCCACGAGCATTTTCCTGCACCCGATAGGCGATACCCAGCCGAAGCAGGCCCGCTGACAGGCTGGGAGCAGGCCGCTTGTAGACCCGCTCCCATTCCGTCTTCAGCTCCTGTCGCTGCATCTGCGCCAAGGCATCAAGCCGATCCTTTAGCCTGCCCATGGTCAGGCACCTGCCGGGATCGAGTATCGGCTCACTCCATCGACCGAGGCTCGTTCGATAGTTTGGCCCTTCTTCCTGAGACCAGTCATGGCCGCTCGGGCGGTATGCGGCAGCCATCCGGTTGCCTTGGTGAGTTCCTCGATCGATGCGCCCTGCTTGCGCTTGAGCAGGGTCAGGACCCTGTCAGTCTTGGTCGCCTTTTTAGCTATAGTTGCCTTGGTCATGGCTGGATCTCCTTATCCGGAGCGACCCGATTGCCGCTCCCACCACCCAAGGCCCCGTCGCGCGCTAAGCGCTGGGGCTGCGGTTGCCTTCAGGCAACGCGCTTCAGTGCAAACACCCATGCTTGCTTTGCTACCGAAGTCGAATGGAATGTCTGCTCTGCGCCCTAAGTTCGGATCTTAGGCGCCGGCTTCTAGTTCCTGAAAGCCGAACGACCGCTTTCGGGGATCGGCTGCAACCGTTCTAGGGTCTGAAAGTGGGTGGAAAGCGGACGTCGGGTCCAACAGCGAGCATTGCAAATTTCTTTGCTTGGTAGATACCTCGCCAGAAATGATCTGTGCTCTCCTCCTGGCCGCATCTCAGGCGCCCGATTCTGCG
>JAHEBH010000008.1 GCA_024642335.1 Erythrobacter sp.
CTCCCCTTGGGGAGGGGCTGGGGGTGGGGGTGCGACGGTCGATAGGTGGAACCCCCATCCCAACCCTTCCCCTTGGGGAAGGGCTTTCTGTTTGCTCAACCTATTCAGGACAGACTCTAGAATGGATCCTTCGTCTGCTCGTCGAACGGCCGCGTATCGGCGGGCGGCACTTTATAGGGCGGGCGCTGCGGCAGGGTGCGCTCGCCCTTCCACGGCACCTGGTCCACCTCTGTCCAGGCGTTGACATGCAGGCGCCAGAACTTCCAGCGCCCGTCTTCCCTGATCAGCCTGTCATCGCGCGTGCCGATGCCGAAGACGAAATTGGTGCGGTAATCGGCGTTCCACTGGATGATCTGGAAGAAGCAGCGCACCCGCGCGCCTTCCTCCACCGGGTCCATGATGAAGTGGTTCATCATGTGCTGGCGGCCATACCACCAGTGCTGGCGATCGTACCACAGGCTGCGCAGGTTTTCGCGAATGGCATCGTGGCCCTTCACCTTGCCCTGCCAAAGGTGGTCAAACTCGGCATCGCGGGCGAAGGTGGCGATTGCCTGTTCCTCATCCGCCAGGTCGATGCCCCAGGCATAGCGGGCATAGAGCTCCTCTATCTCCCCGCGATCCTGTGCCGGCATGATCGGCGGCACGCCCTCGGGCCAACACGCTTCACCCATGATCCCTTGTCTCCCGTCAAATGCGCGCTTGATTTGCGCTGCTAATAGCCGTTCAATCGACCCTATCAAAAGGGAGAGAAGAATGCCGGAAATATTTCACCCGTTTGCCAGTTTTGGCCTGCAGCACCGCATGCCCATGCGGTTCGAGGCCGACGTGTTCGAATGCGAGGTGGAAGGCGAAATTCCCGAGGCGCTGAAGAACGGCGCCTATTACCGCACCGGCGGGGACCGGCTCTATCCCACGATGGAGGATGACATCATCCTCAACGGCGATGGCATGTTCAGCGCCTTCCATTTCGAGGACGGCCATGTCTCCTATCGCAGCCGCTATGTGGAGACCGAGAGGCTGAAGGCGGAAAAAGCCGCGCGCCGCCGGCTCTATGGCAAGTATCGCAACAAATATACCGATGACGAAAGCGTCTCCAACCTCCCGCAGCGCGACAATACCGGCAATACCTATGCCTTCGCGCATCATGGTGAGCTGTTTGCCCTGCGCGAGGATTCGCGGCCCTACCGGCTCGATCCCGATACGCTGGAAACACTCGATTTGGGCGATTTCGGTGACCTGAAATCCAAGGCGCTCACCGCGCATCCCAAGATCGATCCGCAGACGGGCGAGTGGTGGAGCTATGCCGTCTTTGCCGGGGGCGAGCCGACCACCGATGCCAGCCTCCACGTGTTCGACAAGGACGGAAAGCTGGTGCGCGAGCAATGGTTCCACACGCCCTACCCCGGCCTGAGCCACGACTGGGGCATCACGCGCGAACATATCGTGCTGCCGATCATGCCGCTCACCGCCGACGAAGCGCGGCTGCGCGCGGGCGGCGACTATTATCAATACGATCCCGACCTGCCGAGCAAATGGGGCGTGATGCCGCGCGGTGGCGATCCCGCCCGCGACATGCGCTGGTTCGACATTCCCGGCATCGTGATGGGCCATGTCATGAACGCCTATAGCGAGGGCGACAGGGTGATCATCGATACCCCCTGTTCTCCCGGAAATTGCTTCTCCTTCTTCAAGGACAAGCATGGCAACCAGCCCACTCCGCCCGAAACGGTAACGCAGATCACCCGCATCACTTTCGACCTGTCGAAGCCCGATGCAGAAGCCGTAACGCTCGAACCGCTGGGCGGCGCTTTGGGTGACATGCCCAAGATCGACGATCGCTATGCGATGGAGAAATACCGCGTGGGCTATTTCGCCCTGCGCGATTTCCCGCAGATGGGCATCGGCCAGATCGACTGGGAGACCGGCGCAATCAAGGTCCACGAACTGGAAGCTGCCGCCAGCCAGGAGCCTGTCTTTGTGCCGCGCAGCCCCGATGCGCCAGAAGGCGATGGTTATGTGCTTGTCGCGGTCGACCGCATGGCCGAAAAGCGCATGGACCTGCTGATTCTGGACGGGAACGACGTGAGCCGCCCACCTGTCGCAACAATCAAACTGCCCTTTGCCCAGCCGATGTGTTTCCACGGCTGCTGGGTCCCGGCTTAAGGAGAGAAACTGGAATGGCTGATCTTGCCAAGGCGAAAACACTGCTTGAAGCGCAACTTGCGGAATTGAAGGCGCGGCTCGAACGTATCGAGACAGACCTTGCCGAACCGATGGATGCCGACAGTTCGGAACGCGCGGTGCAGATGGAGGATGACGAGAGCCTGGAGGGACAGGCGGCCGTTATCGAGGCGCGCATTGGCGCCACGCAGCGCGCGCTGTTCCGCGTGGAGGATGGCAGCTACGGCACCTGCATGGAATGCGGTGACGAGATTTCCGCAGGCCGCTTGGAAGCGCGCCCCGAAAGCGTGCTCTGCATCAGCTGCAAGCAGGGCTAGCTCGTAACCCTGCCGACAAAGCCCGCGATCATGCGTTCAGTTTCTTGCTGGTCGCTGCCGATGCTGAGCGCGGGGCTGAGGTGGTTGTGGCCGGAGAGATACTGCATTTCCGGCAGGCGGCCTTTGGTTTCTGTCCACTGGGTGACGACCTGCGCGGCCTGGCGCTGGAAATCGTCGGGGTCGAACTCGGCGACCGAGAACTGGAGCGGAACCTCCGTGGCCAGCAGCCCCGCCATGCAGGATGCAGGGCCCCAGCCCTTGCGGTCTTCACCGTAATAGGCCTCTGCGAACTGGTTGGGCTCGCAAGTCGTGGTGTCATAAATGCCGCTCATCAGCACTGCGCCCGCAATGCCCCTCGCATGATCGCGGCGATGCGCGAGATAGCCCGCCACATGCGTCGCCCCGGCGGACTGGCCCGAGAGCACGATCCTGGCCGGATCGCCGCCATGTTCGGCCACATTGGCGCGCAGCCATTCGATAGCCGCCGTCAGATCGTCGGGACCGGAAGGAAACTTGTTGTCCGGCGCGAGACGATAGGTGATCGTCACCCCCACCATGCCGTGCCGCGCGGCGAAATCGCCCATGTTGGAATAGAAGGGCGATCCTTCGGTGTGCTTGTCCCCCATCACGAAGCCGCCGCCGTGGACGAAGACGAAGACCGGCGCACCCTGCGGCGATCCTTGGGTGAAAATGTCCAGCCGGTTGCGATCATGCGGGCCGTAGGAGATGTCGCGCACGATCTTGGTATTGGCGTGCAACCCCTTGTTGCGCGGCACGAATATCTGTTGCGTTCCCCCGATCATATCCGGTGTCAGGTTCGGCCCCAGCGCTTCCAGCTTCGCACGGATTTCAGGAGTCATTGGCCGTTCTCCATCAGCAGGACAGGTTTGATCGCCTTGCCCGAATGCGCATCGGCAAAAGCGCGGTCGATCTCGGCGAAGGGGTAGAAGCTGAGCATGCGGTCAAAGGGCAGCTTTCCCTGCTGCCAGTATTCGGCGAGCTGGGGCAGGAAGGTCTGCGGATTGGCATCACCCCCCAGTATGCCGCGCAATTGCTTGCCGCCCGCGAGCATGGCGAACATTTGCGGCGCCCATTGGCCCAGTGGCGCGGCGACGAAACCCGCCGTGCCGTTCATCGCCAGCACTTCCAGCGCCAGCGAGTGCACCGGCGGCGCATTGGTGGTGTTGAAAGTGAAATCCACACCGCGGCCTGTCACGCCCCTGATCTTGGCAGCGATGTCATCCTCGTCGCCCGCGATACAATCGGTGGCGCCAAACTCGCGCGCCAGTTCCAGCCGCTCGCGATTGAGGTCCACCGCGACGATCCGCTTGGCGCCGACAAGCTTCGCAGCCATCACGGCCGAGAGTCCCACGCCGCCCGTGCCGAAGATCGCGATCGTATCGCCGAACCCGACCTTGAGCGCTTCAATCACGCCGCCAGCCCCGGTCACCACGCCGCAGCCGAGCGGGCCGAGCTTCTCCAGCGGCAGGTCCTTGTCCATCTTCACCGCCGTGCGAACTGGCACGATGGAATGGGTGGCGAAGCTCGACTGGCCGAAGAAGTGCGAATGGACCTCGCCTTCATCCCCGCACAAGGCGGTGGAACCATCCAGGCGCTTGCCGCCGAAGCACAATGGCATGGCAAGGTCGCAATAGGTCGGGCGGCCTGCAAGGCAGGACGGACAGCGCCCGCAGCTATTGCCCGAGAGGACCACATGATCGCCGATCTCGAAGGTGCTGACCCCCTCGCCCAGCTTCTCGACCACGCCTGCGCCTTCATGGCCGAGCACGATGGGCTGCGGCGCATGGCGACCGGGATGTTCGTGCAGGTCGGTATGGCAGATGCCCGTGGCGACCAGACGGATGCGCATCTCGCCCGCACGCGGTTCTTCCTGTTCCAGTTCGACCAGTTCGGGGGCCGCCCCGCCCCTGCCGCTTAGCGCTGCGGTGATTTTCACAATATCCTCCCCTGCAAGGGGAGGGGGACCAGCCGCAGGCTGGTGGAGGGGCACCCTCCCCTGATCTGTTCAATCGAGGTCATGAGCACAAGCACCTTCCCCTCCACCATGCTACGCATGGTCCCCCTCCCCGTTCCGGGGAGGATCACTGACCTGCCCCCAGATGGTGATCATCCTGGATGTCGGCAACATCGCCCGTCTGGGTGAGCAGGCTCTTGCGGCGCAGGAAACGGCGCAGGCTTTCCGGCCCGATGCGCGGGCTCCCGTAGCCTGACCAGCCGAAGCTGTCCGATCCGAAGGTGCGCAACTTGGCGAAGGTGAGGAAAGTATCCTGCAGGAAGATGCCGCCCGCATTGATGCGCTTGCCGATCGCCTTGGCCTCCTCCGCATCGCCTGCAATCACGCTGGCGGTGAGGCCGAAATGCGTATCGTTGGCGAGGGCGATGGCCTCCTCGGTGTCAGAATAGGCCATCACCGGGATGCAGGGGCCGAAGGTTTCGTCCTGCATGATTTCCATGTCGTGATTGACGCCTGTCAGCACGGTCGGCCTCATGTAGAGGCCGCCGCCGATATTCTCGATCTCCCCGCCCGTCAGCACCTTGGCGCCCCTGGCCTTCGCGTCCTCGATATGGCGCATGACGATGTCTGCCTGCGGAGCGAAGGTAAAAGGGCCGATATGGCCGGCCCTGGGGTTTTCGGCATTGAGGCGCACGGCCTGCGCCTTCTCCACCAGCTTCGCAACAAAGGCATCGTGCACGCTCTCATGCACATAGACGCGTTCGACCGAATAGCAGACCTGCCCTGTGGCATAGACCGCCCCGCGCAGCACCGCAGTCGCGGCACGCTCAAGATCGGCATTTTCGGTGACGATGCAGGGGTCCTTGCCGCCGAGTTCAAGGTTGCAGGGGATGAGCCGTTCGGCACAGGCTACCGCGACCTTGCGCCCGGTAGGTACGCTACCGGTGAAGCAGATCGTATCCGCCTCCTCGATCACCCATTGGCCGACTGCGCCCGCGCCGGTGACATAATCGAACACTGCGGCGAGTTCGGGCACTTCGCGCACCGTCTCGAACAATGCCTCGATCACGCGCGGCGTCACTTCGCTCGGCTTGAGCAATACCGCGCTGCCCGCAAACAGCGCAGGGATCGCATCGAGCAGAGCGAGCATCAGCGGCGCGTTCCACGGGCTGATCACGCCGGTGATGGGAAAAGCGACTACTTGGCTTTCCACCCGAACGCTCGGCATGGAGGTGCTCATCGTGTCCCATGCCAGATCGGCAAAGGCGCGCGGCGCATCTTCCAGCCAGCCGCCAATGTTCCCCATGGTGATGAAACCCTGGATATAGGAGGTGTGGCAACCGCCCGTGTCCACCGCATCGGCCGCGCCGATATCCGCCGCGCGCGCCTTCACCGCACCCAGCCAGCGGGCCATGACGCCGCAGCGACCCTGTACGCCGATGGCTTCCCAGGCGCGCTGGTTTGCGCGTAGCCGCGCAGCCTTCTCGGCCACCTCCTCGCGCGCCGAAATCGTGATGCTGTGATCGGCGGTGCCGGTGCGCGGATTGCGCACTGCAAGCACGGCGGATTGCGATGACATATGCCTCTCCCTCTGGAGGCGCGAACCTAGTGGTTCGGCCTCAAGAGGAACAGGCAAAAAGTGTCAGAAACCGTAACGGAGGCCCAGCCAGAACGTCTGCGGGACGCCATAGTCCATCGAACCGCCCTGGTTGCGGGTGACGATCACTTCATCCAGCAGGTTTTCCACGCGCACGACGGCCGACAGCTTGTCCACGATGGGCACCTGCGCAAACAGGTCCACGGTGGTGGCGGCGGGAAGGATGTCATCTTCCAGATCGCCTTCGAACTGCTTGCCCACATGGCGCAGGGACGCTGCAAAGCTCATGCCGTTGGCGGCACGATAGCTGGCGGTGGTGCTGGCCATGAAAGTCGGCGTCTGCGGCGGCCTGTTGCCTTCGAGCACTCCGGCAGGGCCGCTGCCACGGATTTCGGCATCGGTCAGCGCTATGCTGGAGACAAGGCCCCACGGCCCTCGCTGGATGTTCAACGATGCCTCCACGCCAAAGGCGTCGATCGCATCGAGGTTCTGCCGCTGGCGCAAATTGGTGCCGACGGTGACATTGGCAATCGCGTCCTTCACCTTGTTGTCGAACACGGTGACGGAGAATTGCGTTCCTTCATCGACATCGAAGTCGATCCCGGCCTCAAACCCGCGCAGGCGTTCGGGTACGAGGTCCTCATTCGCCAAGGTAGTGACCGGGAAGACCACGAACGGCCGGTAGAGTTCGTTCAGCGTCGGCAGCCGGAGGCCGGTATAGGCCGCAGCACGCAGGGTGACAGCTTCATTGGCCTGCACCAGCGCGCCGGCGCGCCAGGTCACTTCCCAGTCGGAGCGATCGGCATAGGTATCGTCGCGCACCGGCGTGCCCGATCCGTTGAAGCTGCGGTAATAGCCATCATCTATCGAGTAACGGTCGGCCCGCAGGCCGCCGGTCAGGGTGACAGGGCCGAGCACGACGTCATTCTCGGCAAAGAAGCCGAGATTGGTGTTCACGCCGCCGGCAAAGCGTTCCTCGGTCAGATTGCCGGAGAATGCGCTGTAGGCATCTTCAAACAGATCGCCCTCGCCGCGGCGGTAATCGGCACCCAGGCGCAGCGTCATGTTCTCGCCCACGGGCGGACGGATCTCGATCTTGGCGCCCTGCCCTTCGGCGGGCGTATCCTTCTGGTCCAGCACGGGCACGTAGCGGGTTGAGCTGACTACGACATTGGTGAAATTGCGCCACTGGGCATAGGCCAGTGCATCGACCTGCCACGAACCGCGGCTGACAAGGCGCAAGGACAGATCCTGCCCTTCCACCGAATTGTCCGCACCTTCGAAGCGTAATGTGCGGTTGTCTTCGAAAGCCATGCCGCGCAGCTGCAATTCGAGGCCGCCCAACTGCTGCACCAGCCTGCCGCTGGCGGACCAGCTGTCATAATTCGCGCGGCTGGTGGCCAGCACCCTGTCCGCTTCCGGCGTGGTGAAGAAGCCGTCACCGCGATCCCAGCTGCCGCTGATCGTGGCAAAGCCATTGCCCACTTCCGGTGCGAGCGAGGCCGACATCTGCGTGTCCTCACGCTGGTTGGCGAAGAGCTGGCCGGTAAACAGGCCGAGCACTGAAGGATCGGCACTGTCGAGTTCGATCGTGCCTGCCAGTGCGCCGGAACCGAACGGGCCCGAACCTCCGCCGCGCGTTACCCGGATCGAGCCGAGCCGTTCGGGAGCGATCGCGGTGAACGGAACATGGCCGAAGAACGGGTCCACCATCGGCACGCCGTCGAGAAGCACCAGCGCGCGGCTTGATGCGTTGCCGCCCAGCGCACGCAGCGTTGCACCTTGTGCGGAAGGGTTGGCGGAACGGCTGTCAGACCGGCGGAACTGCTGGAAGCCTGCCACGTTCGTGAGCACGTCTTCAAGCCGCCCCGAACCCGATGCGACAATCTGCTCGCGCTCGATCTCCAGCGTCGAATAGGCAGGCGACGCAGGCGTGTCGGGCAGGCCTTCGCCCAGCACTACAATCACATCTTCATTGTCAGTCGCAGCATTGTCGTCTTGCGCCATTACCGGCGTGGCAATCAAGACAGCGGCAGTACCAGTTAACAGCAGCTTTTTCATCTGGTTACTCACCCCAGGTTGATTTTGTCCGAAGCGCCTTTAGCGAGTCGATCTTGCCGCGTCACCCCGCAAATGGCAGGAAGGCTTCCGAGAGGGGAAATATATGCGTTTCGCAATCCTTGTCGCCGCACCATTACTGCTTGCGGCCTGTTCCATGACCGTTGAAGATGATGAGGCAGGCGATAGCGCCGCCCAGGCACAAGTGGGAGCCAATGAGATGTCCGTAACGCCGCCGAATGTTTCCGAAGATCACCAGGCGTTGCTGGCCAGTCCCGATCCCAGGCTCGCAGCCAACAAGCGGCTGGTCTATGACATGTACAGGATCGTGCTGCAGGCCGGGCTGGCGGACCGCGCGGGCGAATATATCCGCGAGGATTACATCCAGCACAATCCCAATGCCGCGCAGGGCCTGTCCGGCGTGCAGGACTATATCCGCGCCACGCGCCCCGAACGTGCGATAGAGGAAAAGCTGGAACTGCCCCTGATCCACCTGATGGCGGAAGGCGATTACGTGACCACAGCCTTTGTCCGCACCGAAACCGATACCAACGGCGCAACATACTATTCGACCTGGTTCGATCTCTACCGGATAGAGGATGGCAAGATCGCCGAGCACTGGGACCCAATGCTGAAGAGCGATACGCCGATCGATCCCAACGACCAGCGGCTGGAGGACTGACATGCGCGCATGGGGCAGGCTGGCATTCGGCACCGCGCTGGCATCACTCGCACTGGCGCAGGCCACGGGCCAGACCGCACCCGATTTCGCGCCCGTCACCGATGCGGAACTCCAGAACCCCGATCCGGCAGACTGGCTGAGCTGGCGGCGCACGCTCGACAGCTGGGGCTATTCCCCGCTCAACCAGGTCAACCGCGAGAATGTCCGTACGCTGCGCATGGTCTGGGCGCGTCCGCTTCCGCCGGGGCATCAGGAAGGCACGCCGCTGGTGCGCGGCGGAGTGATGTATTTCCCCGGCCCTGCCGACACGATCGAGGCGATTGACGCCCGATCGGGCGAGATGATCTGGCAGTACCGTCGCCAGTTGCCCGAGGATATCGGCAATTTCCTGCCGGTCTATGACACCACCCGCAACGTCGCGATCTACGGCAATCTCATCATCGGCAATTCGGCGGACGACTTCCTCTACGCTCTCGATGCCCGCACCGGCGCGCTGGTGTGGGAGACAAAGATCCTCGATTACACGCACGGCGCCAAGCAGAGCTCGGGACCGATCATCGCCAACGGCCTCGCTATTACCGGGCGCTCTTGCGAGCCCGAAGGTGGCCCCGCCGCCTGCGTGATCACCGCGCATGATGCGGTGACGGGCGCGGAGGTCTGGCGCACGCCAATCATCGCGCAGGGGGATGATCCCAACGATGCGACATGGGGCGGCGTGCCGCTGGAAGACCGTCAGCAGGTCGGCGCGTGGATGCTGCCGAGCTACGATCCCGAACTTGGGCTGGTCTACATGGGAACCTCGGTTTCCGCGCCCGCGCCCAAGATTGCGCTGGCGGGCAATGACCATTCCTATCTCTACCACAATTCGACGCTGGCGCTCGATGTCGCGACGGGCAGGATCGTCTGGCATTACCAGCACCTGGTCGACCAGTGGGACCTCGATCACACGATGCCGCGCATGCTGGTCGACGATGTGGTCGCACCAGATCCATCCGAAGTGGCTTGGATGGCCCCCGATATCGAGGCGGGACGTGTCTACAAGGTGCTGACCGGGGTTTCGGGCAAGCCGGGCATCATTACCACGCTCGACCGCGAGACGGGCAAGTTCCTCTGGGCGCGCCCGACCGTGCGGCAGAATGTAATTGCCGATATTGACGGCGCCACCGGGCGCGTGACGCCCGATCCTTCCAGCGTGCCGACCGAATTCGGCGCTGCGATGGAGGTCTGCCCATCGGCCAGCGGCGGCGCAAACTACATGGCGGGTTCCTACAGCCCGCTGAGCCGCACGATCTATTGGCCGCTGCTGAATACCTGCGCGGAAATGACTGCGGTCGACCCGGCGGATAATCCCGGCGTCTACGGCATGGCGACACGCGCCTATATCAATCCCGAAATGAATGGCATGCTGGGATCGATCTATGCCGTCGATGCCGTGACCGGGCGCACCAGATGGGTGCACAACCAGCGCGCAGGCGTGCAATCGCTCATCACCACGGGCGGCGGTCTGGTCTTTGCCGGAGAGGCAGGCGGGCGCTTTTACGCGATGGACCAGGATACGGGCGAAATCGTGTGGCAGGTGAACCTGGGTTCCTCGGTAACCGGCTATCCCGCCACTTTCTCCGTCGACGGCCAGCAATATGTCGCAGCCTCGACCGGACGCTGGCTCAATGACAGTTACACGCCCGAACTCGTCCACGGCACGCAGAACACGCTGTTCGTCTTTGCCTTGCCCGAGACGGGTATCGGCCAGCGCGGGCCGGTGCGTGCGCAGATCAACCGGCGCGGCGAACTGACTTCGGTCGATCCCGCGCTGAGCGGGATCGGGGCGGCTGTCTTCTCGCGCAAGGCCAGCAGCGGTGTATTCTCGGCCGCGCAAGCACGTGCAGGACAGCAGGTGTACGGGCGCGCCTGTGCTGCCTGCCATGGCGCCGACTTCCAGCCTGCCGCCGGTTCACCGACATTGAAGGGCGGCGCTTTCCTCACCAATTGGCGCGGGCGTTCGGTGGGCGATCTTTTCGCATATACTCGCGAGAACATGCCAGTGGGTCAGGGCAGCTCGCTGCCCGATGCGCAATATCTCGCGCTGGTCGCCTATTTGCTGGAGGTGAACGACTTCCCGGCGGGCGAGGAGCCGCTCGATAATGACGGGGCGATCCTGGGCACCATCGGGATCGATTGAACAATTGCAGGGGCAAGTAACCATGAGAAATTTGACCGCGATCGCTCTGGGCTCGCTCGTGCTGACCTCCTGTACCTCAGAACCCGAACAAGCACTCAATGCGCCAGATGCCTCATTGACCAGCGCCGCACAGGAGTTGGCGGCGGTTGAACAGGCGCGGCTCAATGCTTTTGTAGAAGGCAATTGGGAATTGCTCGACGAGCTTCATGCCGAAGACTTCGAATTGATAAATCCGAACGGCGAACCTTTTACCAAGTCTGAATACCTCGACCCGATGAAGGAAGGCGAATTTCGCTACCTGATTTTCGAGCCCCAAGGCGAGATCAGGGCAGAAGGCGGCACAGAAGCCGGTGCAGTGCGCTATCAGTCACGCCTGTCCGTACGCATCGGCGAGACGGTAATTCCGGAAGCGATCTATCGCCACACCGACTATTACGAGAAGCGAGACGGGCGCTGGCAAGTGGTCTTCTCTCAGGCAACGCCGGAGCTACCGCAGGCAGAATAATTGTTGGCTCGTCCGAACAGTTGAAGGCCTTCACTCGTAACGCTGTACAGCAGCCTCGAACACGGACCTCGCCCGCTCGTCAAAGCACACGAATGTGACAGCATCGATCGCGCCCGGGTGGGAGTCCAGGACCTCCACCACCGTTCTTGTAGCCACCTCAGCAGCAAGATCCATCGGGTAGCCGTAGATTCCGGTCGATATGGCCGGAAAGGCAATGGTCCGCACCGCATTGGCCATCGCGACTTCGAGCGAGTTGCGATAGCAACTGGCCAGCAGTTCGGGTTCACCGTCATTGCCGCCGCGCCATACAGGGCCGGCGGTGTGGATCACATGCCTTGCGGGCAAAAGGTATCCCTTGGTGATCTTTGCCTGCCCTGTCTTGCAGCCGCCCAGCAGGCGGCACTCGTGCAAAAGGTCCGGCCCCGCTGCACGATGGATCGCCCCGTCAACGCCGCCTCCCCCCAGTAGCGAGGAGTTTGCGGCATTGACGATCGCATCCACCGCATAGGTGGTGATGTTGCCCAGTTCGACGTCCGGAAGAAAGCTCACCCCGGCTGCTTACAGGTCAGGCGGGAGCGCCGTCCAGCAGGATCGTCTTGGTTTCAACATAGCCCCAGATACCTTCGTCACCGCCTTCGCGGCCGATGCCGGACTTCTTGAAGCCGCCGAAGGGCGCGGTCCATTCCATACGCATGCCGTTCTGACCGACCACGCCCGTGCGGACGCGGCGGGCGATGTCATAGGCCGCCTGCGGATCGGTGGTGAAGACCGATCCGTTGAGGCCGAACTCGCTCTCATTGGCGATGCGGATCGCGTCTTCCTCGTCCTCAGCCGGGATCAGGCACAGCACCGGGCCGAAGATTTCCTCCTGCGCGATGCGGCTGTTGTTGTCGACATTGGCGAACAGCGTCGGCTCGATGTAATAGCCCTTGTTCATATGCGCCGGGCGCTGGCCGCCGGTGACGAGGTCGGCACCCGAAGCCTTGCCCGCCTCGATATACATTTCCACGCGGTCACGCTGGCGGCGCATGGCAAGCGGGCCGAGCTGGGTTTCGGGATCGGTCGGATGGCCGATCTTCACACCCTTCATCACGCCGGCAATGGCTTCTGCCAGCTCGTCATGCCGCGCCTTGGGCACGATGGCGCGAGAGAGCATGGCGCAGACCTGGCCGCTCATCACGGTAATCGTATTGCCAAGGATGCCTGCTGCAGCTTCGGTGGGGAAATCATCGCGAATGATCGCTGCCGACTTGCCGCCCAGTTCGAAAGTCGCGCGGGTCATGTTGGAACCGCAGACGCTGGCGATATGCGCACCCGCGGCAGAAGAGCCGGTGAAGGTGACCTTGTCGATCAGCTTGGAATGGATCAGGTGGTCCGCCGCCTCGCGGTCCGAGGGGACCAGATTTACAGTGCCGGGTGGCATTCCGGCGGCTTCCGCCGCCTCGGCAATGATATAGGCTTCCAGCGGCGTTTCGGGTGAAGGCTTCATGATCACGGTGCAGCCAGCGATCAGCGAGTAGAACACCTTGTTGGCCATGATGGCGAAGGGGCCGTTCCACGGCGCGATAGCGGCAACCACGCCCACCGGCTCACGCACCACGCAGACAGTATCGACTGCCATGCCCTTGCTGCGCTTTTCCCACTCGAAACGCTCACCCAGTGAGGCGATGCCGCGCAGGCCCGCAACCGCGCCGCCATGCATGGGACCGGACGCAGTGGAAAGCCCGCCGATCTGCACGGTCCATGCGGCGGCGAGTTCGGGCACGCGCGGTTCCAACTGGTCGATGAACTTCATCAGTCTGCCCATGCGTTCCACGGGCGAGAGGCGAGGCCAGGGACCATTGTCGAACGCCTCGCGCGCGGCGGCCACGGCGCGGTCCATATCGGTGGCATCGGCATGGGCGACGCGGGCGACGATTTCCTCATCTGCCGGGTTCTCCACCTCAATCACACCAGTGCCATGCGGGGTTACCCACTCGCCGCCGATAAACAGCTTGTCGGGGTGCTTGATGTTCACGCCTTCGGGGGTCATCGAATCTCTCCATTCCTTGGTGTGAGCTCCCGCGAAGGCGGGAGCCTGTCTCCGGCCCGACAAGGTCCCCGCCTTCGCGGGGACTCACGCCGTGCACAAATCTCTATCAGAAACTGGACAATATGGTGAGCGACTGCGTGTCGAGCGGCAGGCCGCGCCGTTGCAGTTCCAGCTCGCGCGTGCGCAATTTGCCTTGCGTATCGATCAGCCAGGCATGGATCGCCTTCACGTCTTCTTCGCTCAAACGATCGTCCCATCGCGGCATGCCGTTATGCAGCAGCAGGCCTTCGAGCAGGATCTGCCGGAACGCGCCATGCACGCCAGCGTTCATGCGGCGAAGATCGGGCAGTGGTGCGCGCGGCTGGTTCGAATGGCAGATGGTGCAGTTCTCGGTGTAGAGCGTATTGCCGCGCGCGATCATTGCGGGCGTTGCATCGGCGTATTGCGCGGGCGGTTCGTCCGCCGGTTGCAGTGGCGGCAGATCAGCCGGCACAGGCACTTCGCTGCCGCCCAGCCTGAATACCAGCAGGCGGTTCGCGTTACCCTTGCGATAGGCCGCGGCATAGGACGGCAGGAAACCCCAGCCGCCCCCTCCCCAGCCGGTCTGCACGGCGACATATTGCACGCCGTCCACCTCATAGGTCATGGGCGCTGCCATGATCGAGGAACCGGTATCGACGCGCCACAATTCCTCGCCCGTATCGGCATCGCGCGCATAGAGCTGCCCGCCCACGCTGCCGTGGAAGACCAGGCCGCTCTCTGTCGCCAGCGCACCCTGGCGATCCTGCCAGCCGAGGCTGGGCACCGCCCATTTCGTCTTGCCGGTCAGCGGGTCAATGGCCCGGAATTCGCTGCGGTAGGGTTCATCCTTGACCCATTGCCACTGCTCGGTGGCTTCGATCTCGGCCATCACTTGCGGCGGCAATGTTGGCGCTGCGGCCTGCAAGTCGGGCGAGAACAGGATGACCGCATTGTTGTTCAGGAAGTTCTCCTGATGCTCCAGTTTTGCGGCAGGATTGGGCACCCACAGCAGGTTCCCCATGTCCAGAACATGCGCGAAATAGGTCCCGCGTCCAGGATCATAGGCCGCAGGATACCAGTTGCGCGCGCCGGGCGATCCGGGGAAGACGACCTTCGGCCCGGTATTGAAGTCAGCCTTGTCGAAGGTCATGTGCGGGCGGTTCGCGGCATAATCCCAGCCATCGGCCCAGCTGGTGCGCACGATGGGATTTGCCGCCAACGCCTTGCCGTTTTCACGGTCCACCACGAAGAAGAAACCGTTCTTGGGCGTGTGCAGGATGACGGGGCGCTGCTCGCCGCCCACTTCCATGTTTGCCAGCAGCATGGGCTGGGTGGCGGTAAAGTCCCAATTGTCTTGCGGGGTCTGCTGCAGATACCAGTTCATCCGCCCGCTTGCGCGGTCGATGGCCACCAGCGAGCTGAGATAGAGATTGTCCCCGCCACCGGGCGAACGCGCGCTTTGCGCATAGGGCCCGCCGTTGCCCGTCCCGACGATGACCTGGTCGAATTCGGGGTCATAGGTAATGGCGTCCCAGGCCGTGCCGCCGCCGCCGATATCCCAGCGCGTGTCTTCGGACCAGGTTGCCAGTGCCGCATCGAGCTCTTCATGTTCCTGCGGACCCTGGGCCGGATCATGCGGGACGGTGAAGAAGCGCCACGCCTCTTCGCCGGTGTCGATATGATAGGCGGTGACATAGCCGCGCGTGTCATATTCCGCGCCGGCATTGCCGATCACCACCAGGTCGCCCGCAACTTCGGGTGCCCCTGTCGAGGTATAGCCACGATCATGTTCGGTAATCGTGTCCACCGACCATTCGACCGCGCCGGTCTGTGCGTTGAGCGCATAGAGTATGCCGTCCGCAGCACCCACGATGACCTTGCCCTGTGCCACAGCGACTCCGCGATTGGCCCAGTCGCAGCAGATCGAGCGGGCGATCTGCATGTCCATCTCTGGGGTGAAGGTCCACAGCTCCTCGCCCGTCGCGGCATTGAGCGCATAGACACGGCCCAGCACGCCGGAAGTATACATCACTCCGTCGATGACAACGGGGGTGGCTTCCTGCACGCGGGCAGAGCCCAGGTCATATTCCCAGGCGAGGCCAAGTTCGGAGACGTTTTCCGGATTGATGCCCCCAAGCCGCGAGAAGTGGCTTTCCGCCCAGTCACCGCCGGGATTGTCCCAGTTCGCGCCCGCACCATAGGTGGAGGTGTCGATGCTGCCCGGATCAAAGCTCTCGCCGCAAGAGGCAAGCGCCAGCGCTGCAACGGCAAGGGCAATGCGTTTCATCATTTGGGCCACTGATCCTGATACTGTTCAAACACGCTGCGCAGCGTGCGCGGCTTCCTGCCGGTTATCCGCTCAACATCGTCGGATGCGATATTCATGAAGCCTTCGCGGATCGACTGGCCGAATGTCACCATGCCCTCGCTCGCCCACGGAATCGGCCCGTTGGGATCGACATCCTCGGACTTGCGCGGCACGCCCAGCGAATCGAAATAGGCGAACATGGCATCGTCATCGACCAATTGGACGTCGATTGGCTTGCCCGCCATTTCGGATACCAGCGCCATCGCATCGGGCAAGGCCCACAGCTCCGGCCCGGTCACGTCATAGGCCTTATTCTCGTGGCCATCCTGCGCCATCACGCCCACAGCGGTGGCCACGCAATCGTCGCGGCTGACAATCGGGACGAGGCCCATGCCGGCATTTTCAGGCTTCGATCCGGACATCAGCGCAGGGATCGCCATCGCCGTGGCAACGGCTTCTGCATAAAGGCTGTTGCGCAGCATGGTCCAGGCAAGGCCCGATGCCTCCAGCATTTCCTCGGTCGCGATATGGTCGAAACCCTCGACCGACGGATTGCCCGGACGGCGCACACCCAGCAGCGAGGTATAGGCGATATGGCTCACGCCAGCAGCCTTGGCGGCGTTGATGGCATTGCCATGCTGGCGCGGCCTTTGTCCCACAAGCGTGGTGGAAATCAGAAGCAGCTTCTCGCCGCCCGCCATCGCTTCTTCGAGCCCATCCGGACTGTCAAAATCGGCGGCGCGCACTTCGGCGCCGCGCGCGGCAAGGTCGGCCAGCCTGGCGGTCGAGCGTGACAGGGCGATCACTTCATGCCCCAAGTCCAGCAACTGCGAAGCTGCAGCATGACCGAACTGTCCGGATGCGCCGGAAACGATAATCTTGCCCACTTTGATCCTCTCCTTCTTGGCAGGCGATATTAACGAGTGTTACAATTGAGGCAAGATGTGAGGAGAGATGAATTGCCGCAAATTCCGATCGAGGACCGCCTTGGCCTGCAGGATCTGATTGCCGATTACAGCTGGGCGCTCGACACGGGCGATGTGGAAGCGCTGGTCGCCTGCTTTACCGAAGATTGCCTGATGAGCGAGGAGGTGTTCGAGGACCCCGATATCTGGAACGGGCACGAGGGGATTCGCGGGCTGATGAAGCATTACGCCAATGCCCCCGGCTTCCCCGGCCGCCAGCACCATGTGACGCAGACCAAATATTTCCCGCAAGGCGATGGCAGCGTGAAAATGAAGAGCTTCGCCTTCGTCACCGAATGCCATGACGAGCCACCGTATGAACTGCGCTTCTGCGGTTGGTATGACGATCATGCGGTAAAAGACGCAGACGGCAAATGGCGCTTCCAGCGCCGCATCGTGCGGCTGTGGGATGGCGAGGTGCTCAGGAACTTCCCCGGCCACGGCGAATGGAAGCCGCGCAAGCGCCCAGCCAGCCTGGTCATCAAAAGGTAGAGCAAGGCCGCACTTGCACTTTTCAGACAAAGACTTGGACAATCGGATTTCACGCTTTCCCGGGCGATCCGAGTTGATACTCTGGCGCCAAAGGAGAGGATTCATGCAGATCAAGACAATCCTGGCGATTGGCGCATCGGGCGCCGCATTGGCCGTTGCAGCGCCCGCACAGGCGGCCTGCGAAGACTTGGCAAATCTGCAAATCGACGACGGAACTGTGACTTCCGCCGAAGTCGTCGCCGCAGGCGCTTTCGTGGCGCCGCCCAGCGGTTTCGGCCCGCCGCCCGGCGTCGCCGCATCACCCTATGCCGATGTGCCGCAATTCTGCCGCGTACGCCTGACGCTGTCGCCATCCGCTGATTCGGACATCAAGAGCGAGGTGTGGCTGCCGCTGTCGGGCTGGAACGGCAAATATGCCGGCGTCGGCAACGGCATCTGGGCGGGGTCGATCTCCTACACCGAAATGGGCCGCAACGTGGCCCGCAATTATGCCACTGCGGCGACCGATACGGGCCATGTCGGCACGGGCATGACCGCCGAATGGGCCATCGGCCATCCGGAAAAGCTGGTCGATTTCGGGCACCGCGCCGTCCACGTCACCACAGTCGCCGCCAAGGCGGTGGTCGAAGAGTTTTATGGCCGCGCGCCCGACCTGTCCTTGTGGAACAGCTGCTCCACAGGCGGGCGTCAGGGACTGATGGCAGCGCATCGCTATCCGGAAGATTTCGACGCGATCAGCGCCATGGCCCCGGCCAATCCGATGACCGACCTGATGACGCAGAGCATGTGGCAGGGGTGGCAGCCGCAGCGTTTCGGGGTCGTCATGCCCGCACCGGCACTGGCGCTGGTGCACGGCGAGGTGCTGCGCGCCTGCGATGCGCTGGACGGCGTGACTGACGGCCTTGTGGGCCGCCCGCTGCAATGCCGCCCCGACTTCACGAGGCTGCAATGCCGTCCCGGCCAGAGCGTAGACTGCCTCAATCCCGGACAGATGAGCGCGGTGCAGAACTTCTTCGGCGGTGTGCGCGCGGATGACGGATCCTTGCTGCTGCCGGGCTGGCCCTATGGCTCGGAATTGCAGATGGCTGCTCTGGTCATGGGACAGGAACCCTTCCCTGTCGCCATGAGCTATTTCCGCGACCTCGTGTTCGCCGGACAGGCTGGCTGGGACTGGAAGACGATGGATTACCGGACCTACACCGATGCCGCACGAACCTATGCTGCGCACATCCTTAACGTGCCGTCAGACGGACTTTCGGCCTTCTTCCAGCGCGGGGGCAAGCTGCTGCTGAGCCACGGCTGGTCCGACGGGCTGATCCCGGCGACCAATACGCTGGCATTCCATCATGGCTTGTACAGCTCCCTTCCCGCCAGCCAGCGCGAGAACCAGTTGCGGCTGTTCATGGCACCGGGAATGGATCACTGTTCGGGCGGCGACGGGCCGAGCCAGTTCGACACACTGGGTACGATCGATAGCTGGGCGACGACGGGCCTTGCACCCAACAGCATCATCGCCACCCGGCCGACACAGGCGGGCGGCGGATTTGGCGGCCCGCCGCCTCCGCCGCGCGATCCGATGGAGCGCCCGATCTGTGCGTGGCCCACCGTGGCCATCTATGACGGTGAGGGCGATCCTTCGGTAGCCAGCAGCTTTAGCTGCGGCTTCGAAGGTAGCTGATCAGCCCCGCGCCCGTATCGCGGGCATCAACGTCCATTTGATCGCGTCGCCATCCACTTCCATGGCGGCGCGTTCATAGCCTGCCTCGGCAGCCACTTCCTCGATGAGGATGGCATCGGCCTGGCGGCTTACTCCCTGCACGATAGCGGGGCGGCGGGCGAAGATGTCGCGGGCGAAACGGATGCGGTCGCCCTCGATCGGCTTCACGCTGCGGTTCCACGCACGCCCCGCTTCGGCAAAGGCGCGGCCTTGCGCCATCTCTGCATCGAACAGCAGCACGGTGCCGTGACCATGCTTCCACTGCCAGCTTGCCAATCCGGCGACCGTCGGCACGGCCATTGCACCGGCAAGTAATCCGCGGCGCGTGACCTTCATTGGCCACCCCCATGCGGTCCGGCGGCGAGATATTCGCCGATCGCCTGCAGGTCTTCATCCGAGACCTCGCCGCGCGGAATGGCGGGCATGTTGCCGATGCCCATGCGCGCCGCCGTGATCACGAATTCCGGCGTGAGGTTGTCGCGCAGTTCCAGATTGCCTTCATCCATGCGCCGCGCCAGCAGGCCGGAGCCCATGCCATTGGGACCGTGGCACATGATGCAATATTCGACATAGAGCGCCTCACCGCCCGCGGCATCGGGCCGCTTGGCCATTGTGATCGGCTGCGGCATGGGCGGCGGGCCGCCTGCAGCGGCTTCCTCGCCGCCACCGGAACAGGAAGAAAACGCCAGCGAAGCGGCGGCGAGCGAAATGGCAGCAACAATCCTCATTGTCCGCGCTCCCCTGCAAATCCCTTCGGCCAGATGCCGCTCTTGCCCGGGGCGATGATGCCGTTGGGGTCGAGCGCATCCTTCACCTTTTCATTCAGGCGGCGAAGGGCGTTGTTGTTGAAGTCATAGCTGTCTGCAACAAGGTCCATGTAATCCAGATGCGTGCGATATTCGCCGTAACCCTGCTCCTTCGCATCGGCCACCAGCGTGCGGAAGAAGGGATCGATCTGTGCCATCATCGCCGGATCATCCTTGTTGAAGATCATGGCATTGACATTGGTCAGGTGCCGCTCGCCAAAGGCGAAGCTGCCCTGGTAATCCATTCCGTATTCCTTGTATCGGGCATAGGTGCGCTGGAACTGCGCCAGCGCGGCATCGCCATTCTGCGGGATGATCGGCGAAAAGCCGATATGTCCTCCGCGCCCACCATACCAGTTCACATTCTGCATGGGGAAGGTCATCGGCGTGCCGGTCCAGCCGGTATATTCGAGCGGCTGCCCCTTCACCCAGCTGGTCGGCTTGATTGCCATCGGCCCGGCATTGCCCATCGCCTCCTCAAGGATCTTGTAGGCGGCCTTGTTGACCTCCTCGCGCCCGTAAAGGCGCAGGCTTACCCCCCACCAGCCGATATTGAACTGCTTGCGGATGGCATCGATCACGCTGTCCGAGATTGCACCCGGCTCGTCGGTCCAGTCGGTCCGCCGGGTGAGCACGGCGGCGGCGCGCATCCAGTTGCCGATGGAAGGGCTTTGCGTCAGCACGCGCTCGCGCCGCAAGGGGGCGATGGTATCGACCATCACCTTCAGGTCCTCCGGCCGGTCGAATTCGACATCCATGCCCATCAGGCTTTCAGGTTCGGGCATCATCCACATGCCCATCTTGGTCACGATGCCGAAGTTGGACTGGACGAACATCTGGTCCCACCCCGGACCAAAGCCGAAGGGATAGGCCTGCCAGGTCGGGGCGTTGCTGAAAGCGCCCATGCCCGTGCGCACCAGGTCGCCATCGGGCAGCACCACTTCGAGGCCGCAGATGTTCTTCGTATGCTCGCCATAAGGCGTATAACCCACGCCGCGATCGAGCGCGTTACCCATGACCGATCCCCAGCTGTTGCCGGGGGTGGAAAGCCAATAAGGCAGGTTGTTGCGCTGGACGTAGTCGTAAAGGTCGTAGAAACCGACGCCCGGCTCAACGATCACCGTGCCCATTTCGGCATCGAACTCGATCTTCTTCATCCGGCTGAGATCGAGCACGACCGAGCCTTCCAGCACCGGAGCCGTGCCGCCGTATCCCAGGTTCTTGCCGCGGGCGATAGGGAAGAGCGGCAGGCGATACTGGTTGGCGATGCGCACAACCGCCTGCACTTCCTCCACGCTCTCGCACGCAATGGCGCCCGAAGGGTGGTGCGCCTCGTCATTGACCGCGAACTTGTCAAGGTAGGATGTGCGATCAAGTTCCTCGAAGAAGACCTTGTTCGCGCCCAGCACGCTTTCGAAGGCGCGCTGTGCCTGCGTCAGTTTCTGCAGGGTAAAATCGGGGGGAAGCCTGAGTTCTGCCATGGGTTCCTACTTTCTCAGCTCGCTGACCACTGCGTGCGAGCGGGCGGGCGCGTGCCGGCGTCGAGCCGGATCACTTCACCATTGATGAGCGGGTTTTCGATAATGAACAATGCCGTTCTGGCGAATTCGTCGGCACGACCGGCGCGCTTGGGAAATTCGGCATCCTGGAGCAATTCGGCGACGAAATCGTCGGGCAGGAAAGCCACCATGGGCGTTGCCATGAAACCCGGCGCGATCCCGGCGCAGCGGATGTGGTGCGCGGACATGTCGCGCGTCCACACCAGCGTGAGAGCCGCCAGCCCGGCCTTGGCGGCGGTGTAGGCGGTCATGCCTTCCTGCCCTTCGAAACTGGCGATGGAGCAGGCATTGATGATCACGCCGCGCTCCGAATCTTCGCCGCTGGGCGCATTGCCGATCATGCGGTGGGCTACTTCCGCGGTCACATTGATCGCGCCCAGCAGGTTGACTTCGATCACCTTGCGGATGGCGGCAACATCGCCGGGTCCATCTGCGGTGGCGATCTGGCCCATGCCGCCGATGCCGGCGCTGTTGATCAGGACATGGATTGCGCCGTGACGGCTGGCGACCTGCTCCACCGCACCCTTTACCTGCGCGGGATCGGACACGTCGCAGGAAATGCAATCGGCACCCTCCGGCGCATCTCCGCCAAGGTCGAAGCTCACCACCTTGCAGCCGCGCGCCAGCAGCGCCTCGGCAGTAGCCCTGCCCAGCCCTGAATTGCCGCCGGTGACGACAGCCAGCTTGCCGTTTGGATCCATTGCCTCTCCCCGCCCGAGTCACAGACGACTTTAACGAACGTTACTTTTGAGGTAGCACCGCGACAAGTCAAGCGGAGGGGAGAGGATGTTGGTATCTCGCAAGGAATTGCTTGGGGTTTGCGAGGCCTATCTGGCGTCGCTGGAAGTGCGCGCGGTGGGCGCTGCGCCGCTGGCTGCAGAGGTCTTCAACACCGAGAATAACGTGGAGCTTGAACCGGGTGACGGTTGCTGGAACACCATCACCGCGCTGCACGATTATCGCCTGTTCCTTGCCGAACCGGAAGCGGGACAGGTCGCGGTCTTCACGGCGATCGAGGAGACGGACGCTCTCAACCCCTGCTGCATCCGGCTGGAAGTGGGGCAGGACAGGCTCATCACCGGCGTGGAAACCGTGGTCGCGCGCAACAAGGATGAAGGCTTCCCTTTCGGCCCGCAGCACTTCGAGACCAAGCCTGTCATGGAAGCGATCATCCCCGAAGCCGAACGCGCGAGCCGCGAGGAGCTGATCCGCATAGCCAATGGCTATTTCGAAACCATCGAACGCAATGACGGCACGATCAACACGAAATTCTGGCCGCATTGCAACCGGGTGGAAAACGGGGTGCAGACCACCAACAACAAGGACTTTCCCCTGCCCGTCGCACGCATGGGCTGCGAGGAGCAGTTTGCGCTTGGCTGGTACCGCTATGACGACGATCTGCGTGCCCGCAGGTTCCCCTTGGTCGATCTCGAGCGCGGTATCGTGCTCGCATACGGCTTTATCGATCATTCGGGTGCGCTCGGCGAATATGAACTGACCAATGGCGAAGTTGTGAGCAGCCCCGTGCGCCGCCCGCACAGCTATTATCTTGCAGAAGCCTTCAAGATCAGGGACGGTGCGATCGAACAGGTGGAAGCCGATTTCCTGACCGTACCCTATCGCATGCCCAGCCCGTGGGATGCGCGAGGCTAGCGGGGCGGCGAGCCACGGGGGAGAGGAATCGAAATGACCAATCCGGGCCGCATCGCTTCGCTTGTCTTCCTGGCGGGCGTATTCGTCATGGAAGGCTATGATATTGCCGCCATGGGCCTTGCCGTGCCGCGGCTTGGCGATGCGCTGGGGCTGGAGCCGACAAGCTTCGGTTGGGTCTTCACTTCACTGCTGGTCGGCATCGGCATTGGCGGGGCATTGCTTGCTCCTTTCGGCGACCGCCTTGGCCGCCGCACCATGATCGTGCTGGGCTGCGCCGCGACTGGCGCCTTCACGCTTGCCACGACCACCGCCACCAGCATCACCGCCTTCCTGATCTGGCGCGGACTGACAGGTATCGCGCTGGGAGCGGCGCTGCCCAACGTCAGCGCGCTTTCCGCCGAGCTTGCGCCGGACAGGCTGCGGGCAACGATCATGGCTGTGGTCTCCGCCGGCATCCCGCTGGGGATCGGCGTTGCCGGTTTCATCTCACCCGAAGTCGTGGCCATGGCCGGTTGGCATGGCCTGTTCTACGTGCCCGGCCTGCTGGCGCTGGCGCTGGCGATTATCCTCTTCTTCATGCTCGAAGGCGGGCTTCCGAAGGGCGCGCTGCAAGGCGGCGCAAAACCCGCCGCCGCGCCGCAGATCGAACTGTTCAGAATGCCCTGGGTCATCCCCTTCGCGGTCTTCGCGGCGATGCTGGCCGTGAATGCGATGAACCTCTACCTGCTCAACAGCTGGATCCCCACCGTCCTTCCGCAGGCCGGTTTCACGCAGGATGTGGCAGACCGCATTTCCGGTATTGTCCAGTTCGCCGGCATCGGCATTGGCATTGCCGCCAGCTTCGGCGTCGATCGCTGGCGGCCCGCGCCAAGCCTGATCGCGATGTTCGGTGCGATGGCCGCCTGCTTCTTCGCCGTGAGCGTGACCGCACCCGATGCAGGCTTGTGGACTGCCTTGCTGTGCGTGGGCGTGGGCGGTGCAAGTGCGGGCGGCATGGTGCTGCCGGGCCTGTGCGTATACCTCTTCGCTCCGCGCCTGCTTTCCACCGCCATCGGCCTGGGCGTAATGGTCGCGCGGCTTGGGGCATTTGCCGGACCGCTGATAGGCAGTGCGATCCTCAGTGCCGATGCCGGACCCCAAGCCTTCTTCTTCGTTGCTGCCGTTCCGGCGGCTGTGTGCGCGGTGATTGCCATTCTGGTGCCCATGGCGCTGAAGTTTCGGGCCAGGGCTGAAGGCACAGCAACACCTTCCCAAAATTCTGGAACAGCATGAGATGAGCAGGCTGCATGTCCATTCTGAATCCCACACAGTTTCGCGCATCGGATGGCTGCGCGCTGCAGTCATGGGTGCCAATGACGGGATCGTATCGACGGCAAGCCTGATCGTCGGCGTGGCATCCGCCGATGCGAGCCGGTCCTCGGTGCTCGTTGCCGGTGTCGCCGCACTCATCGCCGGGGCAATGTCGATGGCTGCGGGGGAATATGTGTCTGTCAGCTCGCAAGCGGACACGGAGAAGGCAGACCTCGCACGTGAAACCCGGGAGCTGGCCGATGCGCCCGAGGCGGAGCGCGAGGAATTGGCCGGGATCTATCAAGAGCGGGGCGTGACGCGCGAGACCGCGCTGGAAGTCGCCGACCAGATGATGGCGCATGATGCGCTGAGCGCCCATGCCCGTGACGAACTCGGCATTTCCGATGTCACCTCCGCCAGGCCTCTGCAGGCAGCACTCGCCTCCGCGCTGACATTCACTGCCGGAGCCGCCGCACCCCTGCTCGTAGTCCCGCTGGCGGGAGCGGACATGCTGGTTCCGGCAGTTGCGATTGTCTCCCTGCTCTGTCTCGCACTACTCGGCGCGCTGGGAGCGCGCGCAGGCGGCGCTCCAGTGGGCCCTTCGATCGTCCGGGTAACCTTCTGGGGGGCGCTTGCGATGATCGTCACGGCAGCGGTCGGTGAAGCATTCGGGGCCGTGATCGGCTGAAGCAGCCTGCCTTTGGCTAGGGCCGGAAGTCCAGGCTGCCCACACGCTCCTTGAACCGCCATCCGGTCGGCGTGAGCACGCATTTGTCGACAAACGTTCCCACCAGCGGGCTCTTGGCATCCTGCACCGGCAATTGCGCTTCTTGGCCGCCATCTTCGGCCGCATCGCCCATATAAAGCACAATCACGCTCCTCGCCCGCGCCGTGGCAGGCCCTTCCACATCGACAAGGATGTTGGCGATGGTGTGCCGCTGCGCACGCGCGGGCCGTGCCAGGAAACCGTCGAGTATCGCCTGCCGGCCGACAATGGCATCGCCCCCGCTGGGCCGCCGGAACACGGCATCCTCGGTGTAGAGAGATGCGCATTTTTGCCAGTCCTGCGCGTCATTGGCCCAGGTATATTCATGGATCAGCCGCGCCACATCGGCCTCCACAGCGCGGCGATCATGGTCGTTCATGCCATAGGGTGTGTGCGACACGGCCTCAGTCCTCTTCCGGCCTCGTAGCCTCGAGGAATACCGAACGCCCTTCCTCGTCGGTGGCTTCCAGCTTGCCTATCAGGCGGTGGATGATGGTATCGAGCTGGGCCAGCTCCTTATCGTCCAGTTCCGAAAAGATGTAGTCGGCCACCTTTTCGCTTTGCGGGCGCATCAGGTCATAGAGGCGCTGTCCCTCCTCGGTCAGCGTCAGCCATTTGCGCCGGCGATTGGCGCTGTCGCGTTCGACATGGACGCGACCGTCACGCTGCATGGTAGCAACCGCGCGGCTCACGCTCATCACATTCACGCCTGTGAGGTCCGCCACCTCGTGGCTTGCCGTACGCCCCAATGCACCGATCGACATCAGCAGCCGGAATTCGTTCAATGAAATGCGATACCGGTCCGCCAGATGGGTGCTGAAAGGAGCCATCAGGCGGTTCTGCAGCTTCAGCAGATCATGCAGCAGCGCGCCCTTGAACGTCATGCCGCCCGCCGCATTCTGGTCTGTCTTCCGAGCCGCATTATTCTGCACAATCATCCCCTCAGCCAGCAAAGCCTGTTTGCGATAACCGTAACACCTGTTAGCGTTATTGGCGAGGAATCAGAACCACACTTCACCAGATTTGAGAGGACCAGGGGCATGTCGGCCTTTCCGCAAACCATTCACTTCATCGGCACCAACACTCCGCGCCGGGTCGAGATGTCGGTCCGCAACCTCGAGGTCGAAGGAGAAATCCCCGCAGAGGTCAATGGCGCCTTCTTCCGCGCCGTACCGGACAATGCCCATGCACCAATGTTCGAGGACGACATCGCGCTCAACCACGATGGCATGATCGGCCGTTTCAACATCGCGAATGGCGCTGTCGATTTCGACCTCAAATATGTCGAGACCGAACGGTATCTGCTGGAGAAGGAGGCGCGCCGCGCACTGTTCGGCAAGTATCGCAACCCTTTCACCGACGATCCCAGCGTAGCAGGCAAGGACCGCACCGTCGCCAACACCACGCCTGTCTGGCACGCGGGCCGCCTGTTCATGACCAAGGAAGACGGGCGCGGTTACGAGGTCAATCCGCACACTTTGGAGACAGTCGGCAGGTGGGATTACGAGGGCAAGTTGCGTTCGCAGACCTTCACCGCCCACCCGCGCATCGACGATGTAACGGGCGAACTGTTCTTCTTCGGTTATGAAGCAGGCGGATTGTGCGACCCGCACGTGGCCTATTGCATCGCCGACAAGGATGGCAATCTCGTCAAGGAACAATGGTTCGAGCAGCCCTATCTCTCGACCATTCACGACTTCGTGATCACACAGAAATACGCGATCTGGCCGATCTTCCCCACGCTGGCCGACCTCGACCGGATCAAGGCAGGCGGCGCGCACTGGGCGCACCACCAGGACCTGCCGAGCTATATCGGCATCATGCCGCGCTATGGCGATGTGTCGGAAATGAAGTGGATCAAGGGCCCGATCGGCGTCTCCTGCTTCCATGAGGTGAACGCTTATGACGATGGCGACGAGGTCCATATCGACCTGTGCCTGACTAATACCAACGCCTTCCAGTTCATGCGCGAGGCGGGCGGCGTCCACATCGCGCAGCAGGATATCCAGGGCGCGCTCACCCGCTGGACGATCGACATGAGCAAGGACAATCCGGAAATCGTGGAACGTCCCATCGGCCCTCCCGGCGACCTGTGCCGTCTGGCCGATGCGGACCAGGGCCGTCCATACAACCGGGCCTGGTATCTTTCCATGAACCCCCAGGCCAAGGGGCCGCCCATGCTCGGCGGTCCGGTAGGCGCGAATTTCAACTGCCTGTTCCGCATCGAGCCGGGCAATGGCCGTGTGACCATGATGGAGACCCCGCCGGGCGGCGCAATCAGCGAGCCGGCCCATGTCGTCTCCTCCGAGCCCGGCCACGGCGGCTGGCTGGTCATGGTGATAGATGTCCCCAACGGTCCTCCCGGCGGCAATCCGGCAGACTATTCCTCCGAGTTGTGGGTGGTGGAAGCCGACGCAGTGGAAAACGGCCCCATCGCGCGCGTGAAAACCGGCCTCGCCTTGCGCAGCCAGGTCCACGGCACATGGGTCAGCCGCGCCAAACTGGACAATAGCCGGATCAGCTAGTCCGGATAATTTGCGACAAAGGAGCATCTTGCAACGCGCGGCCTGTCAGGCATACTCGACCGCCTAGGGGAGAGTCTGATGAAATACGCTTTGTTTGCATCCGCACTGGGCCTGGCCGTGATGGCGAGCCCGGCCGTCGCGCAATTCACTGCTGAAGAAGAAGAAGCCATGATGGAGGCGCGCTTCGATGCCCCTCCCGCCGGGTGGGAAGTGCCGCGCACCGATTGGGGCGATCCTGACCTGCGCGGCAAATGGCCGATCGATTACCTCGCCGGTACGCCGCGCACACGCTCCCCGCAATTCGGTGATCGCCGTTTCCTGACTGACGAGGAATACGCCGCGGCGTTCGACACTGCCGAAGACATGCGCGCGCGCTATGACGAGGAAGAAGACGCCAACATGATGGCGATGGGTCACTGGAACGAGCGCGGCCATCCGCTGCGCCAGACGTCGCTGACCATGGAGCCGGCCAATGGCCAGATGCCGCCGCAGACCGAGGAAGGCAGGCGCCGCTCAGCAGCCGAAAAGACCAGCTGGAACACCTATGTGTTCGAAACGATGGACGATTTCGGCGTGTTCGACCGGTGCCTGACGCGCGGCATGCCCGGCTCCATGCTGCCCGGGGCCTATAATATGGGGATCGAGATCTTCCAGTCGCCCGGCCTCGTGGCGATCACCGTGGAGATGATCCACGAAACGCGCATGGTCTACCTCGACGGGCGCGATCCGCCGCCAGCCAATATGCACTACGACCTGGGCTATTCGATCGGCCATTGGGAAGGCGACACGCTGGTGATCGAGACCACCAATTTCCGCCCGCTGATGTCCGGCGGCAACAGCGACCAGATGCGCATCGTCGAGCACCTCACCATGAAGAACCCCGGCCAGATCCATTATGAGGCCTGGGTCGAGGATCCGGTGGTACTGACCGGGCCCTACAAGCTCGATTTCCCCTGGGTGCGTAATGACGATTACGGCATGTACGAATATGCCTGCCACGAAGGCAACGTGCAGGTCCGCGGCTATATCATGTCGACCTCGCCCCGCTTTGCCGAACAGCGAGCGGCAGTATGGCGCTCGCGCGGCGAAGAGCCGGAATCGGGAGTTCCCGTCAGGTGAGCGATACCGTTGAAGAGCCCGTGGATGAACTGCCCGGCCCGACACTCAAGTGGATCTATCATCTCAGCCGCGTGATCTTCGGCGGCTGGTGGCTCTATTCCGGCGTCATGCCCTTCATCGATCCCGCCTGGCAGCCGCTGGGGCAGGAGCAGGCGGCAAGGGATTTCACGCTTGCCATGATCGACAGCGGGTTGATGACCTGGGTGAAGGTTGCCGAAATCGCATTGGGACTGCTGATACTGACCAACCGCATGATGGTCTTTGCAGCGATTGCCATCGTGCCGATCAATTTCGTGATCCTCTATTGGAACTTCGTGCTCGATGAAGGCGCAGTCGAATACACGTTCGGCGCACTGACCGTGCTGTTCAACGCCATCCTGATCTGGCCGTGGCGGCGCTACTACTGGCGTCTGTTTTCGTGGCGGGGTCGTCCCGATTTTTCGACCGAGCCGGGAATTCAGGATTGATTTGGCAGGGTCTCAAATTGGGAGAGACAAGAAAATGAGGAAATTGACGGGATTGCTCCTGGCGGGTGCTGCCGTGGCCGCTTCGGCTCCGGCACAGGCCGATCACCACGAGAGCGCGTGCGACCGGCAATGCCTGATCGATCTTTCGGATGCCTATGCCAATGCGCTGATCGCGGACAACGCCTCGTCCCTTCCCTGGGCCGATGATGCTGTGATCATGGAGGCTCTGGCGCCGATCGGTGCAGGCGAAGGGGCGTTCGACACGATCACCGGCGACGGCAGTGACGATTTTGCTGTTCATGTCGCGGATCCCGTCAGCAAGCAGGTGGGCCTGCTGAAGATGATGGTGGAGGGCGAAACGCCGGTTCTGGTCGGCATCCGTCTGCAGCTGAACGAGGCAGGCGCGATCGAGGAAGCAGAGCACCTGATCGCACGCGACTTGTCGGAGCGGCAGCTGGCCAATCTGCAGGCGCCGCGCCCCGGACTGCAGCGCAAGGTGCCCGAACTCTATGCCGATTCACGCGGAAGGCTGCTGTGGCTGGGCGAGTCTTATTATGACGCGCTGGATTCCAACAACTCCAAATTCTCCAATATGGCGGATGATTGTGTGCGCCACGAGAATGGCATCCAGACAGCGCGCAATGGCTTTACCCGCCCGGGGATGGAAGAAAGCGAATTGTCCTATCTCGGCGGGCTCGGTTGCGCGGCGCAGATGGACACCAATATGTGGGAATATATCGACACGATTGAAAACCGCCGGGTCGAGATCGCCGACACCGCAACCGGTCTGGTCTGGGGTATGAGCCATTTCCATCATGACATGGCAGAGAACACCATACCGCTGATCGGCGTGCCCTTTGCCACCGAACGCGACATGAGCAGGTTCAACGCTTTCGACATGCCCGCCATCCATATCTACAAGATCTGGGGCGGTGCAATCCACGAGATCGAGGCGCTCGGCATCGTCGCGCCTTACCAGTCGGAACACAGTTTCGCGGATTGATCGAAGCAATCTGCTTGCCGAAAAAGAAGAAGGGCGGGGAGGCATATTGCTTCCCCGCCCTCTTCATTGCGACCCCAGAGGGCTGGCGCCTTGTCAGGCAGATCAGCCTGCGCCTGATTCCTTCTTGGTCAGAATGCCGGCAAGCTTCTCCGAAACGATGCCGAACACTGCACCGATAATGACCGAGACGACCGTCGGCACCCATGCGCCAACGGGGTCCATTCCTTCTTCGCCAGCCATCAGGAATGTCGCACCGGCGACTGCGGCAAAGCCGTAAACGCTGGCGGGAATTGTCGCGAGCAGCGGAATCCTGCTGGCAAGGCAGATCACGAATGCGCCGAGGCCGACGGCCACCGGACCGGCAAAATCACCCAGGCCAGCGAGCGGGCCCATCAGCGCGAGAATGGCAGCAGAGCCGACTGCTGCGCCAAAGCCCATGCCAACGATTGCAGTGGTCATGCCCTTCGGGCCTGCACCCGAATGGAAATGGCACCCCCAGGCGATGAAACTGACCCATACAAGACCCGGCAGAAACTCAGCCAAGGGTACGCCGAACAACCAGGTATCCACCACGGCGAGCACGCCAACCGACACCGCAAGTGCAAGATATGCTGACATCAAATAATCCCTCCCGAACAATTTCTTCTTGTTGTCCGCCCCGGTTCCCCCGGCAGCAGTTCGGCGGAGATTAGTGCAAGGGCCTTATGTGGTAAATAGGCATGGTGGATAAACGACCTATTGCGCAACAAATGTGCGGTAAACTTCTGTTTTTAAATATGTTTCTTGACGCCTGCGGAAAGAAGGCTGTTTACCATTCCTGTTGCGGTGGCAGGCATATGGTCTGTGCAGCAGGAGATGGCCGCGATACGACATGCTGGTCAACAATGCGCCATTGGGCGTCGGGCTCAGACTGCTCTCGCCACTTGCCTTCCTGCGGCGACCTGCGATGATCTGATCGAGAGAGGGAGAAATGCCATGAAGATTCCAGCCATTGCCACCGCCGCATTCGCCAGCCTGGCGCTCACCGCCTGCGGTGATGCTACGATCACGGCCGAACTTGATCCGGGCCTTCAGGAAGTGGTCGACAAAGCCGCGATCGAGGAATTGCTGGTCAGCTATTATTCGCATTTCGGCGGCACCGAGAATGAGGATTTCGGTGCCTATTACACCGAGGATGCGATCTTCGATGTGAACGGCATCGTTTCCACCGGGCGTGAGGAAATTGTCGGCCTGTACAACAATGCCGAAGAAGCGGGGGAAGACGAAGGCGAAGAGGCTGCGGCGGAACCGTCCGGCCAGTTCCGCATGATGGCCACCAATATCGAAATCGACATTGACGGTGACACTGCAACCGCCAGACTGCTGTGGACCGGGGTCATGAATTCCGACCCCTTTGCGCCGCCGACCGTGGTGGAACAGGGCCGCGAGTATGACAAGTTCGTGCGCGCGGAAGACGGGAGCTGGCTCATCAGCCACCGCGTTGTGGTCGCCGATAGCGGCATTCCGGAATTCTATGCGGCGAACTATGAGCCACGCCCGGATTTCAGCTTTGACGAGGCTGAATAGCTCCGATCCGTCGCGTCAGACGCGCACGACGTCCGGCCTCAGCTGGTAGAAGATGTAGAGGACTTCGGCCTTCTCGCCTTCGCCGATTCCGTTCTTGGCAAGGGCATCCATGACGTCGTCGACCACCGCCATGAACTCCTCATCCGAGATGTTCATGCCGCGGTGGGCGTCGAGCATGCTCTTGCCCTCATAGACCTGCGGACCGCCAGAGCCGGTAATGAAGAAGTCGGCTGCCTTCTGCTTCAAGGCCGGGATGTCGCTATCGGCAAATCGTTTGCCCACCTCGGGATTGGCCGCATGGTTGTCCACCACATCCGCTGCGATGCTGGTAATGCCGTCCGTGCCGCCCAGCCGCTCATATAGAGATTGCGCCATATCCTGCCTCCCGAGTCTGATCGGGCGGCACTATTGCAGCACAGATTATCGGCCACAATCCCGTCATATTGCCGGTTTGACCGGCTGTCGCAGCACAGTGCGCAGTTTCTCGGGCGCAGTGCGGCGCGGATCGGAGAGGTATATCTCGTGATGATGGCCGTTAAAGGTCAGGCCGCGTTCGGGCAGGATTTCCTCGTGCAATTGCGCCAGTTTCAGGCCTTCTTCGGAAAAGGGTCCCAGATGAAGGTGCTGCATGGACAGCCCTTCCTCCAGCGCCTCCATCCGCAGCCTTGAGAAATCGAGACTGGGCTTCTTCCTGGCCTGCGTGGCCAGTGCGGCGTCGACATGGTCCTGCGTGATCCAGTCGGGCAGCATGATCATGAGGGTCCAGCGCCATTCCTCGCGCCTGCCGTCCTGCACATATGCGTTGAAGTCCTCGGCCCACCATAGACCTTCGAGCGGAGGCACACCATAGTCGCGGCCTAGTTCCAGCTTGCTGTAGAACTTTGTGCCATAGGCGGCAGGGTAAAGCACCTCCAGCGCTGCAACATACTCCACCCCGCCCGGCTCGCGTTGCCCATCGACCATCATATAGTTGAGAGCTGGGAAGGTAACCTCCTCCCAGCCCGACTTGCTGGCCGAGAAGTAGTCTTTGAGCTCGCGCTTGAGATCGATCTTGTTCGCCATCACTCCCTCCTGTTCGCAAGGACCAAGGGGCTAGGCCACATCCTTAGTATGCCTAGACGGTTAGCGACATTCCGCGATCAACTTACGGTGAGCCGATCAGGTCAGCGCGTAATAGCGCAGGCGATTGCCCTCAGTCCGACGCTCGCCAACGCCGATGAACACGTGTTTGGTCAGCCAGTCGTGCTTGCCCGCAGCGCATTCGAAGCTGGTCTGGCTGCGGAGGTAATATTCCTCATGCGGAACGGTTGGGCCGTTGTTGAACGCCCAGTCGCGCAGCCGCTCCATCGTGTCGGGCTTGCGGCCCCACAGGAAGCCCTTGTTCTGCAGCATGATGGTTGTGCCATCATCCTCTTGCAGAAGGTATCGCGCATCGAGGCAGGCAACGTCATCGCCGCGCCAATAGGCATAGTCGCCGCCCGAGCCGGGTATCGCCTTGCCCTTCAGCAGCGGGCCTTCGAACGTGCCGCCCTGCACCAGCACGGCAGTGCGCATGCCGCCGCCGGGCAGCGGGGCCATGGAATAGGCTTCCGGAAAGTCCAGGCGGACTTCCATCACCAGTTCGAGGCGGGGATTGTCGAGCACCGAAAAGGGCGCGGAAAAGGGCGTGGTGTCTGAGAATTCTGTCATGATCAACTCAAGTTTATCAGGCCGCCATCGACGAGGATATCTTCCCCGGTGATGAAGCTGGCATCGTCACTGGCGAGGAAGAGCACGGCCTTGGCGACCTCCTCGCTCTCGCCCATGCGGTGCATGGGAATGTTCTGGATCATCATTTCCTTCAGCTTCTCCACCTCTTCCGGACCCATGCCGGGATTGCGGTGGAGCAGCGGCGTATCGATGGGCCCCGGGCTCACCATGTTGAGGCGGATCTTGCGCGGCAGAAGTTCGCGCGCGAAAACCTTCATCGCCATCGCAAGGCCTGCCTTGGCGGCAGCATAGGTGCCGTTGCCTTCCAGCGGGCCATGCGCGCCGATGGATCCGGTGACGACAATCGAGCCGCCCTCGCCCATGATTCGCACGGCCTTTTGCAAAGCAAAGACACAGCCTTTCAGGTTGATCGCGTGGACGAAGTCCCAGTCTTGTTCGGTGATCGCTTCGAGCGGAGCGAAGCCGCCGACGCCCGCGTTGATGTAGAGCACGTCGATCCGTCCATCTGCCTCCTCGACCGCTTTCACCACTGCCTCGGTGGAGGCAATATCGGCAATGTCGGCCTGGTAACCGCTCGATCCCGGGATGCTGGCCACTGCGGCATCGATGGTCTGCTGGTTGCGGCCCGTCAGGTGCACCTTCGCGCCTTCCGCCGCAAAGGCCTGCGCGGCAGCAAGCCCCATGCCGCTATTGCCGCCAAGTACGAGGACGATCTTGTCCTGGAAACGCATCCCTGCTCCCCCAATCAGAAAGGCGAGTTCGGGTTCGGCCCGCCTTCGACGACATCCTGCAACACATCCCAGTGTTCAACAATCATTCCGTCCTCGATCCGGAAGATATCGATCACTGCCCAGCCCAGGTCATCGGGCCAGCGCCGTACATGGTAGTGCACGGTCACATGATCGCCATCGACAAAGGCGCGCTTCACATCGTGCACGGCCTGCGGAGTTTCGGCCTTGATAATGTCGAGGAAGGCCTTGAGCGCCTCGCGCCCGGGAGCGGTGAGCTGGCTATGCTGCACATAACCGGGCGCAATGAAGCGGTCGACGGCGGAGGAATCCATCGGGTTCAGAACCTGCTCGAACATGTCGAGCACGAGCTGGAGATTGGTTTCTTCCTGATTGTCGCGACTCATACTCCTATCTTGCAGGAATTTCGTCGGCAGGCAATTTCTTGCCGCGCATGGCATCGGCGGCCTTCTCCGCCACCATGATCGTGGGCAGGTTGGTGTTGCCGCCCGGCACTGTGGGCATGACGCTGGCATCGACCACCCGCAGCCCCTCCACACCGATCACGCGGCACTCCTCATCCACCACCGATCGCTCTCCCATGCCCATGGCACAAGTGCTGGTCGGGTGCTGCGCGGTGTAGCAGGTTGCGCGGATGAGCGCGGTAAGCTCGTCATCGCTTTCGGCCCCCGCCGTCGGCGGACGCTCTGGGCCGACTAGTCGCGCGAACGGCTCGCTCGCATAGATCTTGCGCGCGGTGCGGATCGCACGGCGCATCTGCTCAAGGTCGGCCTCCTCGCTCATCAGGTTGAGCGTTACTGCCGCTTCCTCAAGCGGGTTGGACGCCTTCAGTTCCACCCAGCCGCGACTTTTGGGGTGCAATTGCACCACGCCCGCCCAGAAAACATGATCCTGCTCCGGCTTGATGAGCGGGAACCAGGTCTGCGCATCGAAGCGGATCGGGTTGACCATGATCTGCATGTCGGGCCGGTCGAGGTGCGATGCAGTCTTCACCACCACGTTGCAGCTGTTGAGCTGGCTCGCCATCGTGCCGGTTCCCGTCAGCGCCCAGCGCACCGCGTTGAAGGCCAGCCGGTCCCAGCGCAACTGGCGGATGAAGGTGACAGGCTTGTTGGCGAGCCATTCGAGGCTCGCGGTCGGGTGCTCCTGCAGATTGCGGCCCACGCCCGCGCTGTCATGCACCACGGTGATGCCATGATCCTTCAGCTGCGCTGCCGGGCCAATGCCCGACAGAAGCAACAAATGCGGCGAATTATAGGTCCCGCCCGAAAGCACCACTTCCTTGCGTGCCCTTACAAGCTGCGGACCATCGGGCGTGTGGATTTCCACACCGACGGCCCGCTTGCCTTCAAACACCACGCGCGTGACCTGCGCATTCTGCCGCACATCGAGGTTCTGCCTACCCAGAGCGGGCTTGATATAGGCGCTGGCGGCGGAAACGCGTCGGCCCTGGTCGTCAACCGATTGCTCTCCGCGGGCAAAGCCTTCGGGGTTGGCGCCGCCAAGGTCGTCGGTGGTGGCAAAACCGGCGTTGGCGGCGGTCGCCATCATCTCCTCATGCAGCACGTGCGGGCTGTCGATCGGCCGAATTCGCACCGGGCCGCCCGACCCGTGGTAGAGGCTTTCGCCGCGCCAGCTATCCTCCATCTTGCGGAAATAGGGCAAGCAATCGGCATAGCTCCAGCCGCGTGCGCCCATCTGCGCCCACTGGTCGTAATCCGCCGGATGGCCGCGCATGGCGAACATGCCGTTGATCGAGCCCGAACCGCCCATCACGCGGCCGCGCGGCATGGGCATGCGGCGACCGTCGAGATGCGGTTCGGGCTCGGTCCAGTAGTTCCAGTTGAACTGCGGCTTGGTCATCGCCCGCAGGAAGCCCAGCGGCATCTGGATATAGGGATGATCGTCGCTGCCACCGGCTTCCAGCAGGAGGACATTGTCCCTGCCATCCTCGCTCAGCCGCGCGGCCATGACGCAGCCCGCGCTGCCGCCGCCCACAACAATGTAATCCACCTGCGCTTCGCTCATGCTTGCCTCTGCCCCGCTCACCCTGAGCTTGTCGAAGGGTCTCTTGCCGCCTTGCTAACGATCGTTACGATGGATCGCAAGAACAGGAGAGAGCCCCGATGACCCGCGAAGACTATGAACGTTATGCAGCGGCCTTCAACAGCCGCGATTATGACACGGTTTTCGACCATTACACCGACACGCCGCGCATGGCATTTTTCGGCATAGAGATCACCACGCGCGAGCAGTTGAAGCAATTCTACCGCTTCCTCCACTCCTATGTCCGCGAAACGATCACGATCGAACGATTCGCCAGCAGCGAGGAACTGGCAGCGGTCGAAGGCATAATTCGCATCGAGGCATTCGCGGACCTGACGCGGGAAATCCTCGACACCAACGGCATGGGCCAGTTCTTTCCCGTCGCGAAAGGGGAAGTGCAGGAGATGCGGCAATACATCCATTACCACCTCGATGGCGGAAAGATTGCAAGTGTGGGCTGCGCTATCGTTCCATGAACTAACGACCTTGCCAAGCGACTGATCGACCTGCACATTCCCCAAGGCGAATGGAGGGGAATCGATGAAAGCACGTCTTTTCGCTGTAGCGCTGTGTGCGAGTGCCGCCTTGGCCATGCCGCAAACGGCATCAGCTCAGATCGGGGCCGAATGCGACCAGGAATGTCTGGTCGACATGATGGACCAGTACTTCAACGCACTTGTGGCGCATGATTCAGGCCAGCTGACGCTCAGCAACGATATCAAATACACCGAAAACGGAGTGACGCTCGCGCTCTCCGACGGCCTGTGGAACACGGTACAGGCCCGGCCAAGCTATCGCTTCGATATCGCCGACCCGGTCAATGGAGAGGTCGCCGCGCTCGCCATCATCAACGAGAACGGCAACCAGAACAACATGTCCGTCCGCCTGCGGGTAGAGAACCGCCGCATTACCGAGATCGAGAACCTGGTCGTGCGCAATATTTCCATGGGCGGCGGAGGCGATGCCGGAGCATTCGTCAGCGTGCAGCGCACCGAAGTCCTGCCCATCTTCCTGCGCGTGGAACCGGAGGACACGCGCGTGCCGCGTCACAAACTGCAGGAGGCGGCTGATCGCTATTTCCGCGGCATCGAATCCGAGGTGACCGCCGATGCCACGCCGTTCCACCCAGATTGCCAGCGGATGGAGAACAACAGCTGGACCGCCAATTCTCCCGACGGTGGATCGAACGCAATGGCCAAGCTCGATTGTGCCGCGCAGTTCGATACCGGCTTCCAGACCATCGTCACCAATATCCGCGCCCGCCGTTTCCCGGTGATCGATGAGGAACGCCAGCTGGTCTATGCGCTGGGCTTCTTCGACCATTCGGGCACGGTGCCCGCCTATGCCGAGCCCGGCGGAGAGCAACGCGCGGCCAACGGCGCTTTCGCCCAGCCCTTCAGCTTCATCATCGCCGAGGTGTTCAAGCTGGAAGACGGCCAGATCCGTCAGGTCGAAGCGGTACTCACCACTGTGCCCTATGGCATGCCCAGCGGGTGGTAGGGGAGACAAGACAAACCAAAGTGAAGCAAAGGGAGAGGACTTGAGATGAAGAACATGACCCGTTTTGCCGGTGTGCTGATGGCCGCCAGCGCACTCACGGCCTGTGGCGAGACAGCTGTGGAAGAGGCAGGTCCGGCATGCGATCGCACCTGCCTGATCGACCTTGCCAATTCCTATGTCGCGGGCCTTGAAAGCAACAGCGCGGAAGGCGTCAATTTTGCCGAAGGCGTGCGCATTGTCGAAAATATCAAGCCGATCAATGTGGGCGAAGGCCTGTGGGCCGACATCACCGGCCCCGGGACCGACTTCAGCGTGGTGGTGCCCGACGAGGTGCGCCAGACCATCGGCTGGATCGGCATGGTCGAGCGCCAGGGACAGAATGCCATTGTCGCGGTGCGCCTGCAGCTGGACGAGAATGGCGCGATCTCGGAGGCCGAGCATCTCTATGCCGGTGTGAACGAGGAATCGCCCTTCGGCACCTCGCAGCTCGCCAATTTGCAGACGCCGCGTGCGGGCCTGCTGGCCGAAGTGCCCGAGGCCAACCGCAAGAGCGCGGAAGAACTGATCGCCATCGGTGCCAGCTATTATGACGCGCTCGATGACAATGACGGTTCGCTCATGCCCTTCGCACCCGATTGCCAGCGCTTCGAGAACGGCATCGAGACCGCAGGTCCGGGCGAAAGCCAGGGCACTCTCGGCAATAGCGAGCACCCGGTCGCCCGCGATTGTGCCGGCCAGCTGACGTCCAACACGTTCGCCTATATCACCACCATCGACAACCGCCGCGTCTTCGCCGCCGATCCGGTGACGGGCCTGGTCATGGGCCTGTCGCATTTCCGCCACCCGATGGACTTCGAGCCCTATCCGGTCACCTCGATCGACGGAACCGTGACCATGCGCCCGGCGGATGAAGGCATGTTCGCCGACCTCGGTCCGTTTGACCTGCCTGCCGCGCATATCTTCAAGGTTGGCGCAGACGGCCTGGTCCATGAAATCGAGGCCATGGGCTTCACGACCGACTACAATGCCCCTACGGGCTGGGAGGACGAAGCTCCGGCAGCTGAGGAAGAAGCCGCCGCAGAATAGCGCAAGCTGTACCAATTCGGGCCGGGCGACGTTTCACAGCGCGCCCGGCCTTTTCATGCTTGCGTTAATTTCGCATATATGAAATACGTCTCTCCGTCCCAAGGAGAGCTTCCCCAGTGATCGAAACCACCCATGTCGGCAGCCTTCCGCGCGGTGCCGAACTCGTGCCCCTGCTGCTCGCGCGCGATAAGGGCGAGCCTTACGACGAGGCCGAATTCGATCGCGTAGTGCAGCAAGCCGTCGACACCGCGGTCAGGAACCAGGTCGCCGCTGGCGTCTCCATTGTCAGCGATGGCGAGCTCGGCAAGGTCGGCTATTCGACCTATATCATCGAGCGGCTTTCGGGCTTTGGCGGTCATACGCCGCGCAAGCCTGCGCTGGACCTCGCCCAGGTTCCCGAACTTGCCAAGAAGCTCGCCGCCATCATGGGCAGCCAGGAATTCACCCGCGCCAGCGCCATAGACAAGGTGGAACTGGTGAACCTCCAGCCGCTGCATGACGACATTCGGCGGTTCCGGACAGCGCTCGATAGGCATGGAGAGGGGGTCAAGGCCTTCCTCAACACTGCCTCGCCGGGGCTGATCACGGCGTTCCAGCCGAACCAGTATTATCCCAGCCACGAGGCCTATCTGGCAGACCTCGTCACCGCCATGCGGCCCGAGTACGATGCCATTGCTGCTGCCGGTTTCCAGGTGCAGTTCGACTGCCCCGACCTCGCCATGAGCCGCCACACCGGCTACCAGGACATGAGCGAGGAGGAATTCCTCGCCACCATCCGCGCCAATGTCGATGCATTGAACGAAGCAACCCAGAATATCGCGCCCGAACAGATGCGCATGCATGTCTGCTGGGGCAATTACGAAGGCCCGCATGACTACGACATCCCGCTGGAGACCATCATCGACGTGATCCTGTCCGCCCGCCCGGCGACGATCCTGTTCGAACATGCCAATCCGCGGCACGAGCACGAGTGGAAGGTGTGGCGCGATGCGGACATCAGCGGAAAGATCCTTGCACCCGGCTTTATCGACAGCTGTTCCAACTACATCGAAACGGCGGAGCTGATCGCCCAGCGGATCGAGCGCTTTGCCGAATTTGCCGGCAAGGACCGCGTGATCGCCAGCAGCGATTGCGGCTTCGGCACATTTGCGGGCTACGGCAAGATAGACCCTGCGGTCGCATGGAAAAAGCTCGCCAATCTGCGCGCAGGCGCGGATATTGCAGACGAACGGATCGGATAGAATGGCGGACTCAGGTAACGGCGCGCAAAATTCGCAGGTCAAATCGGCCACGCGCACGCTCAACATTATCGAATATGTGGTGGCGCATAACCGCCCGCTCGTGGCGCAGGAGATTGCGACCGCCCTGGGAATCCCGGTATCGAGCCTGTCCTATTTGCTTTCCACGCTGGTGGAACGCGAATATCTGACGCGCGACGGCAGGCGCTATTCCGCCGGTCCCGGCCTTGCCCGATTGCAGGCGCCCACGGGCAGTTTTACCCTGGCCGACCGCACCGCACCGCTTGTCCGGACCTTGCGCGTGCACCTCAACGAAACCACCAGCTTCTTCGTGCGCGAAGGGTGGGAGATCGAGGCGATCGTCACCGAAAGCAGCGAACAGGCGCTGCGCTATTCGGTCGAACAGGGCCGCCGCCTGCCCATTCACGCCCTGGCATCAGGCAAGGCATTGCTTGCCGCCATGTCCGATGAGGAGCTGGACCGCTATTTCGCCGAAGCCAAGCGGGAAAAGTTCACCCAATCCACCGTCACCGACGAGAAGAAACTCCGCGCGCAGCTGGAAACGGTTCGCCGCACAGGCTTTGCCGAGACCGATGAGGAGTATTCGCGCGGAATCGTCGGCATTGGACGGGTGGTGACGATTGGCGGGGAACCGGTCGGGGCCTTGTCAGTCGCGATCCCCAAGGTGCGTTTTGACGAAGATATCAAACGCCGCGTTTGCGACCTGCTGCAACGTACCGCCTCGCTGCTGGAAGGCAGTTAGGCCCCAGCCCCATAACAGCACACAAAAAAGGGGCGGCCAGATTGACCGCCCCTTCCTTGCTGTATTCGGTAATGACCGATCAGGTGTTGGCGCCAACACCCGTGGCACGCCAGCTGTCCGCATAGGCGGTACGGGCGACGTTGGAGTAAGGAACCGGCGAAATGACGGCCTTGATCTCGGTCTGCACGTGCGGCTCGACGGTCGGCTTGGTGGTGCCGCCATTCGGCTCGCCCCATACCAGCTTCACTTCTTTGCCCATTTCGACCTCTGACGGGTCGATCATGGCGAGGGTGAGCATCTTGCCTTCGTTCGAAGAGTAACCGACCCAGGTCGAAACGCCGATAACCTTGCCATCAGCATTCTTCACTTCGTCGAAGGGATGCATGGCGTACACGGCGCTCGGGAACTCGAAGTACTTGGCACGATCACCGGTCGCGTAGAGCGAGGAGAGGACGCGCAGCATGTCTTCGTTGTCGAGAGCCAGCGTGACCTTCTGCTTGTGGGTTTCGCCAGCCATACGCTCGAGAGCTTCGCGACCCACGAAGTCGTGGTCGAACTTCACGATGTGGCCATAACCGATATCCCACGGCGTGAGGTAGTAACCCTCGATGCTGTCAGGAACGTAGGAACCACCGATCGAGCACATGCCGGCATATGATTTGCCGTCGGCCCACTGGCGGAAGTCCTTCATCATCTGGCTGTCGCCGGTGAAGAATGCGGGCAGTGGCGAAGGCAGCCAGCCGGATTCCAGCGTGTTCGACGAATAGGCGCGGCCGCCAACCAGTTCGAGGCCGAATTCCTTGCCGGCTTCGACCAGCGCACCGTGAACGGCGGCATAGTCAGCCCAGGGGCCGAACAGTTCGTAACCCGGCTGACCGGCCATGCCGTGACGCAGCGCAATCACATCGTTGCCGCCAATGTCGAGGTGAGCCATGTTGAAGAACTTCAGCACCGGCGGGACCTGGCCCATGGCCTTTTCCAGAACGGCCTGGGCGTTGGGGCCCTGCAGCTGGAAACGGTAGTTCTTGCGAACACCGTCGGTACGCATGGCGGTACGCTCGTCACGCTCGACGGTGACGTTCCACTTGGAACCGTCGGGCTTGGGATACTGGGCGTGGAATTCGACCCATTCGATTGCCGGAGCACGGCCTACCAGGCTGAATTCTTCGTCGGCCAGGTAGAACAGGATCACGTCACCGATGACGTAGCCGTCCGGGGTGACCGGAACATACTGCTTGGCCTTGTTGACTTCGAAGTTCTTGAAGCTGTTGATGGCGGTGTATTCGAGCAGCGCCTTGGCTTCCGGGCCGCGAACATAGAGTTCGACCATGTGGTAGCTCTGGTTGAAGAGCACTGCGCTCTTTGCCCAGCCGCGCTGTTCATTGCGCCAGTTGGAATATTCTGCCGGAACGCCGGGATAGACGTTCGGGCCGACCTGCTGGTTGCGCAGGAAGTCTACGACGTTGGACTGTGCGTCCAGCTTCTGTTGCAGATTCTGACTCATGCTTCTTCCCTCTCCTTAGAGGCTTTAGTGGTTGATCAGGATGCCGGCGTCTGAAGCCAGCGGGTTATTGCCTCGTTGACGGCAGCGGGTGCTTCCAACTGGATCATGTGTCCAGCCCCCGGTACGACAACGAATTGCGAATTTGTGATGCGCGAAGCGATGGCCTCGTGCTGTTCGGGCGGTGCCCAGCCGTCCAGCGCTCCGGTCATGACCAGAGTGGGGCAGGCGATTTGCGGTAACAGCGTTTCGACTTCCGGGCGGGACACCAGCGCATTTATCTGGGCATCGAAAACTGCCTGTCCCATCGACAGGCACATGTCCCGCAGCGGCGCATAGACCTGCGCATTGTTGCGGTTGTGTGCGGCGACCATGGGCGGCAGCCAGTGATCTACCAGTGCCTCAAAGCCCTGTTCGTGGCCGATGGCCTTTAGCGTCTCGCGGCTTTCCGGCTCGCCGGCGCCCAGCGGATGCACACCGGTGGAGACCAGCGCCAGGCGGCGGACGCGATCGGGTGCCAGACGAAAAACCTCCAGCGCGACTCGTCCGCCCATCGAATGGCCGAACAGGTCGAAACGATCTGCGCCCAGCCTGTCAGCATCGTCCAGGGCGATTCGCGCCATCCCTTCCAGCGAATCGGCCAGACCATAGGAATTAACCGCATGCGAACCTTCAAAGGCCGCGGTTTGCGGCGCATAGATGCGCGCATCGCAGATCAGGCCTGGAAGGAAAATCAGCATGGAAACGGAAAGACTCGCCCTGTTATTCGCTCTTATGAAAATTTCATCTATACGAATAATTCGCGTTGCGCTAGGGGCTTTCTAAACCCGCCCTACGGGCGCTAAGGCCCGTCCCCGAACGGAAATGGGCGAGAGAGCCGAGAGGAGATGATTCGATGAGCTATGCAGCGATCCACCCCAATTGGGAAAAGAACCCCGAAAACATGGTGGACGGCTATTCGCTGGAAATGACGGCAAAGGAGATCGAGGGCGTCAGGGAAGCTGCGTCGCTGATCCGTCCGGGAACGCAAGTTGCCGTTACCTTCCTGCCGGGCGAAACGCTGGAACAGCGTATCGAAGCTGCCGTGCTGGTCCGCGAACTGGGCTTCGAACCGATCGTCCACCTTTCCGCCCGCCGCATCGAGAGCGAAGAACAGCTCGACTGGTACCTGGGCGAAATCACCAGCAAGGCCGGCGTGAAGCGCGTCTTCATCATCGCCGGTGACCCGCCCGAAGCCGAAGGTCCCTATTGGGATTCGCTGCAGATCATCGAAACCGGCCTGCTGGAAAAACACGGCATCGAGATCGTCGGCGTCGGCGGCCACCCCGAAGGCCACCCGAACAACACGCCTGCCGAACTGTGGGACTGGATGGAACGCAAGATCGCTGCCGTCCGCGCCCATGGCATGACACCGCTGGTCGTCACCCAGTTCGCATTCGATGACGATGCTATCGTCGAATGGCTCGCCGAAATGCGCAAGCGCAACATCGATGTCCCCGTCCGCCTTGGCGTTCCCGGCCCGGCCGGCATCAAGCGCCTGCTCGGCTTTGCCAAGCGTTGCGGCGTGGGCGCATCTGCCAGCGTGATGAAGAAGTACGGCATCAGCCTGACCAACCTCATCGGCAGTGCCGGCCCCGACAAGCTGGTGGACTCGCTCAACAGCAAGCTGGGCGAAGCACACGGCCGGGTCCGCCTGCACTTCTATCCTTTCGGTGCGCTCACCGCGTCCGCCGAATGGATCAACAAGTACCACGCCAAGCACAGCTGAGCGGCCTCGCGCCCCGGACAGGAAGACAACATGGCCGATATCATTGATGGCCGCGCCATAGCGCGCCAGCTTGACGAGAAGACCAAGGCACAAGTCGACGAGATGATCGCCGCCGGGATGACTCGTCCCGGTCTGGTGGTGATCCTGGTGGGTGAGGACGGCGCGAGCCAGGTTTATGTCCGCCGCAAGATCAAGGCCTGCGAAAAGGTCGGCATCAACTCGATCGAGCATCGCCTTCCTGCCGATACCAGCCAGGAAGACCTGCTGGCCCTGATCGACAAGCTCAACAAGGATCCCGAGGTACACGGCATCCTTTGCCAGGTCCCCCTGCCCGAACATATCGATACGCGCCTGGTGCTGCGTTCGATCAGCCCGGAGAAGGACGTCGACGGCTTCCACCCGGTCAATGTCGGCCGGCTGTCGACCGGAACCGGCGGCATCGTGCCCTGCACGCCGCTGGGGGTGATGATCCTGCTGCAGAGCGTGATCGACGATTTCGTTGGCAAGGATGCGGTGGTAATCGGCAAGTCCAACATCGTCGGCAAGCCGGTGGCAAACCTTCTGCTCGATGCCGAATGCACCGTCACCGTCACGCATATCTACACCCACGGCCTGCCCGAAATCGCCCGCAAGGCGGATATCATCGTGGCGGCCGCCGGTGCTCCCGAGCTGGTCAAGGGTGACTGGGTAAAGCCCGGCGCCGTGATCATCGACGTCGGCATTACCCGTATCATGGGCGATGACGGCAAGGAGAAGCTGGTGGGCGACGTCGCCTTCGACGAATGCCAGCATGCCAAGGCCATCACCCCAGTCCCCGGAGGCGTGGGCCCGATGACGATTGCCTGCCTGCTGGCCAATACGGTACAAGCCGCAAAAGCCTTGCAAAGCAACGGCGCCAGGGACGATCATTATCACGACGCACCCTCGCGCAGCATGTTCACAAAGGCTGCCACAAACGCCTAGGACAAGGACTTATGACCGGCCCCGACCATGACATCTTGATCATCGGGGCCGGCATATCCGGCATCTCCATGGCGGCGCACCTGGGCATGATCTGCCCTGACAAGAGCTACGCCATTTACGAACGCCGCCAGCAGATTGGCGGGACATGGGACCTGTTCCGCTACCCCGGAGTGCGGTCGGACAGCGACATGCACACGCTGGGCTTCGCTTTCGAGCCGTGGCGGCATGAAGATGCCATCGCCGACGGCCCCAATATCCTCGAATATCTCAACCGTATCGCCGATGAGCGCGGCATTCGCGGTCATGTCCGTTTCGGTCATGAAGTGCTGACCGCCGACTGGGATTCGGATCGCTCGCACTGGAAGGTGACCGCCCGCACCGATGACGGAAGTGAGACGGTTACGACCTGCCGCTGGCTCTATTTCGCGTCCGGCTATTACGATTACGACAGTCCGCATGACGCACAGCTGCCGGGGATCGAGGAATTCGGCGGACAGGTAGTGCACCCGCAGTTCTGGCCGCAGGACCTCGATTATGCGGACAAGAAGGTAGTCGTCGTCGGTTCGGGTGCGACTGCCGTCACCATCGTCCCGGCAATGGCCGACAAGGCCGCCCATGTCACTATGCTGCAGCGGACACCCACCTGGATGGCTGCCGGCCCGCGGCAGGACAAGTGGAACCAGCGCTTCCTGCGCTGGCTGCCGGAGAAATGGGCCTATTGGCTGACGCGGCAAAAGAACATCGCGCTGCGCAGTTACTTCTTCAATCTCTCGCGCCGCAACCCGCAGAAGCTGGCGGAGATGCTGCGCGGCATGCTGAAGGAGCATCTCGGCGATAAATATTCGCAAGAGAATTTCGAACCGCCATACAATCCCTGGCAGCAGCGCCTCTGCCTGGTGCCGGAGGGCGACTTGTTCGAGGCGGTGAAGAGCGGCAGGGCCGATGTTGTAACCGGCCATATCGCGGGCTTCGATGCAGGCGGCGTGAAGCTGGCATCGGGCAAGCATCTTCCCGCCGATATCGTCGTTACCGCCACCGGCTTGCGGCTGGTGCTGTCGGGAAAGGTCGCCATCTCGATGGACGGACAGAAGGTCGATTTCACCCGCCATTTCTTCTATCGCGGCACGATGTTCTCCAACATTCCGAACATGTCGGTCGTCTTCGGCTATCTCAATGCCAGCTGGACCTTGCGCGCGGACTGCAATGCCCGCTTCACCGCCGAAGTGCTCAAGCACATGGGCGACACCGGCGCCACCATCGCCATTCCCGAGCTTGCCGCGGAGGATGAGCCGGAGGCCGTGGATCCGTGGGACTACACATCGGGCTACCTCGACCGGGCGAAAGCCATGATGCCCAAGAGCGCCGCCGAGCGCCCGTGGTGCCTGGCGCATGATTATCTCGCCGACCGCAGGGACTTCCGCCAGCGGCCCGTTGCCGACGGCGTGCTGCGTTTCCGGCAGCATGGGCCGATCGCATGACGACTTCCGGAAAAATATGGACCGCCGCCCTTGCCGTGATCGGGGACGAGATTCTCTCCGGTCGCACGCATGACAGGAACATCGCCCAGATCGCCAGCTGGCTGCAGGTGCAGGGCATCCGCCTCACCGAAGTGCGCGTGGTGGCGGACGACATGGATGCGATTGCCGAGGCGGTGAATGCGCTGCGCAGCAAGTATGACTACCTCTTCACCACCGGCGGCATCGGCCCCACGCATGATGATATCACCGTCGATGCCGTGGCCCAGGCGCTGGGCGTGCCCGTGGTCGTCCACCCCGAGGCGCGGGCGATGCTGGAGGATTATTACAGGGACCGGCCCGGCGGCCTCACCGATGCCCGCCTGCGCATGGCCCGCGTGCCCGAAGGTGCAACCCTGATCCCCAACCGCATGTCCGGCGCGCCCGGCATCAAGCATGGCAATATCCATTTGATGGCGGGGGTTCCCACCATCACCGCGCAAATGCTCGATGCACTCACCGGCACGCTCGAAGGCGGGGCGCCGCTGATCAGCGAGACGATCGGCGGATACATCCTTGAAAGCGAAGTCGCCGACATATTGCGCGAGATCGAGAAGATGCATGAAGGCTGCCAGATCGGCTCCTACCCCTTCTTCCGCGAGGGCAAGACGGGCGCCAACCTCGTCATCCGCTCGACCGATGCCGAACTGCTGGCCAACTGCGTCGATGCCCTGATCCAGGCGCTCGAAGAGGCAGGAAACGACGTCACACCCGGCGGGATTTAATCTCCTCTCCTTTCCGCGTACCAATCGGCCAGTACAGCGAAGGCCAGCTTGCGCTCACCGAGCGGCCCGATCAGGCCCTTGCGGTTCCAGCCGTCCTGCACATCGGGCAATTGCCGCCGGGGCGAGCGGAAATCCTTCAATATCCACGGCGACAATCCCGCCAGCGTGGGAATGCCTTCCGCCATTTCCAGCGTGTTGCGATAATAGGCTGCCTGGTATTCCTCGGTGAACTTGATCGGCTCAACGCCCTCGCCCGCGAATAGCCCCGGCTGCGCGCCCGCGCCCAGCTCGGAAAAGACAAGCGGCCGGCCCAAAGGCACGTCCCAGCCGATGCGCGGCACATCCGCCGGGCGATCCGGACCGTACCAGCCATTGTAGGTGTTGACCGCCAGCACATCGAGATGCTCGGCCAGCGGATCGACAAGCCGCATCATGGGCCGTTCTCCGCTGTCGTCCCGCTCGGTCAGCAGCGCCGCGCTTACCAGACGCTGCGGATCGAGCGAGCGCGTATCGGCCACCAGTTGCGCCATGAAGGCATTGCGCGCCTCGCTGACGGGCGTCTCGTTGCCCACGCTCCAGATCACGATGCTGGCGCGGTTGCGATCGCGTAGGATATTCTCGGCCAGCATCGTGCGGGCGTGGGCGAGCACATCCGTATCCTCCCATGCGATACGCCAGTAAACGGGGATCTCGCTCCACACGAGCAGGCCCAATTCGTCCGCCGCACGGACCATGGCATCGCCATGCGGATAATGCGCCAGGCGCACGAAATTGCCGTTGAGATCATCCTTCACGATGGCGAGCAATGCGCGCGCAGCCTGCGGCGTCATATTGCGCGCGGGACTATCGCCCAGCTCCTCCTCATGCAGGCTGATGCCGCGCAGGAACACCGGCTGGCCATTGAGCAGGACCTGCGATCCGCGCGTGGCAATGGTGCGGAAGCCCACGCGGTCGCGCCAGATATCATCGCCAATGCGCACCGACACATCGTAGAGCTGCGGCTTGCCCGGCTGCCACAATTGCAGGTTTGCCGGAGCTGCGATCTCGCCCGCCAATCGTCCTGCATCATCGGCCCGCAGGCGCAATTCGACACCCAGCCCCCTGATCGCCAGATCGACCGTCGCACCGGCAGACTGCGGCCCGTCGAGCGCAATATCGAAGGCAATCGTGCCGTCATTCGTCAGGCGGAGCCAGGCATCGTCGACATAGGTCTGCGGCACCTCGATCAGGCTGACAGGCCGGGTGATCCCGCCATAGGTCTCCCAATCGGTGACGGGCGGCGGCACGTCCGCATCATCGCGGATCGAATCCACGCCCAGCACCAACCTGTTGCCCTCTGCGCGCAGCAGGCCGGTCACTTCGAAGGCAAAGGGGGTGAAGCCGCCTTCGTGCCGCCCGAGGAACTGCCCGTTGAGCCAGACTTCGGCAGCATAATTCACCGCGCCAAAGCGCAGGAACTGCCGCTCGCCTTCGCCCGGTGCTACATCGAAGCGGCGCTGGTACCAGACGAGGCCCTGATAATGGCGCATCTCGGGCGCATGCGTCAGCCAGCTGGAGGGCAGCGTGGCACGCGGGGCGCGGTCCATGTCATATTCGTAGAGCGCCAGCGGATCGGCGCGGCGCGCGGCCTCGACATCCACATCGTCATAGCGGCGGTGCCCCGTTCCCGCCGCCCCGCCATGAAAGCCCGCCATGCCATCGCGATAGGGATCGATGGAGTATGTCCATTCGCCCGACAGGTCCTGCCCGCCGCGCATATCCGCCGCCGCCAGCACCGGTCCATCGGGCAAGACCTGCGCCTGCGCAGCGCCCCCATGCAGCAGCGCCAAATGCAGCATCGCCGCCGCAATCATACCCAGCATCCGCATGTCGATCGCTCTCCTTCCGGGAGAAGCTATGGGGAACAGCCACTGGCGGCAAGCCTCAGGCATCATCGCCCTCACTGTCGGTTGACGCGAAGCCGCCCGGTTTTGACTGTGACCTTTGGCTACGGCGTCTGGCCTTGCGACCCTCGCGATAGGCGCGGTCGAGCTGCGCGAGCCAGCCGAGAAGCGCGGAATTCGGGGCCTCACGCACGCTGCCGCAATATTTGCCGCGCCGCATCACCACCCGCCAGCGCCCGCCCAGGATGGCGCGCCACGGCTCTGCCTGTGTGACCTTTCGCGAACGCTCCTGCTGCGCCGCTGGCACTCTCCGCACACCCGCCACGGCCAGCGCCGCATCCCACGCCGCCGCAAATTCCTCGGCCCCCGGCTTGCCGCGCAAACGATAGGCCGTCTCGCGCGCCATCCCGACAAACTCCGCCGCTGCCGAGACCGAGCCGGTCTGCGCGAGCATGCCGATGAACTCGGCCTGCCTCAGCGGTGTCCAGCCGTCAGCACGCGCGCGGACCGGGACGGGAGTGAACGGCGGGATGCGACGGGGCGGTTGAAAGCGGGCCATGCTGCGCGGCTAGGCGTGGTTGAGGCCTGTAGGAAAGCAATCCCGGGAATGTCCGCTAACGGCCCGCTTGCGGACAATAGAAAAGGGCTGGTGGATCGCTCCACCAGCCCTTCTTGTTGCGTTGGACCAGCTGGAAGGCTTAGGCCCCCTCAACCTCTGCCAGGTCCACCTTCAGGCCGGGGCCCATCGTGCTGGTCAGCGAGATCTTCTTGACATACTTGCCCTTGGCGCCCGAAGGCTTGGCCTTCACCACGGCGCCGGTCAGCGCCTGGAAGTTCGCCTTCAGTGCAGCATCGTCGAAAGACAGCTTGCCGATGCCGGAGTGGATGATGCCCAGCTTCTCCACGCGGAATTCGACCTGGCCGCCCTTGGCGTCCTTCACGGCCTGCTCCACGTTCGGAGTGACGGTGCCCAGCTTCGGGTTCGGCATCAGGCCCTTGGGACCCAGCACCTTGCCGAGGCGGCCGACGACACCCATCATGTCCGGCGTGGCGATCACGCGGTCATAATCGAGATTGCCGGCCTGCATGTCTTCCATCAGGTCCTCGGCGCCGACCTTGTCGGCACCTGCCTTGAGCGCCTTTTCGGCGTTGTCGCCGCGGGCGAAAACCGCAACCTTGACGTCCTTGCCGGTGCCCGAAGGCAGCGAGACCATGCCGCGCACCATCTGGTCGGCGTGACGCGGGTCAACACCCAGGTTCATCGCGACTTCAACGGTCTCGTCGAACTTGGCCTTGTGCTCGCGCAGCAGGGCCAGGGCTTCGTCCACCGTGTAGAGCTTCTCGCCATCGAGAGTGCCGAGCGTCTTCTGCTTCTTGGTCAACTTTGCCATGTGCTTAGCCCTCCACCACTTCGAGGCCCATCGAACGGGCAGAGCCTTCGATGATCTTCATGGCCTGATCGATATCGTTCGCGTTAAGATCGGCCATCTTGGTTTCGGCGATCTCGCGCACCTGGCTCTTCGTCACCTTGCCGGCCACAACCTTGCCCGGCTCCTTGGAGGCGGACTTCAGCTTGGCGGCCTTCTTCAAGAGGAAGCTGGCAGGCGGGGTCTTGGTGATGAAGGTGAAGCTGCGATCGGCATAGACCGTGATCTTCGTCGGGATCGGCATGCCCTTTTCCAGGCTTTCGGTCGCGGCGTTGAAGGCCTTGCAGAATTCCATGATGTTCACGCCGCGCTGGCCCAGGGCCGGGCCGATCGGCGGGGACGGGGTTGCAGAGCCCGCGGCCACCTGCAAATTGATATAGCCGTCAATTTTCTTGGCCATAAGACCATTCCTTTCTCACTGTTCCCCGGATGCGCTCCGAGGTCATGGTTAGCGGTACAAACGGCCCGCTTGACGAGCCTCCCGCATGGATTCCCTTTCGAGAAGGCGCGCGCCTAGTCGAAAGGCGTGCAAAAGGCAAGCGATTCACAGGCGTGCGGCTGGTCAAGCCCGCATGGCGGGCATTAGGTCTGTCCGCATGACCGAAGATATCGCCAATCCCCCGACCATTCGACCGCTGGGCTGGCGGCGCTTCCTGCTGCAGCTTGTCACGGTCCTGCTTGTCTACCTGGCCTTGTCGACCATCCCGCTTATCCCGCTTATCGACCTCAACGACCCGGGCAACATCGGCCGGGACTCGACCCTGTGGGCGCTGTCTGCAGCCGTCGGCATGGCGGGCGCTTTGCTGGTGGCGTGGCTGTGGCTCAGGCGTGACGGCGCGGCGGGCGAGGCCTTCAATTTCACGCGCCCCGAAAGCTGGCGGCGCACGCTCGCATGGGCGGTGGCCGGAACCGGCATCATCATTGTGATCTTTACCGTGGGAACGTGGCTGGTCGGCCTGCTCGATCTTCCGAAACCCGAGGTGGAAAGCGTGATCGACCTTGCCACCCAAAGCCCTGCGGCCTTCGCCCTGTGGATCACGCTGGTGGTCTGGGGCACTGCCGCCTTTGGCGAGGAAATGCTCTGGCGCGGCTTCCTGATGGACCGCCTCTCACGCCTTGCCGGACTGCGCGGACGCATGCTGCTGGTGCTGCTGATCCAGGCCCTCGCCTTCGGTCTTGCGCATGCCTACCAGGACCTGGGCGGCGTCATCATCACCGGCAGCGTGGGCCTGTTCCTGGGCTGGCTGCGCCTGCATATGAAGGGCAGCCTGTGGGCCGCAGTGATCGCCCACGGCCTCGTCGACACGGTGATGCTCAGCCTCGGCTATGCCGAAGCGCTGGGGTGGTACGGGGGTTGAAGGTCTAGCCCACGGCCTGACAGGGTGGCAGATGTCCGCAGTTGGGATGGAAAGCGGACGTCAGAATTGGTCAGCATTACCAGAAAATCAGTTTGACCCGACCTCTGACAACGCTGCGAGAGCCGATCGATTGCAGAATGCGATCTCGCATTCTCCTCGCTCCCGCGCAGCAACGGCGCCGTTCAGGCACCGTTGCGTTGCAAGTGTGGCGTCAGCCGCCGCGCCCTTCTCTGCTGGCGATGATGCCCGCCTGCATGTTCAACGGACGAATCGGCAATTCCGGAGGATCGGCCACATAGAGTTTGACCCAGAGGCTATCCACGTCCCTGAACCAGGACGTCTCGTTCGCTCCGCGCAGTGCCGCCAGGCTGTTCAGTTCCGTACCGGAGTCCGCGGTGGAGAAACCCGGCAGTTCGAAGATCACCCACGAACCCTGGTCCATCTCACTGATGCTGAGAGGCACTTCATCCCTTTCGGTCAGCACCTGGACCTCGGTGCCGGCGCGCACTGTGGCCCCATTGCCATTTCCGAATTCGATGTCATTGCGACGCAGCGTGATGGGTGCCTGGGGCGGGGGCGGAGTGCCGAGATTGCCAAAGTTGAAAGTAGCGCCAGCAGGGCGCGGCGCACCGGGACGTCCGAATGCAAAGCCCTGGCGAGGCGGCGAAAAGGCCAGACGCCCGAGATCGCCGGCGCAGACCGAAGCGTTCCAGTCGGGATGGATGGTGCAGCTGTCGTCGGTGGCGACGCTGTTGCTCACCCCGTCATGGAGGATGATGTGGGAGTTGGGTATCCCGGATGTCGTACCGTCAAGATCGCGGATCGACAGGGTCCTGTATGACCCGCCGCCACGATTGTCATTGTCGAACCTGGTATCGTAGTTCGGGAAATAGACCGGCTTGGCGTTGATGTATGTCGCGGTCTTGATGGTACTTGCGGTGGTAACGCCCGAGCTGTTGAACATGAGCCACGACAGAGCGCCCGTCTTGCGCAGGTCATTGTCCTGATAGTTGACGAAAGTCGTGTTCTGCACCTCGTTGCGATAATCGTAATATTCATAGGCGCGGATCGGGAAATCGGGGATCAGCGGCTTGGGCAGGCTGCGACCGTAGGTGACTTCTTCCGGCGTCCGAGGATTGCCGATATTGTCGGTTTCGCCCACGAACAGGGAATCGGTCACCAATGAAGTATACGTCTCGGTGCCGAACGAACCCGATGATATCGTCATGCCGATGGCGTTGTCGGCGGACTTGAAATTGTGGAACGTGAGAAGTTCACCGCGGCCCCACAGGCCCTGATTTCGGTTCTTGTAGGCGGTCAGGTCGACAAAGTTTGTTACCAGCGCCTCGCTCAGCGGGTCAGTATGATCGACCAACGGGAGGTATGTGTTCCCGGCCAGCGCGAAGGTATTATCTTCGGCGATGTTCCGGTCGAACATGTAGCCGTCATAGTTCGAGTGAGCCGTGTTGCCCCGGAATTCGCCCAGCAGCGTCCGGCGCGGCCAGGTGTTGAGGCTCGCCTCCGTACCCAGGAAGGCGCCATTGGGGTGCTCCGGCAACGAAAGCCAGAACCCGGCCTGGTCGGAACCGGCCGCCACATTGTCGATGTAGGTGTTGTCCGGGTTGGTGATCCAGAAGCTCGAGACCGTATTGTCCGAAGGCAGCAGGACATTTTCGCTTTGGAAGCTGGCCTGGAGGTGCGCCTGGCGATTCTCGAATTTCAGAGACTCGCCGTTGGGCCCAATGTTCACCGGCACGCATGCCAGCGTCGGGTGGCACTTGGTCTGGATCGCCAGGTTCCTGATGAAGCTGTTGCCGTGCTCTATGCCGTCTTCCATGAAGAAGCAGTGGCCCACGGTGTTGTAGGTCACGTTGTTCTCGATGCGCAGGTCGTTGGTGCCATGCACAGTTACGCAGCGATTGTAGGTGTCGTGGATCGCCGCGTTCCTGATGTACATCCCTTCCGCATCGCCGAGGATGTGGAAGTGCATCGGATAGCGTGCCAGCGTAAGGTGCTGGCCCATGCGGTTGAGCTCGACCCCGTCGACATAGGCCTTCGATCCGCCCATCGCCATGATGTGACCGCCGATATAGGTCTCTTCTGCGTCCTCTGACGCCTGCACCTTGATATTGCGGGTCATGTTGGCGACCTCGCCGCGCTGGTCGACGTCGTAGGTGATCTCGCCGAAATGCATGTATTCGAGCGGCTGGGCGAAGCTGACCGTGTTGCCGTTGACTTCGGTGATCGTGCGCTTTTCCGCCTGGCGCGGATCGAAGTCGGTCGAGGCCAGCACGATCTCGTCGCCTGCACGCCATTCGGACGCATCGAGCAAGGTGATGCTGGTAGCGCCCTTCTCGGCGGTGGCCGCCAGCTTGGACCAGGTGTGGTCGCGCGTGCCGTGCATGTTGAGCGTGCCGCCCATCAGCATGATGCCGCGGTCGCCCATGGTGTTGATGTCCTCGCCCGGCACATTGTCGGTCAGTGTGATCGTGGCATTGTGCTGGTAGGGATTGGCCGCAGTGCCGATGGTCAGCTCGCCGCCAGGGACATAGATCCACTCGCTTTCAAGCGCGATATCGCTTGTATCGGCAAAGGTCAGCTTGCCCTGGACGGTGATGCTGCGCAGTTCGGGCGCGTTCGTGTCCAGCACGACCTCAATGCCGCGGCCGATGACCACCGCATCGCCCGCACCCGGCACCTTGCCGCCGGCCCAGGTTGAGGCGCTCGACCAGGCGCCGCTCTTCGCGGCTGTCAGCGCGACGGCGGTATCGACCTCGGCATGGTCGTGATCCTGGGCAAATGCCGGCGCTCCCAGTGCCATCGAGGCGGGAAGCAGCATGGTTGCGATTAACAGGCGACTTTGTTTGCGTGTCACTAGGTTTTCCTCTCCGAGACTACGAATCCCGCATATGTTCGATTTTGCGCAGACTGTGCATCGAGTAGGCTCTTTTGCCAAGCATTTGAGCGAGAAAGGGTGGAAGTAGTCACAATGGATTCGACCGGGGGCTGAATCGCGTATGACCCGGCCTGCTGCGCATCGCTTTCAGAAATGCGTGCAAAGTCCGTGTCGCATTCGCTGGGGATCCGGCTCCTTTTGGCCCAACGTCCGCAATTGGGTCGAATGCTGACATTGCGCTCTTGGAATGTTGGCGGAAATCAGTTCGGCATGGAAGCGCCAGCAATCACCAGAAAACAAAAAAGGGGCGCCCGGCTTTCGCGGGGCGCCCCTTTTGCTTCTGGTCTGAAAACCGGCCCTACTTGGCCAGTTCGACCTGCTCGAAGTCCAGTTCCACCGGCGTTGCGCGGCCGAAGATGGAGACGGAGACCTTGACCTTGGCCTTGTCGAAATCGAGTTCTTCCACCACGCCGTTGAAGCTGGCGAAGGGGCCTTCGAGCACCTTGACCTGATCGCCGATCTCGTACTCGACGCTGATGTCCTTCTTGGGGGAAGCCTTGGCTTCCTCCACCCCGCCGAAATAGCGCGCAGCCTCCTTCTCGGAGATCGGCTGCGGCTTGTTGTTGTTGCCCAGGAAACCCGTCACCTTCGGCGTGTTCTTGACCAGGTGGTAGATATCGTCGGTCATGTTCAGCTTGGCCAGCACGTAGCCGGGCATGAACTTGCGTTCGACCTGCACCTTCTTGCCGCGCTTGACCTCGGTCACGGTTTCGGTCGGAACCTCGACTTCCTCGACACCCTCGGAAAGCCCGAGGCGCTCGGCCTCGGCCAGGATCGAATCGCGAACCTTGTTCTCGAAGCCGGAGTAAGCGTGGATGATGTACCAGCGGGCCATCTGAATTCTCTTTCCTGTCTATTTGCGGTGTGTGGCGTCAGGCCAGCGAAAGCAGCCAGCGCACGGCCGCACCGAACAGCGAATCGACGCCGAGGAAGAACAGCGAGAGGATCAGCATCATGATGAAAACGAAGATCGCCGTGCGGATCGTCTCTTCCCGCGAGGGCCACACAACCTTGGAAGTCTCCGACTTCACCTGGTTGATGAAATCGCCGGGGCTTGTCTTCTTGCCGTCCTGCGCCATTGCTCTTGCCTCTGTTCGCTACGCGATAAATCTCTTTCGCCTTTCACCATAGGTCCATCGCCGCCCCGATCCAAGTGACCGGGAGGGGCTGCGATTTTCCGATGTCGGAAGGCGAAGGGCTATTTAGGGTGCATGGCTGGGCTTGGCAAGTGTGTGCAAGGCCAAGCTGCGAAAGCCGGTTACAGATGCAACATGGGGGCTGGCCAGTGGCGCGGCTTGGCGATAGCTTCCCCTCCTTTCAGGGACAGGTATTGAAGGGGTCGCCACTTGGCACAGGCAGAACAGGCGCTGACGTTTCTCGATCACGTCACCAATGTTTCGGACTTCATCTGGGCCGGCCAGTGGAGCGGGCAGGAAGTGCTTCCCTTCCCGCCGATGGTCATCATCCTGTTCGGTGTCGGCCTGTGGGTCATGGTGGGGCTGCGCTTCTATCCCATCGTCAAGCTGGGCAGCGCATTTGCCGGTCTGTTCAAGGGCCGCAAGGGCACTGGTGCCGGCGAGATCAGCCCCTTTGCCGCGCTTTCCACCGCGCTTTCCGGCCAGGTAGGCACGGGCAATCTGGCAGGTGTCGCCACCGCCATCGCGCTCGGCGGGCCGGGCGCGATCTTCTGGATGTGGATCACCGCGCTGATCGGCATGGCGCTGGCCTTTGCCGAAGGCGCACTGGCCATCCGCTACCGCGAGAAGACCAGCGACGGCATCTATCGCGGCGGCCCGATGAGCTACATCATGATCGGCCTTGGTCCCAAATGGACCTGGCTGGCGCTGGTATTCTGCGTGGGCACGCTGTTTTCCGCGCTCGTCACCGGCAACGCGATCCAGTCCAACGCGGTGGCTGACGGCATGAACGAATTGTTCGGCGTGGAAGAATGGATCGGCGGCATGATCACCGCCATCGTCGTGTTCGTGGTCATCATCGGCGGCATCAAGTCGATCGGCAATGTGGCGGAAAAGGTCGTGCCCTTTATGGCAGGGGCCTATATCGTGATGGCCCTGATCGCCATCCTGCTCGACATCCAGGACATTCCCGAAACCTTCGCCCGCATCTTCCACGGAGCCTTCAATCCGCAGGCGGCGACCGGCGGCTTTGTCGGCGCGGCAATCATCATTGCCATCCGCGCGGGCGTGGCTCGCGGACTTTTCTCCAACGAAGCGGGGCAAGGCTCGACGCCTATCGCCCATGCCGTGGCGCAGACCGACGATCCCGAACAGCAGGGCCGCATGGCCATGCTGGGCACATTCATCGATACCATCGTGATCTGCACCATGACCGCGCTGGTGATCCTGACGGTGGAGGGCAATTTCACCGGCGCTGGCGGACCCGTGGAGCATGCATGGCAATCGGACCTGACCGGCTTTGCCATGACCAGCGGAGCTTTTGCGGCCGCCTTCCCCTTCTCCGTCGCCAGTGTCCCGCTCGGCACGTTGATTGCCAGCGTGGCTCTGATCCTGTTCGTCTTCACCACGCTCTTGACCTGGTCCTATTACGGCGAGCGGGCGATCACCTTCATCTACGACCGCGTGCCGGGATCGAACCGCGCGGGCGAAAGGATGCTGCACCGTGGCTGGCGCGTGATCTGGTGTCTGGCCATCTTCATCGGCGCATCGCGCCCGTCGGAAGAAGTCTGGCGCCTGGGCGACATCTCCAATGCGGCCATGGCGCTGCCCAATTTGCTGGCGCTGGCCCTGCTGTCGGGCGTGGTGTTCAAACTCGCCAGGGGTGACAAGAAGGCCGGGCCGGACCATCTGGCCGATACGCCGGAAGAGCCCGAGGAGTATTGAGGGATATCCTTTGTAGTTACGCCCCTGCATCCGCAGGGGCATCCTCGGCGCTGATCCCTCCGTCCTTCGACAAGCTCAGGACTGCGGGGCACCTGCGGTCGCGCAGTCGCGCTCTGGTGTCGCCAGTCGCGCCACAATCATTGCCGTCCAGCAATGTGGAGCGACATTCGGGCCACAAGGCCCGCAAGGCCGACCGGCCGCCCGCAGGTGCCCCGCAGCGCAGCGGAGGGAACGGCACCGAGGACGCACGCGCGGATGCGCGGGCGAAACAACAAGAGAAAGGAAAATGGCAGGGGTGACAGGATTCGAACCCGTGGCCCTCGGTTTTGGAGACCGATGCTCTACCAGCTGAGCTACACCCCTGCAGCGAGCGCGCCTCTATAGCGCCTTCGCTTCAATGGCAAGCGACGAGCGCGTGATCGCATGATAGAAGGCGCAAATGCACGGCCCCGCGCCCCAGATCCTGCCAGCAGAAACGCTGCTGCTCGCCTATCGCAGCGGCATTTTCCCGATGGCCGATTCGCGCCATGACGAAGAGGTCTACTGGGTCGAACCGCGCGAGAGGGCGATTATTCCGCTCGAGGGATTCCGGCTTTCCAGCTCGCTCACCAGGATGGTGAAGCAGGATCGCTACCAGGTCACCTGCAATCGCGCCTTTGTCGATGTTGTCGCCGCCTGTGCCGCATCGCGTCCGGGTCGCCATGATACCTGGATCAACCGCAGGATCGAGGCGAGCTATGTCGAACTTCATCACGCAGGCCATGCCCACTCGATCGAATGCTGGCGCGATGGCGAACTGGTGGGCGGGCTTTACGGCGTCAGCTTCGATCGCGTGTTCTGCGGCGAGAGCATGTTCAGCAGGGCGGACAATGCGAGCAAGGTGGCGCTGGCGTGGCTGGTGGCGCTGATGAAGCGCGCCGGATATCGGCTGCTCGATTGCCAGTTCATGACGGAACACCTTGCCTCGCTTGGGGCGGTGGCCTTGCCGCAGGCGGAATACCTTAAACTGCTCGCGGACGCTTGTGCCGACAGGTTTGCGGCAGACCTGCCTTCAGCCCATGCTCAATTGCTGACCTCGGCAGGTGCTGCTTCGGCCTCCGGAGCCGCCGGTGCGCCAGCCTCTGGCGCAGCTGTGGCGGAAGCCGTGGGTGCGGAAGACGAGACGGCAGTTTCCTCTCCCGGGAAACTCATCGCGCAGTCCTTGACCCAGACATCGTAGATCGGGTGTTCCACCACGTTGACGGCGGGGGCTTCCTTGTAGAGCCAGCCAGAGAAAATCCTTCTCCAGTCGCTTGTTCCGCGATCCTGCACCAGCACCTGCACGAAGGCCCCGGTCAGCGGCGGGTGCTCCCACGGCGCGGTGCGTTCGCAGCTCGCCAGGCGGATGATGATATTGTCGAAGCGCTGCTGTTCGCCCGGACGCAACTCGATATCGCGGGTGATGTTGTTGCGCTTGTTGATCAGGCCAATCGTCGCCACCCGTTCTTCCAGCGGCGTACCCAGGCTGTCGTCAACCTCCACCAGCGGCAGGGAGGAATCGGCCAGATCGTCCGGAATTTCGGTTTCTTCGGCCTCGGGCTCCGGCGCACTGCTGTCGCAAGCCACCAGCGCCAGAGCGCCCGCCCCGACGATCGCGAGGCGCAGAAGGCTCACGCCTCGGGCGTCCAGGCTTCGTAATCGCCCGTGGCGCGCGCGCGCTGCCCGCCGCGTTCAAGTGCCCCTGCCGGCCTGTAGGCCTGCGAAGTGCCGGTGGCGTTGGGCGTGTAATCTGTTTCCCAGATCCGCGGCGGCGGCAAATGGCTTTCGGGCAGTTCGTCATAGGAATGATGCAGCCAGCCATGCCATTCTGCGGGAACTCGGCTGGCGTCATTGGCGCCGTTGTAGATGACCCAGCGCCGCTCGCGCTCGCCATCGCGGACGTTCTTCGTGCGGTAGTATTTGTTGCCCTGCGCATCGGTGCCGACATGCTCGCCCTTGCGCGCAGACCACAGGAGCGTGCCGATCGTGGCACCATCCCACCAGGTGAAGATTTTCATCAGGATTCCCATGGCCGCGCGGTTAGCCCTTTTCCTATGTCCAGCGCAAGCGTCAGATCGGGCCGAAGGCCCGCAAGGGCGACTGCCCGCCCCGCAGCGGGGGCAGCTTGCCTGCCCGTCTAGCGAGGACGCGCACCCGGATGGGTGCGCGAAAGTCAGACAATCAATCCTCCCATTCCACCTGTGCGCCGGGAGTGAAGCCCAGTTCCTCCAGCCGCCCGCCGTTGATCTCCAGCACGGCATTGGTCAGACCCGCCGATGGCAGCGAATCCAGCGAATAGGGCGTGGTCATGGGATAATAGTTGAGTATCCGGTTGTCCGTGCCGATGAAGATGATGTCCAGCGGGATGACGGTGTTGCGCATCCAGAAAGATGCCTGCTGTCCAGGTCGGCCGACAAATATCATGCCTTCATCAGCGCCCATGACGGTGCGGAACATCAGACCGCGCGACCATTCCTCGCGGCTGCGCGCCACTTCCACCTGCAGGACGTGCCGCTTGCCATCCTGCACGATCGTGAGCGGGATGACCTCAAGGCCGGACTCTGGGTGCACTGCGCCTGCCGGCATGCTCTCCCGTGCCGGTTGTTCGCTGGCGACCTGGGTCGAACAGGCGGCCATGGCGCAACAGGCCGCGAGCACCATGGCCCGCATCAAGTCAATTCGTCCTGCCATTTGTCTCATCATCCAGTTCATAGGCCCATTGTTCGGCCGATTCCTCGCTCGCGGCATCCACCATTTCACGCGCGAAGTCGAGCGAATGGCCCGCGCGCAGCATGGCAGCAATTTGCTTCTCACGCCTGTCGCGTTCAAGCTCAATGGCACCAAAGGGACCGAAGCGGCGCTTTCTTGCCAGAGCGAGCACCGCATGGCGCCTTGCCGCCTCTCCGGGCGCCACCTCCTCGCGCAGTGCAGTGGAAATCCCGTCCTGGCCCAGCGCCTGGTTCACGCGGCGCAGGCCATACCCGCGCCGCAACAGGCTCGCGCTCCTGGCGCGCGCAAATCCTTCATCGTCGATGTAGCCCAGTTCGGCATAGCGCGCGACGAGCGCAGGGATATCGGGCGGCACGGCGCCATCGGCCCAGCCCAACTCGCGCAGCTTCCGCGCCAGATAGCGCTCCAGCTTCGCCGCAGAGGTCGCATATCGCGCCACATAGGACAGCGCCAGATCACGCAATCGGGCGTCATCAAGGGGCGTTCTGCCCCTCTTCGGCTGCTTTCCCACTTGCCTATTGTTCACCATTGGCCTTATTCGTGCCATACTTCATGACAAATGGGAAAGATTGATACGATGTCGGGACGGACTCGGCATCTTTTTTGTTATGAGGGGGAGCGCCGAAAGCGCGCAATAATAAAGGGTTGCCTGACTGGCCATGACAGAACTCACACCCACGCCCAACGATTGCCCGCTGCCGCGCATTCGCGCCGATTTCGCCACGTTCAACGATGCGATCGATTATGCCGCGAAGAGCGCGAAGGGCCTGAACTTCCACGACATGCGCGGCACGCTGGAACGGGTCTATACCTTTTCCGAGATGCGCAAGGACGCGCTGGAGATGGCCTATCGTCTGATCGATGCAGGCGTCAAGAAGGGCGATCGCATTGCCCTGATCGCGGAAACCGGGCCCGATTTTGCGGCGCTGTTCTGCGCCTGCACCTATTCCGGTGCCTGGCCGGTACCACTTCCGCTGCCGACCACGTTTGGCGGCAAGGAAAGCTATATCGACCAGCTCGCGGTGCAGCTGCAAAGCTCCGACCCGTTGATACTGATCTATCCCCCCGAGATCGCCGACATGGCCAAGGCCGCGGCGGACAAGCAGGGCTGCCAAGGCATCAGCTGGGACGAGTTTGCAAAGCGACCCGCTCCACAGGCGGAGCTTCCCAAGGCCGACCCGGAAGATATCTGCTACCTGCAATACTCCAGCGGCTCTACCCGATTCCCGCAAGGCGTGGCGGTGACGCACAAGGCGCTGCTGCATAACCTCTATGGCCATGCCGCCAGCATGGAAGTCGGCACCAACGATCGCGTGGTCAGCTGGTTGCCCTGGTACCATGACATGGGCCTTGTCGGTTGTTTCCTGTCGCTGATCGCCAACCAGATGAGCGTCGATTACCTCAAGACCGAACATTTCGCCCGCCGTCCACTCGCCTGGCTGGACCTGATCAGCCGCAACAAGGGCAATACGCTGAGCTATTCGCCCACTTTCGGCTATGATATCTGCGCGCGCCGCATCTCCAGCCAGAGCCACGTATCCGAGCGTTTCGACCTGTCGCGCTGGCGGCTGGCCGGCAATGGTGCCGACATGATCCGCCCAGACGTGATGCAGAATTTCGTCAACGCCTTTTCCGAAGCCGGGTTCAAGGCCCATGCATTCACCCCAAGCTACGGCCTGGCCGAGGCAACGCTGGCCGTCACCGTCATGCCGCCGGGCGAAGGCATCCGTGTCGAGCTGGTCGAGGAAGAGCGCCTGTCAGGCACGCGCCGCGACCTTTCGCGCCCGGCCCGCTATCGCGCCATTGTCAATTGCGGCAAGCCCCTGCCCGACATGGATGTCGAAATTCGCGGGGAGAAGGGCGAAGCCAGGGGCGATCACCAGATCGGCAAGGTATGGTGCCGCGGGCCGAGCGTGATGCATTCCTATTTCCGCAACCAGGAAGCGACCGATGAATGCCTAGTCGACGGATGGCTGGATACAGGCGACATGGGCTACCTGGCCGATGGCTACCTGTTCATCGTCGGCCGCGCGAAGGACATGATCATCATCAACGGCAAGAACCACTGGCCGCAGGACATCGAATGGGTGGTGGAACAATTGCCGGGCTTCAACCACGGCGATATCGCTGCCTTCTCTATCGAGATGGAAAATGGCGAGGAAGCCCCCGCCGTGCTGGTGCATTGCCGCGTTTCCGATCCCGAAGAGAGGCTGAAACTGCGCGACGACATTGCCGACAAGGTCCGCGCCGTCACGGGCATGAACTGCATTGTCGAACTGGTACCGCCGCGCACGCTGCCGCGCACCAGCTCTGGCAAGCTCAGTCGCGCCAAGGCAAAGAAGCTGTATCTTTCGGGCGAGATCGAACCGCTCAATCTGGCGGCCTGATCGCTACTCCTCCGGGGTCACCCATGATACGCTGACCGGGCCATAACCGGGCCCGCCGGGGGCAAGCTCGGACACTATGCCGCGTTCGCCCAGTGCGGCATTGACGAGCGCGACCGAATCCCTGCGACCTTCCAGGCGTATTGGCAGGCCGATGCGTTCCGCCGTCCAGGCGACCAGCTTCACCGCCTCCTGCCCTTCGGCAGAGATTGCCTCATCCGCGACGGCTATATCGGGCAGCGCCATTACTGGCGGGACCAGACGAATATCCCATCCCGGCCCCTGGATTGCGACGATGCGCCTTTCCAGTTCGGAATAGGCGCGCAATGTCGCTCCCTCGAGCGGGGTTGCCTTGACCGTTGCGCGGTTCCGGTCGCGGTCGACCGTCACCGCAGACACCTCCACGCCCGCAACCAGGGCCAGACGCTCCGACAGGCGATCGGCCTCTGCCAAGTCTGCCCGCTCCTCTGCCAGTGCAGCAGACAATTGCGCCTCTTCCGCCGCCTGTGCGGTGGTTCCGACGCGATATTGCGTGATCACCACTTCGACCGGCTCACCCAGCGCGCGTTCCAGGGCCCGCATTGCCGTACGCTCGGCATCCTCTTCAAGTTCCGGCGTCAGCACGGTCGCGTTGACCCGGATCGGGTCTGAATCGAAATTGGCCTCGATTTGCGAAAGCCGGGCCCGGTTGTCGAACCCCTGCATCACCAGCGAGTTCATCTGCCTGGTCGCCCGTGCCTCCTCGGCAATGTCGAGCAGGGACAGGAACAGCGGAATGGCGATCGCCACAAATGTGACCGCAATGATGCCCGATTGCATCCAGGTCTGCTTTTCGGAAAGATTGGTGCGGAAGCCATAGAGGCGCGCCATGACAGCGGCAGTCAACGCGATGGTCATGAGGTTGGTGAAGAAGAGTCCCAAAGCTCCTGAAAACACCGTCCAGTTGAAGGTAGCGAGGCCAAAGCCGACGACGGCCAAAGGCGGCATCAAGGCGGTGGCGATGGCCACGCCCACGATCGTGCCTTCCCGACCGCGGATGACCGCATAGGCACCGGCGATGGCTGAAAACAGCGCCACCAGCAGGTCGAACAGATTGGGCTTGGTTCGCGCGGCAATCTCGCTTGTCACCGTCTGGAGGGGGGAGAAGAATACCACAAGGGCACAGAACAGCACCGCAAAGAGCGTGCCTGCCGCCAGCGAGCGGGCCGACCGCTTCATCCATCCGAAATCGCCAATGGCGAGCGAGAAACCCAGCCCCATGATCGGGTCCATCAGCGGGGAGAGCAGCATGGCACCGATCACCACGGCAGGCGATGACAGCAGCAGGCCAAGGATGGCGATGCCCGCCGACATGGCCAGCATCAGCAGGTAGCGCGAACTGATATAGCTTTCCGTGCGCCGTTTTTCGATCACGGCGGCCTGGTCCACCGTGCCTTTTACGGCAGTACGCCACCAATGGCGCCAGCTGGTTAGCACATTTGCAAAATCAAATCTTTGCGCACCAGGCGCTTCACTTGCCATCTCTGTTCGCCTCCTGACCCAAA